>CAZIHW010000102.1:0-24870 GCA_964539045.1 uncultured Eubacteriales bacterium | reverse complement strand
ATTCTATTAAACCTTGCTTTTTCATTAAATAAATAGTGCATGCTGATATTATAACTGCAGGCAACATGCTAATAACCATCGGAGATATAGATGTATAATACCAGCTGTTTTCATATACTAAAATTATCGGAAAAATATTTAAGTATACATGTAATAAGCAAACAGGAAACAAGGATTTACTCTTCTTAAAAAGATAAACCATCACGAAAGCTAAGAGTACATTTGAGGCTGTTAATTCAATTAAACCATGTATCGGAAAATCTGTAACTGCTATAAGTCCGAAATGATAAAAACCTCTGATTATACCAAGTATAATACATGCTAAAACAGTACCGTTATATTTTTCAAATTTAGGATATAAATAACCGATCCAACCGATTTCTTCTCCCATCATCTCAATAGATGATATTATTCCCATGATTGGTGTTACAGCTAACATCATAAGTGTTCTTTGTGTAAAGTCTATTGATACATTTCCGTTAAATATTAATAACATTAACGGTACAGCGCCATAAGCCAATAAAACTGAAATTACAAATGATAACAAATAGATTTTCCAAGATTTTTTTATATTAAGTCTGAATCCTAATTCTTTATAATCACCATTAAAAATTTTAATAAAAATAAGAGCTAAAATCATTGGCATACAACTACCAAGCATTATAGCTATAAAACCTATTACTTCTTCCATAAATTTGTAAGCAAAATACCAACAAATATTAGATAATAATAAACAGATTATGACATACAATACTATCTCTGATTTCTTGTTTTTCATATATACCTCTTTTCGTTTCTGCAAATCTATATTTATCGACTTATCGCTCCATCATGGACTAATTATACCATGGATTTGCGGAAAATATAGCTGATTTTTTCGTTTTGTAACCTCATTTATGCCTTTTTCATAGAATGATGTAAAGAAAGCCTGACGGTTCAAATTTGCGACGTCAGGCTATGGAAAGGGTGGTTTTATGAAAATTGTAGTTGTACACAGCCCTAAGGGTTTGAAAGGAATTTTAAAACGAATATTCGGTATAACGGATTAAGACGAAAAGCATATGTTTTGTAATAACATAGCCTTCTTTGACATATATTTTTATAACTAAATTTGTCAATGGAGGAACTTGTAAATGGAAGAATTGAAGCTTACAAGGCAGAATATATCTGTTTATGCGGAAAGCACCTGCAATACAGTTGAGCAGCCTATTGACTGCGATATAACACTACCGGATTATTGCAACGACATACAAAAGGTCATAAAGTGCATAGCAGTACCGGGAGTTGCATCGGTGTCATCGTCAGGATCCAGAATCCAAGCTGAGGGTTCTGTTACGGTCAGGATTTTATATGTGGATGAAGAGGAAGAACTCAATACATATGAACAGAGTCTGCCTTTTGCAAAGTACATAGAATCCTCCGAGTTGGGCAATAATGTATTTGTAAATTGCACCGTGAGAACCGGATATATAAACTGCAGGGCAGTTAATAAGAGAAGGATCGATGTCCACGGAGCAGTCAGCTTATGTTTTTTCGCAGGTAACAGGGATGAGTGCAATGTAATAACCGGTGATCTGTCAAAGTGCATCGAGAGGCGCACTCAGAAACTTAAGGTGGCAAGTTCTGTTGCAGACGCGGGCAGATTTTTCTCTGTTACTCAGGTGGAAACACTGAAAGACAGACCTGCGGTAGGCTCTCTGATACGCGCAAGTTCGTATGCAATGGTAAATGAGGTAAAGGTTATAAAAGATAAAGCGCTCGTCAAAGGCGACTTGCTTATATCGATAAGCTATAAAACAAGAAGTCCGGGTGCGATAGAAAATTATGATCTCAGGCTTCCCGTAAGTCAAATTGTGGATGCCGTCGGTCTTGATGAAAATGAAATAATAGATACACAATTACACGTTACGCAATTGAACGTGATACCGAAAACCGATGGGGGCGGCGAATACAGGCTTCTTGATATAAGCGCCAAGCTCATGGCAGAGATGCATGCGTATAAGGAAATCGAGTTTGAAGGAATAACGGATGCGTATTGCACTGAGCAACCGGTTTGTCTGGAGCGTAATGTTTCTCCTGTGCTTAAATTCTATGAAAAAGTGGATGAAACAACGGTAGTGAGAAAGAGTATAAACAGTTCTGTCAGCGGCTTTGAGGAAGTGCTCGATGTTTGGTGCTATGACATAACTTCATCATACAGAACGAGCGAAAACCGAGTTGAAATATACGGAACTGCAAATGTGGGTGTAATAGGTTCTTCGGCTGAGAACGGTTACTCTTTCTTCGAACAGAGTATAGATTTTAAGTATAGTAAAGAGGTCGGTTTTTCCGGTGAAGCATTTTGCGTGCCGTGTGTCCGCGCAGTAGGAAGCAAATCCTCAAGCACAGGGGACGGTTCCGTTGAACTTGCTTTGGAGATATCTATCCGTGCCAATATTTTTGAGAAGAGTAAGGTGGAACTTGTAACCGATATAACGCCGTCGGAGGAGGATAAGCCGGCTACGGACGACGGCGCTGCAGTGACCATATATTTTGCTACAAAAGGGGAGAGTATATGGGATATAGCAAGACATTATAACACAACGGTTAATTCGGTTATTACAGAGAATTCACTTACAGAAGAAATGATAACAGAAGAGACGATGCTGCTCATACCTAGGTAATAAGCACCGCATCGCTTGAAAAAACACCCCTTTGCATTATATAATTATGTAGAAGTATTTATATAAAAGATGCAAAGGGGTGTATACATGGATAAACTGAAAAAGGTCGGTAAAGTATTGGGTATATTTATCATAATCATATGTTTGACGGTGGTTACCGTTATCCTTGGTTTCAATGTATATCAACGGGTGTCATACAGAGAGTTCTATGCGGTTTCCGAGAAGGAGTTTTTAATTCCCGGTCTTTCAGACGGCTTTGTTCCGCAGGGTATAACATATGTGGAGGATGAATCAAAGTATTTAGTCTGTGGATATATGGCTGACGGAACAGCTTCGCGTATATATAAATTCGATGACAAGCAGGGGGAAAATCCTTCAAAAGACTTCGTACAACTGATTAAAAGCGACGGCAAACCGGATCTGGCACATGCGGGCGGTGTTGCTGTATATGGGGATTTTGTCTATATGGCTACAGGTGAGGAGATAAATGTTTACAGCCTGAAAGCCGTATTGGACGACAAGAATGATACCGTAAAAACTATAGGTACCTTTGATCCTCAGACAGGACCTGCGTTTGTTCATGTGGAAGATGGCTATCTGTACGTCGGAGAGTTTTACATTGCCGAAGATTATGAGACCCCGAAGTCTCACCATATGGAGACTGACAGCGGAGACTTTAATCAGGCTGTAATGACTGTCTTTAAACTCGATGAGACGAAAGAATTGGGATTGGAAGATAAGATACCGGAGCTCGCTTACTCCATTACGGATAATGCGCAGGGCATGTGCTTTGTTGACGGCAATATACTTATCTCAACATCCTACGGCCTGTCTACGTCCCATGTTAAGGTGTATTCAAATCCCGTAAAGCTTCCCCTTTCAGAGAATGCAAATCGCGACAGGACCTTTATAACTTCGGATTCCCATGCGATACCGCTTTACTACCTCGACTCGGCACATCTGGAAAAGGATTGGACTCTTGCTCCAATGGCGGAGGAATTGCTTCTTAAAGATGACAAAGTTTATGTTATGTGTGAATCTGCCAGTACAAAGTATAAGTTCGGCAACTTCACCGGCGGAAGATATTGCTACTCTTTTAATCCATAAAAACAGAATAGACAAAGTAAGACACCTCATAGAATTAAGGGATAACTTAATTTATGAGGTGTTTTTATGTTCATGTCCTTTTTTAATCTTTTGGGATATCTCTATTTTTTTGCCCTTCATATCTCTTCCGCCGGGTCATTTCCTAAACCACTGAGCAAAGAGGATGAAATGAAGTATCTGGAGATTATGAACAGCAATGACTTCAGCGATATTGAGAGAAAGGATGCAAAGGATAAGCTTATAAGTCACAATTTGCGCTTGGTTGCCCATGTTATAAAGAAGTATTATTCAAATTACAGTGACCAGGATGACCTGATAAGTATAGGAACTATAGGGCTCATAAAGGGGATAAACTCCTTTGATGCTTCAAAGGGTGCCAAGCTTGCTACATATGCTGCCCGCTGTATAGAGAATGAGATATTGATGTATTTCAGATCCAAGAAAAATAAGGATCAGTATATACTTTTAGGAGAGCCGATAGACTTAGACTCGGAGGGCAATCCACTTACTGTAATGGATGTTGTGTGTGATGATCTTAATCTGGCTGAAAATGTGGAGATGAAACTGAAAACGGAACAAGCGCTTAAATTTGTAGAGGAGATTGAGGATGAGAGGGAAAAGAAGATAATAATCATGAGGTACGGATTAAACAATCATGCCGCTAAAACCCAAAGAGAGGTTGCAAATGAGCTGGGTATATCGAGATCTTATGTATCAAGAATTGAAAAGAAGGTTCTGGAAAGCATAAGGTCACGTTTTGAAAAATCATGAAATAACACATAAACAGCTCGGGATTGTTGTTAAAATACACAAAAAATAAATAATATAATGAAGAAATTTGTTAAATTCTTGACTATTTTACCTTTCGCCTGTATAATCAAAGCGACAAACAAAGATTGATACGGGAAGATTGATACAGGAGGCGGTTTTTTTGAAACTTTCGAAGAACAGCAAGGGTTTCACTCTGATTGAGATAGTGATTGTTATAGTTATAATTGCCATTCTTGCAGCTATACTTGTTCCGAGTCTCCTGAAGTGGGTTGACAAGGCCCAGGACACTAAAATCCTGTCAGCTGCTAAAACGGTAAAGGATTGCATAACAGCGGAGATTTCAGCTTTGTATAAAAGCGGAGAAAGCTTGGGTACTGATGAAACATCTTACGACGATGAATTCTGGGCTTCGGTTTCGGAAGATGCCAATACGGAAGTAACTAACGATTCCTCTAAGGATGGATATGTTCAGTTTACTTTAGACGGCAATGTAATAACCGAATACAGTTATCGCGTGGGTGATAAAGAGGCCTACTTAAATGACAGCGGGGCTTTCCAGGTCAGGCCGGTGAATTAGTGGCACGGAGTAAAGAGGTTCACTTTTTTGTGGACCTCTCTTTTTTTTGAACCTCTTAGTTATGTCGATCTCTTAATTATGTCGATCTCTTAATTATGTTGACCTCTTAATTATGTCTATCTCTTAATTTTTTGTGTGTATCTTTTATTTAACATATAATTAATACTAAAATGTTGATTTTTGGGATTTATAAGCGTATACTAGTGTTTAACGAAATTTTGTACTAGCGAGGGACAAGTATTATGAGAAATATGCCTATCGGCGAGATGCTCAAAGAGTATGGCTATATAACTGATGATCAGATAAAACAAGCTTTAGCTATACAGAAACAGGACCGTTCTAAGAAGCTCGGTCAGATCCTTGTAGAGCTCGGATATATATCTGAAAAGGAAGTTCTTGATGCACTCGGCAAGAGAATGGGTCTTCAGATTATAAAGCTTGACAACTTTAAGATAGATACAAGCGCTGTTGCCCGCATACCGAAGCAGCTTGCCGTAAAGTATAACATGATAGCTATAGCAGAGGACGAGGGTAAGCTTACTGTTGCTATGAGTGACCCGCTTAACTTCTATGCTGTTGAGGATGTTCGCCAGACAACAGGTATGACTCTTGAAGTATACCTTGCAGAGACGTCAAACATCACAAAGGCTATCGACCTTTACTATGCAGAGGTTTCAGCCAAGAGTGCAGCTGCACAGGCCAATGTATCTGTTGATATACCTACAACTCAGGCAGTACAGCAGCTTGAGGATGCAGATGCAGGCGACGATGTGCCTATAGTTAAATTCTTGAACTCTTTACTTGTTCATGGCTTTACTACCCATGCATCCGATATTCATATCGAACCGTTTGAAAAGCAAACTGTAGTTCGTCTTCGTACGGATGGTATGCTTGTTGATTATGTAACTCTCGCTTCTACTATCAACAAACAGCTCATAGCACGTATCAAGATCATGTCAGGCCTTGATATTGCAGAACGCCGTGTACCGCAGGACGGTCACTTCAGACAAATTATTGACGGATATGATATGAACGTCCGTGTTTCAACACTTCCGACGGTTTACGGTGAGAAGGCCGTTCTCCGTTATCTTGCTACAAATAACAAGCTTGACCGTACCGAATCCTACGGTATGAATCAGGAAAACTACCAGAAGATGCAGACAATACTCCGCAACCCGAACGGTATCATATATATCACCGGCCCGACAGGTTCAGGTAAAACGACAACTCTCTATATGATTCTTGATACGCTTGCTCAAAAGCCTATCAATGTATCTACAGTAGAAGACCCTGTTGAGCGTACACTCCCGAGAATTAATCAGACTCAGGTTAATGTACTTGCAGGTATGACATTTGCCGCAGGCCTTAGAGCCCTCCTCCGTCAGGACCCTGACGTTATCATGGTTGGTGAGACCCGTGACGGTGAGACAGCTGAGATTTCCGTAAGAGCCGCTATTACAGGACACTTGGTATGCTCCACACTCCATACAAACGATGCACTTTCATCTATCGTTCGTCTTGAGGATATGGGTGTAGAACCTTATCTTGTTGCAAACTCCGTTGTAGGTATTGTTGCACAGCGACTTATGCGTAAGGTCTGCAATAACTGCAAGGAAGAGTACACACCTGATGCACTCGAGTGCGAGAGTATGGGTGCTCATCCTGCTACAGTAGTTCGCGGTAAGGGTTGCCATATGTGTAACAACACAGGTTACAAGGGCCGTATTGCTATCCATGAGATCGTTGTTGTTGATAAGAAGATGAGACGTATGATAGCAGATCAGGTGCCTATGGATGACATAGCCGCTTATGCTATAAATGAGCAGGGCATGAAGACACTTAAGCAATCAGCTTATCAGCTTGTTGAAGAGAAGATAACAACTGTAGAAGAGATGCTTAAAATTTGCCAAACAGCTGAATAATAAGAAAATCAAGAAGTCGTGTATGCTTTTGCGTACACGACTTCTTAGCTTATGGTCAGACTAGCTTGTCAAATCTTCTATTATTTCCTCGAGTTCGGTTCCGGTTTTTATATATATCCCTTTGCTTAAGTATTCTCTGTCGATTTCCGGAAGAGAGGATACATAAGTTTCATATATCTCTTCGGGCAGTTCACTGTCCGGGGTGAAAACGGCAACTTTACCATCATATTCACGGACAACATAAAGGAATTCCGGCGCCAAAGAGTCGTTGCTTACTGCCTTCGGCGTATCTTTTTCGGCCCCCGAAGCTACCGTCACTGCTATGGCTGTCAATGTTATCAGTACTGCTGCAATGGAACGTTTTAGTGTAATTATTTTCGTTTTTTTGTACATTTGAATTGCTCCTGAAAGCATTTTAAAGCATTTTCTATTACTGCTTCTATTACTGTTTTTATTATTATTTTGCAAAATAAGTAAAAAAATACTATCTTATTTTTATTTTATACTAAACATTTTAGATGTTTTGTGTTATACTTATTAAGCTTGAATTTTTATAAGGAGGAATGGCTTTTTATGGCGCAAAACAGAACCGGAAAAAGCATTTCCAAAAATAAAATGAGAACAAAGCGTGTCGGTAAGATTTCTACTGCTGCTTTATCCGTTTTGATAGTCTTCTTGCTGACGGCTATCATAGTGGGACTCAGTCTGCTCATATATACTTTGTCATTTGTAAACGGAGATATTGCTATAAACCTCGATTCTTACAGGAATAGCCAGGATCAGACGAGTATTATTTACGCTATGGATGAAAACAGTCAGCCTTATGAGATAGCTCGTTTGCATGGTGAGGAGAACAGAATTTGGGTAAGTATTGATGATATACCCAAAGAAGTTCAAAATGCATTTATCTGTCTGGAGGACAAACGTTTCTACAACCACCCGGGTGTTGACTGGATCAGAACTTTAAAAGCTGTGATTACCCTTGGTAAGAGCGGAGGAGGATCGACTCTCACGCAGCAGCTGATAAAGAACCTCACAGATGAGAGGTCTACGACTGTATCACGTAAATTCAATGAGATTCTCTATGCTTTGAATCTTGAAAAGAATTACGATAAGGCGGATATATTGGAGTCCTACCTGAATACGATTCCTCTGGGATCTGGCTGTTACGGTGTTCAGACAGCAGCTCAGAAGTATTTCGGAAAGAATGCACAGGAACTTAATGCGGCCGAAGCTGCTGCTATTGCCTCGATAACACAGGCTCCTACGAAGTATAACCCATTGCTTAATCCGGAAAACAATAGAGACAGACAAGAGACTTGCCTCTGGAACATGCATGATCAGGGAAAGCTCTCTGATGAGGAGTATAAGGCTGCTCTTGACTATAAGCTGATATTTACAAACTCCGATGACTATGTTCCGTCGGATGCTAATAAGAAGGCTAAGGCAAAGGAAACTGAGATAAACAGTTACTATGTTGACTTTGTTATTGACTCTTTGATAACAGACCTTATGGCCCAATATGGCTACACGGAAAATGAAGCCTGGCGTATGGTTTATTACGGCGGATTAAAGATTTATTCTGCTGTTGATGAGCGCGTTCAGGGCATTCTTGAGGATGTTTACGTGAACAGAACCTCTTTCCCGGCCGATTCGAAAGACAGGACGGAGACAGGAGAAAACGGAACCAAGCGTAAGATTCAATCTTCTATGACCGTCATGGATTATGAAGGTAGAGTTGTAGGTATTGTAGGCGGTGCCGGAGAAAAGAAGGTAAACAGAGGTCTTAACCGAGCTACTGATTCTCCGAGATCACCGGGTTCCTCAATAAAACCGCTCTCCGTATACGGACCGGCTATTGATTTGGGCAAGGCAAATTACTCAAAGAGAATAGTAAACTACGGTATTGTCGTAAGTGGTGAGAGATGGCCACAGAACTACGGCGGAAGCAAGGGCTCACCCGGAAGTTCTGTTACACTTCAAAGTGCAGTTGCACAATCATTAAATACTACTTCGGCACGTACCCTGAAAGAAATCGGTCTTGATGCTTCGTTCAAATATTTAACAGAGAAGTTCCACTTAACAACCCTTGTTACCGATGGACCCAATACAGATAAGAACTATTCTTCACTTGCAGTTGGCGGAATGAGCCACGGTGTTACCACGCTTGAGATGTGTGCTGCTTATGCCACATTCGGTAATGGCGGTAAGTACTACAAGCCTTATTCCTACTACAAGGTTACTGACTTCTCCGGAGAGAGTACCATACTCGAAAATGTACCTAATCCGGAACAGGCTATATCAGAGGAAACTGCCACTATAATGAACCGCGTCATGCAAACTGTTCCTACACAGGGTACAGGTAAAGGCTGTGGTGTCAAGGAATATAAAGTTTACATGAAGACCGGTACTACGAGTGATACAAAGGATAAGTGGACATGCGGCGGAACTCCTTATTATTGCGGTGCTGTATGGCTCGGATACGACAAACAGGAAGAAATTATTGTCTATGGCGGCATTAACCCTGCTGCACGAATCTGGGCTACTGTTATGAACAAGATACATGACGGGCTCGCAGAGAAAGACTTTGATTATTCAAAGAAGGTTGTTACAAGATCATATTGTCCGTCCAGCGGACTTCTTGCAAGCGGCTCTTGTTCAAAGGCTACAGGATACTATGCGTTGAATAAACTGCCGAGAACTTGCTCAGGACACGCTGCAGCTCCTGAAGAAGAGGGAGGTAGCAGTGAGTCTTCAACAACTGCCGCTACCACTGCAGCAGCAAACTAGCCATCAGGCTAAGAAAACGTTCTCGTTGCGACGGAATATTAAATATCCCGTCGCAACTTTTATTTAAAGCTACTGTTCTTAAAGCTACTTTTGCTATCAAAATCGTGGGAGGTAAACTATGATTATTCTTGCAGTAGATTATGGTTATGTAAGAACCGGTCTTGCAGTTTGTGATAAATCCGAATTCTTAGCTTCCCCGGTAGGGACTATTAAGGAAACATATATGCCCAAAGTTGCATTGCACATAAATGAAGAATCCAAAAGACTTAAAGCGGAGCTTGTGGTTGTCGGTCTCCCCAAAAACATGGATGGAAGCGAAGGGGAGCATGCTCAGAAAAGCAGAGAACTAAAGGAAATTCTGGAAAAGGAATACGACCTGAAGGTTGAACTTTGGGATGAGCGATTGACGACCGTATCTGCATACAGGCAACTGGATGAGTCCGGGACTTACGGAAGTAAGAAACGTAAGAAAGTTGTTGATCAGATAGCAGCGGTTATAATATTGGAAGATTATATGAAAAGCAGGAAAATGCAAAATCAGGAGAGTTAATTGATCAGGAGAGTTAATTGATGGCTGAAACTACATATTTGGACAGAATGAATGATATGCAAAAGAAAGCCGTTCTCAAAACTGAGGGACCGCTTTTAATTCTTGCCGGCGCCGGTTCGGGAAAAACTACGGTTTTGGTTTCCCGAATCGCTTACATAGTAGATAACAAAAAGGCAGAACCATGGCAGATACTTGCTATAACATTTACCAATAAGGCTGCAAATGAGCTTAAAGACAGACTCTCTCTTTACCTTGGACCTGAAAATGCCGTAAGTGTATGGGCGGGAACATTCCACTCAATTTGCGCGAAAATCCTGAGAAGATACGGGGACAGATTGGGCTATAGTTCCCACTTTACAATCTATGATACGGATGATTCCAAGAGGATAATGAAAGAGTGTCAAAGACTCCTCGGTATTGAGGATAAGATGATGCCGCACAAGAGCATACTGTCCGCGATAAGCCGCGCTAAGGACAGTCTTATAACCCCTGAGGAGTTTGAAAGGGATGCCGGACAGGATGCCAGACTGAAACGAATAGCTGAGTGTTATAAACTCTATCAGCAGCTCCTTAAATCCGCAGATGCAATGGACTTTGATGATATCATAGTAAACACAGTAAAGCTCTTGAAAGAGGACGAAGAGGTAAGATCATACTACCAAAACAGGTTTAAGTATGTTCATGTGGATGAGTATCAGGATACGAACCATGCACAATATGAACTTACAACCCTGCTTGCAGGTAAGTATTGCAATATATGTGTTGTAGGCGATGACGATCAAAGTATATATAAGTTCCGCGGTGCCACAATCGAAAACATAATGAGTTTTGAAAAAAACTATAAGAATGCGGAAATAATAAGACTTGAACAAAATTACAGGTCTACCGGAAATATATTGGCGGCAGCCAACGAGGTAATAAAGAACAACAGGGAACGTAAGGGAAAGAATCTTTGGACAGAAGCCGGTGACGGTGAAAAGCTTACACTCTATACTGCGGCGGATGAATTTCTCGAGGGTGCATACATTGCAGAAAAGATATCTGACGGAGTGGCCTCCGGTAAGCGGTTTTCCGATCATGCTGTTTTGTACCGTACAAATGCTCAATCGAATGCCATAGAACGTGCTTTCGTGCGAATGGGTATACCGTACAAGGTCGTAGGCGGAAAACGATTCTATGAGCGCAAGGAAATCAAAGATGCTTTGGCTTATCTCACCCTTGTTAACAATCCGGCGGATGCAGTTCGCCTGAAGAGGATTATAAATGAGCCTAAGCGCGGTATCGGTGAAACTACCGTGAATGCGGTTTCGGAGATTGCTGCGGGGCTCGGAACAACCATGTTTGAAGTTATGGCGACTGCTGACCAATATGATCGCTTAAGACGTTCTGCTTCAAAGCTTTTGCAATTTGCCGGTATGATAAACGACCTGTCCCAAAAGGCCCTTGATGAGCCTATCGGCGATCTTTTTGATGATATAATGGAACAGACAGGTTATATCAGTTATCTGGCGCTTGATAAAGACACCTATGAGGACAGGCTTGCCAACCTTCAGGAACTCAAATCCAATATGTTAAGATACCTTGAGGAGAATGAAGACGGCGACCTGCAGGGATTTTTGGAGGAGGTCTCTCTCTTATCTGATATAGATGCGTACAACGAACAGGCGGACGTTGCTGTTATGATGACATTGCACTCTGCCAAGGGTCTTGAGTTTCCGGTTGTATTTCTCGCCGGAATGGAAGAGGGGATTTTCCCCGGAAGACAGTCAATGTACGATAATTCCGAGGTTGAGGAGGAGAGACGTCTCGCATATGTGGGAATAACAAGAGCTAAAGAAAAATTATATATGACAAATGCAAGTGTCAGAATGATGTTTGGCTCTACAACCAGGAACCGATTGTCCAGATTTGTCTATGAGATACCGACTGATTACATCGACGAGGTACCGCAGGAAAACAATGCCTTCGGAAGCGCAAACGGATACGGAACAAACGGCTACCCATCAGGATATAAAAAGCCGTCATTTGCCGGATTCGGCGGTTACAGTTCGTCGTACGGCGGGGATTTCGGCAGTGCGAATTATACAGGTCCGTACGGGGATTCTTCAAAGAAGAAGAGCTATGAAACGTCGAGAAAAATCGGCGGAAAAGCGTCTTCCGCGGCGCAAAACAAGGCCGGTGCGGATGCTGCAATGAGCTTCTCAATAGGAGATACCGTAAAACATAAGGCATTCGGAACCGGAGTTGTACTCAGCGTAAATCCAATGGGAAATGATAACCTTTTGGAAATAGCTTTCGATAAGGCCGGCACCAAGAAGCTTATGGCAAACTTCGCAAAGCTGGAAAAAATATGAGGGGGATATATTTATGGAATTCATAAATATTGCAAAGTATGTTATTTTGGCAATTCTAATACTTTATGCTATCTGGTTGCCTATAAATGCTTATATAAAGACAAAAAAGATCTTCGCTGATGCCGCAAATGCAGAACCAAAGCGATATAATAACTATCATACGCATACATTGCTCTGCGATGGTGAGAATACACCTGAGGAGATGGTTGAAGCCGCTATCGAACAAGGCTTGGGTGAGTTGGGATTCTCGGGTCATTCCTATTTGCCCGGGGAGGATGAATGGACTATGGATCCCCAAAAAACAGCGGAGTATAAGGAAACCGTAAAGGCGCTCAAAGAGAAGTATAAGGACAGTATAAATATCAGGCTCGGTATAGAGCAGGATTATTGGTCTGATACCACGGATCTTGAGGATTATGACTATGTTATAGGAGCTGTGCACAGTATAAGCGGCGATGATACAACATGGTCATCTGTAGACTACAAGCTTGAAAACTTCAACAAGTGCCTTGAGCAGTATTGTGATAACGATATAATGAATATGGTTGAGAAATATTACTCTCTGGTCGGGGATTTGTATGAAAGAACGCATTGCAATATAATCGCCCATTTTGACCTTATAACCAGATTCAACTATGAGGTTATGAAAGAGACCGGAAGTCTTTTGGTTGATGTAAATAACCCAAGGTATATTGCCGCAGAAAAGGCTGCGTTGGAAAAGCTTATTAAGACCCCTGTTATATTTGAGATCAATACAGGTGCTATGGCCAGAGGATATAAGAAGGTTCCGTATCCTTCGGAGAGAATTCTGAGATATCTCGGCGAACACAATGCCCCTGTTATAATTTCTTCTGACAGCCATTCAAAAGAAACGATTACCTATGCTTTTGATGTTGCGGAAGACCTCGTTAAAAAGTACGATTTAAACCTTGTGGAAAAATTATAAATACTTGCATTTAGGGGTTCTCTGTGATAAAATCAACAGGTATTGCCGACCAATTTGCTGGTGTGGCGAAATCGGCAGACGCAAGGGACTTAAAATCCCTCGGTGGCAACACCGTACCGGTTCAAGTCCGGTCACCAGCACCAAGGAGTGTTCTTAAGAATAGCTTATGAGCACTCCTTATTTTTTTAAGATAGCCGTCAGGCTACAATGACGGAGGGATAGATATGTCTGAAGTACAGAAGAGTACACTCATTGAAGAGAATAAGCCCGGACGCAAGTCTATTCTTCCGGCCCATAACCCGGAACATGATGGGAAAGGCCACTTTGACAAAGTCCAGACTGCGACGAAAATTATCCTGACAATTCTTTGGATAGCATTGATAGTCGTGTGCTTTATTTTCAAAGATGAAATAACAATTGATGAAGTTATAAAACTCACACCGTCAGAGCCTGTTCTGGCGTCACTGGTTATGGTTTTGTTATTTGGTCTGAAAAGTCTTTGCGTAGTTATCTGGGTGGGAGTTTTGTATGCCGCAACGGGTCTTATGTTCCCATTACACGAGGCTATTTTTATAAATATCTTAGGAACTGTAGTCATGGTAATAGTGCCGTATTTAATAGGAAAAAGCGAGGGTAGGCACGCTGTCTCATATTGTGTAAAAAGGTATCCGAGAATAAAGAGGTTACAGGAATTTACGGATTCCAACGGCTTTTTTCTGTCTGTACTTATAAGGTCAAACGGTATTTTGCCGTGCGATGTAATGAGCCTGTATCTGGGGGCTGTAGAAACGCCCTTTATTCAATACATACTGTCCTCTACTATAGGCCTCTTACCTTTGGCTATATCGTTCCCCTTAGTGGCTCCGTACATGGCAAACCCGCTTTCCTGGCAATTTGTTACCGCTGTGGTTGTAAACCTGATAATAATGGCGTTGTCCTTCTTGGCAATGTTCATACTTAAGATGAAATCAAAATAGCCTGATGGCGCCATCAGGCTGAATGTAAAGCCTGTTCCATGTCGGAACAGGCTTTATTTTTTTAACTTAAGGTTGATTTATAGTTTACAAGTTATAACAAGAATTAGCCCTTGAACATTATATGTTTTTCACGCAGGTTTGACAGTTTTTAATAAAATAGTACAAAAGCCTTATACTTGTATTATATATTAATATATGATATCATAACTGAATAGTATATTTTCTTTTAAGTAAGCTAAAAGAGGAGCTAGAAATGGGATTAATCAAATCTATACTCAGCGGCGGTTATGCCGCACAAGATGAGTCACCGCAAAACTTTTGTGAGTACTCGGAGACCTTTGGAAAACAGCCTGCTCTCATATGCTGTGATATGGGATTTATGGATACATTGCCTAACAACGCATTGAGCTGCTGTTTGAAAATTCAAATGGACGTCTACATAAAGCCGGAATTACAGTCTTTGATAACTGAATCAGAAGCTGCTTATCTATCGACGGTGAGGTCGTCGCTTTCCGAACATATAAGCGGAAGATTTGTAGGGCAGGGCGTGATCGGCTCATCCGGTACGGCTTTTCTTATGTACTATATACCCGAGAAAAGCGCAGCTTCCTCCAAGAAAATGCTTGGAGAAGTATTTATGGGATCGTTCAGACATGTTGAGACTAATGTGGTATATGATCCGGAAGGTTTGCAGTACAAAAAATATCTGTATCCGAACGAACTTCAAATGAAAAAGAGCGACAACATGAAGATGTTGAAGTCACTCAGGACTTACGGAGACGACGGCTCTGTACCGAGACCGGTCAAATATAATTTGATTTTCGCGGCAAAAGCTGATGCGCTGGCTTGCTATTCGGATACAATGGCCAAAGGCTTCATTTACAAAGATTTGATTCAGGAACCTGTTCCGGAAGGTATGGTTCTTCCGAGGTACAGGCTTGTTCTGGAAAAGACAGTTCCGTTCAATATCGAACTTTTGACATTGATAGATAATTTCTTGCTCAAAACAGCAGCAGCCCATAACGGCGAATACAGGAGTCTTGAAACAACAATAGTAGAATAACAATAGTCGAATAAGGAGTTATACAAAATGATAAATCAAACAGCAATGCCCGTCGAGGGCGATCTTACAGCCGATATAATTACGACAATGGGTACTATAAAGGTGAAGCTTTTTCCGGAAGCTGCTCCGAAGGCAGTAGAGAACTTTACCACACATGCGAAGAACGGCTACTATGACGGAATAATTTTTCACAGAGTTATAAAAGATTTTATGATTCAGGGCGGTGATCCCAAAGGAACCGGTACCGGAGGAGAGTCTATCTGGGGCGTACCTTTTGAAGATGAGTTCACACCTGAACTTCACAATCTGAGAGGTTCTCTTTCTATGGCAAATGCGGGACCGTACACAAACGGCAGCCAGTTCTTTATCGTTCAGGCAGGAACAGTGGACAGCGGGCTTGTTTCACAGATGGAAGAACTCAAGGAGGAGTTTCCGCCGCAGTGTGTAGAGGATTATAAAAAACTTGGCGGTACACCCTGGCTTGATTATCGCCATACCGTATTCGGATTTGTTTATGAGGGTATGGACGTTGTTGACGCCATTGCAGGGGTAAAAGTCGGCCCGAACGACAAACCGATAGAAGAAGTTAAGATTATTTCCATAGATGTTAACGAATAGTTGTCAACTAAATGACAACGAATAAAGAAGGGTTGTTTATGAGAATCGGTCATGGATATGATGTCCACAGACTCACGGAGAATAGACCGTTAATTATCGGCGGGGTAACAATTCCATATGAAAAGGGTTTGCTTGGGCATTCCGATGCCGATGTTCTCTTACATGCTATAGCAGATGCATTGCTCGGAGCGGCAGCTCTCGGGGATATCGGAAAGCTGTTTCCGGATACCGATGATTCTTTTCTCGGTGCCGATAGCCTGAAACTCCTTGAAGAGGTAGTTTCACACATAGAGGAAGCGGGATATTCCGTGGGCAATATAGACTCTACGATAATAGCCCAAAAACCTAAAATGGCTGATTATATAACGGATATGCGTACCAATATAGCTAAAGTTTGTAAGGTTGATATATCCGCGGTGAACGTAAAAGCGACGACCGAGGAAAAACTCGGATTCACAGGTTCGGGAGAGGGTATTTCAGCCCATGCCGTGGCTTTGATAACGGAGGTGAATGACAATTGAGCGAAGTACATGTGTTTTTTGAAAAGATTTTCAGTGTTATTTCTACATACAGCTGGATAAGTGATACCCTGGATCTTTTACTTATAACATTTATCATTTATTCTGCATTGAAGATGATAAGGGACAGCAGAGCCCTGACCTTCGCAAAGGGTATAGTTATTTTCATGTTTGTATATCTGATCGTAACCATATTGGATATGCAGGCAAGCTCCTACCTTTTCAGGACGATATTTGATAACTTCCTTTTGATTTTGATTGTCATTTTTGCTCCTGAGATAAGAAAGGTGCTTGAAAACATAGGTACGAGCAAGACGATTTTCTTCTTTAATAAAGCAAACTTTAAAAATCTGTTTTCCGGAACCGGAGCAAATCAAAGAGCACTCCAATACAATGAGGATGTTGCCGCCATGGTAAATGAAATTTGCCGTGCAGCATCAGATATGAGTGACAAAAAAATCGGGGCGCTGATGATTTTCGAAAAGAATACCCCACTCGGTGAGATAATAAATACCGGTACCGTATTGGACGCAACGATAAGCTCGGAGCTTGTGGGCAATGTATTTTATCCTAAGTCTCCATTGCACGACGGAGCTGCAGTTATCAGAGATTTAAAGCTATATGCAGCAGGTTGCATACTTCCTCTTACTTCAAAGACTGATATCAGTTCGGATCTCGGAACAAGACATCGCGCCGCCATCGGCATGTCCGAACAGAGTGATGCTATGGTATTGGTTATATCCGAGGAGACAGGAAGTATTTCCATTGCCAAAAACGGAACGCTTCACAGGAATATTTCCGACGGTGAAGCCAGAGAGATGCTCCTTGATTTCCTGAGACTCCCGGTTGATACAAAGAAAGAATCGAAAGCAGAGGGGAGAGAAAAATAATGGCTGATACAGAAAGAAAAAATAAATTATCTCTCCAGGTCATTCTGAGCAATGAAAAACTGCTTGCTGTTATATCATTTGTTCTCGCATTCATTGCATGGCTTTCAATATCACTGAGTGAAGCGCCTGAGATAGAGCGCGTTATTGAAAATGTAAAGGTTACGATAGATGACAGTGTGCCGAAGCAACTTGGGTATGAGACATTTGGTATCGATGATGTTTATGTCGATATAACTGTTAAAGGTAAACGTTATCTTGTCGGTGACAATGTACTTTCGGCTGACGATTTTACAGTGACCGCCATAACGACACATGTTGATTCCCCGGGCAATTATTCGCTTCAGTTAAAGGCTACTGCAAACGATCCCGGTGCGGATTATACGATAGTTTCAAAGTCCATGGACAATATTGAAGTTTACTTTGACACACCGAGGACTGTTGAGATACCTGTAGAAGCAAAGGTAAATTGCGACAGCGAAAAACTTTTATACTCCGATGAGTACAGCACCGAGGACGCCATACCTTCTCTGAAGAAGGTGTCGGTAACAGGCCCGTCCACTGAGATTGAAAAAATGAGGCATGCCATAGCTTCGGTGGAAACAAACGGCAGACTTCGCAAGACAGAAACAATACCGGCGGAATTATTTATCACCGACGCATACGGCGCGGAGATAAGGTACATAGAAGTAAACAACGCTCCGGAAGATTTATCGGTTACAATTCCGGTATATAAGTCTGTTGAACTTCCTGTTACGGTATCATTTTTGAATGCGCCTATCTACTACATTGATAATCCTCCGAAGGTAGTTTGCGCACCTGATAAGGTTGGATTTAAGGTTGATACAAACAAGCTTGATGATCTTGATGAGGTTTCACTCGGAACAGTTGATTTTACCAAGCTGGAAATCGGACTTAATACACTTGACCTTGATACATCCGGTATAAAGGATGCTGAACCCGACAATAAGGATCAGAAGTTTAAAGTTTATATAACTGTGGAGGAACAGCCGACCAAGGCTGAATAACGAGAGTACAAAACAAAAGAAAGGAGCGCCGCAATGTCTAAAATGTCTAAAAGATGGTACATGATATATATATTAGCACTTGTTCTTTTGCCGGTGTTTCTGATTTTGGTGTCTCAATTCAAATCTCCGGCGGACATAATGGCACCGCCCGGTGCATACGGGGAGAAAACGCAAATCCAAAAAGCCTTTGAGGCATCTCTCGGTGATAAAAACGAATTTACACTCAGATATCCCACAGGAGGAAATCATAGATCAGCTTTTGTTATGGGAGATATCGACTCTGACAATGAAGAGGAAGCCATAGTATTCTATACGCTTAAGTCGGACGAGGCAACAGTGCGTGTGAATATGCTTGACTACAGAGATGATGAATGGCAAAGCGTCTATGATGAGGCCGGTTACGGAAGTGAAGTTGTTTCGGTAGATTTCTGTGACTTCAACAAGGACGGACTGGATGAAGTTGTTATTTGCTGGAATCTTTACGAGGCCAATCTTCTGAAGGTTATGACAGTACATTCGGTTGAGGTTAACAACGGATCACTGGTTTCACTTGAACCTATAGTTAACCAGTCATACTCATATATGGATATTGCAGACTTTGACAATGATAAGACGAATGAGATCTTCGTAGTCTGGATAGACAATACAGATATTGAACGTCAAAAAGCATATGCCACTCTGTTTAAAATGTCAGACGATGATAAAATGGCACCCATGTGCAAAAACATCTCCATGGACGGTACGGTTTCATCTTATTCGGACATGCAATTCCTGAATGTTGACGGTACAAAGATAGCGCACCTTGATGCATACAAAGGTGAAAATTCTATGATAACGGAGGTTCTGTGGTGGGATAAAGACAAAGCCTCACTTATCTCACCGACTCTTGATAAGGAGACCCTGTCCAATACCGTCACCCTGAGAAATCCCGCAATACCTACTATGGATATTGACGGCGACGGGGTTTTGGAGATCCCGGCAAACAATGTTTCTCCGGCGGCTCCCGAGGATATAGAATCCGATAACATAAAACTTGAGCTTACCACTTGGAAGAGTGTGACGAAGGCCGGGTTTAAGGAAAAAATGTATTCCTTCGTTAACAGTACGGCGGGTTATATTTTCAAGCTCCCCGAATCTTTGAAGGATAGTGTTATCGCCTATAAACAAACCTCAAAGGGCGTTATGTCATTGTATCTGACAACTGACGGTGAAAATACAAGCGCCCCGTTGTTTACTCTTTTGGTAAAGGAGAGAGGCGAGCTTACCTCGGAAGATAAGTATACTTTCAAGGCAACTCACGGAGATACGGTTGTCTACGGAACATTGACGAGTGCCGGTGAAGAACTTGGTTTTACAAATAAGATTATTGAGGACAGCATAATATTCCTGGATATAGATACATCTGAAAAAACCTGAGAGGAGAGACGGTTGTGAAAAAAATACTTGTAGCGGAAGACGAATCCTCGATCCGTGATTTTGTTGTGGTAAATTTGAAGCATGCAGGTTATACGGTAACAGAGGCTGAAAACGGTTTGCAGGCATTGCAGCTTTATAATGCGGCGAACGGCGATTTTGATGTGGTTCTTCTTGACATAATGATGCCTGAGATGGACGGCATCGAAGTATGTAAGAAGCTTCGTGAACAGAGCAGCGGTCTCGGCATTATAATGCTTACCGCCAAGACGGAAGAGATGGATAAGGTAACGGGATTGCTTGTAGGCGCGGATGACTATGTTACAAAGCCATTCTCGCCGGCCGAGCTTATGGCGAGGGTGGACGCAGTCCATCGCCGCGTTGTGATGAATAAGGACAATTCGTCCGGAACACCGAAGAGCTTTATAGAGTTAGGTGAGTTTGTTCTCGATATGAGAAGCCGTACCCTTACTAAAAACGGTAAGCTTATAGATCTGACTCAGGTTGAATTTCAGATTATGGAGTATCTTTTCACAAATCCGGGGGCTGCGCTTTCGAGAAATGATATTCTTACGGAGGTATGGGGTTCTTCTTATTACGGTGAAGAAAAGATTGTCGATGTAAATATACGCAGACTCAGAATGAAAATAGAGGATATTCCGTCTAATCCGAAACACCTGGTAACGGTGTGGGGTCTAGGATATAAATGGATAGTCTGATTTTTAATGGATAGTTTGATATTTTGCGAAATATAAGTAGCGCACATTTTGCAAGGAAGGAGATGACTGAAATGGCAGAGGCAAAGACTAATGATAATATATCATCAAAGCTTAAATCCAGTATTACAAGGCGCTGGATTACAAATACCTTCCTTGTTGTTTTAGTCATACTTCTTGCTATTAATGTGGCGCTCGTTTATTTTGTAAAGGACTACTACATATCAACGGTTGATCTGAAACTCACATCTCAGTATTCGGATTCGGTTGCGTCGTTTTTCGCAAACTATACCGGAACTACGAAAGATAGGTTTGAGGCGGGAGCCAGGGCGTATGTGGAAGGATTTTCACAAAAGAACATGATGGAAGTCTGGGTTATAGATGCAGATGGCAATGTAGTTATTTCCTCATCGGGATTTGATGTTCAAAAGCAAAAAATACCGGACTTCGAATCGGCATTGAGCTCCGATAACAGAAATGCCTCTTACAGCGGTAAAAATGAGTTCGGAGAGGAAATACGATCGCAGACCTATCTTCTTCCTACCGTTAATGGAGAAGAAACGGGTGCTATCCGTTATATAACCGGAATGAATGGCATTTATATACAACTTGCGAAGCTTGCATTGATAGTTTTCTTAGCAATGGCCATAATTATTTTGCTCATAACACTGTCAGGTTTGTTCTTCGTTCAATCAATTGTAAAACCGGTTAAAGAAATAAACGATATAGCAAACAGAATTGCCGCAGGCGACCTGAGCGCAAGAGTACCGCCGACCGGATTTAACGATGAGATCTCAGAGCTCAGTCAAAACATAAATCATATGGCAGACGAGATAAGCTCTTCAGACAAAATGAAAAATGACTTTATATCCACGGTCTCCCATGAGATGAAGACTCCGCTTACCGCCATAAAAGGCTGGGGTGAGACCATATTGGATATGTGTGAGAGCGACCCCGAACTTACGAAGAAGGGTATAGAAGTTATAATAAACGAATCAACCCGTCTCACATCGGTTGTTAACGATCTTTTGGATCTTTCCAAGATAGTAAACGGAAGACTTACGCTCAGAACTGAAAAAATTGATGTATTGGCAGAGCTGGATGAAACAATATTTGTTTTCAAAGATCGTTCCATGCGCGAGGGTATTGAACTGGTTTACAATGCTCCTCACAATCCGGCTCCGATGACCGGTGACCCTGACAGGATAAAACAGGTATTTGTAAATATTTTGGATAATGCTTTCAAATATACCGATCAGGGCGGAAAGGTAAGTGTACTTGTAGAGATAATAGAACCCGACGGAAAATCCGGAGAAGATAAGGCTACACTCAAAATCTTCATTGAAGATACCGGTTGCGGTATATCGGAAGAGGATTTGCCGCGTGTAAAGCAGAAGTTCTATAAGTCAAACATCTCCGTGAGGGGAAGCGGTATAGGACTTGCGGTTTGCGATGAGATAGTAAACATGCATGGCGGAACATTGGATATGGCCAGTGAATTGGGAGTGGGAACATGCGTAACCATAACATTCCCGATAGAATATATAGAGCTTGAAGACGACTTGCCTTTGCCGCAGGAAGTACTTGAGGCGGCCGATAAGATGTCTGAGGGCTTGGAAAGTGCTTTGAATATCGAACCTGAAAAAACCGATTCTTCAGATGAAGTATTTTCCGATATAGTTGAAGAGGTAAAAGAGGAAATTTTAAAGGAAACCCAACTTTCGGATGAGTCGGACAATGGTATCGGATAACGATATGGCATAACGATAAGGCATAACGATAACAAATCTACATGAGATTTATGTATAAGGAGTAGTACAAATGTCAGAACAGCGCAAAACTATGATAGGCGGTCAGGCTCTCATCGAAGGCATAGTCATGAGAGGAAAACATGTTGCCGGAATGGGAATTCGATTGCCGAACGGGGAGATAGAAATAACAGAAAAGCAGCTTTCTCCTATGGGGGACAAGTTCAAACTTTTCAGACTCCCGATAATACGCGGTGTTGTTAATTTTATAGAATCGATAGTTTTCGGTTACAACTGTCTGATGGAGTCTGCGGAGAAAAGCGGTCTTGAGGATATAGAGCCCGAGAGTAAATTTGAAAAGTGGATTGATGAGAAGTTCGGAGACAAGATGATGACTATGATAGGAATTGTATCCGCTGTACTCGGTGTTGCTCTTGCTTTGGCTTTGTTTATGTACCTTCCTGCATGGCTTGTGGATATGTTTGATTCATTTGTAACAAAAGGGGTTTTAGAGGCAAATAAATTGCATCCTCTGTTTGAAGGTATTGTGAAGATTTTTGTATTTGTGCTTTACATGGTCGCAGTTTCCCAGATGAATGATATAAAGCGCGTTTTTATGTATCATGGCGCTGAACATAAGACTATATTTTGCTACGAGAACGGACTTGAACTTACTGTAGAAAACGTGAGAAAACAAAAGAGATTTCATCCCCGCTGCGGAACAAGCTTTATGTTTGTCATGATGATACTGAGCATATTTGTCTCCACAGCACTTATAGTCGTATTCCCCGGACTTTCGGCAAGCAGACCTCTGTGGGTTTTGGCGAAGCTCTTGGTTTTGCCTCTCATCATGGGTATAGGATATGAGTTTATAAAGTATGCGGGAAGACATGACAATCTCTTCACTAAGATATGCTCTGCTCCGGGACTTTGGATGCAGCGTATAAGCACGGTAGAGCCTACCGATGACATGATTGAAGTTGGTATAGAAGCTTTCAAATACGTGCTGGAAAATGATGAAAACCTTGATATAAAGTGAGATGTTTCCGATATATATGAATTCTTTTACCAAGGAATCGGCAGAACTATTAAATGAATCGGCAGAACTCTTAAAGGAAGCGGTAAAACTGTTAAAGCAAGCGGGTGTACCCGATGCTGATCTTGATATAGAATCAAGGGAGTTGGCCGCTTTTGCCGACGGCGATATTGAGAAGTTGAAGGCTGCCGTGGAGCGCAGGGCAAATGGAGAGCCCCTCCAATATATACTGGGCGAATGGGACTTTTACAATCTCACTTTCAAAGTCGGAGACGGGGTTTTAATTCCGAGACCTGAGACCGAACTTATTGTTGATTTATCACTCGACTATCTGTCAAAAAACTTTGACATAGAGCCGGAAGACGAGATGGATAATATATACAAGATAGTTTACGGAAAAGATGCATGCAGGAGTGAAAAGAAAACGCCGCTTGTTTTGGATCTTTGCGCCGGAACCGGCTGTATAGGTACAACGATAGCGAAGAATTTCCCGAATTCCAAAGTTTTTGAGGTTGAAAAATCTCATAAGGCTTTTGAGTATTTGAAACAAAATATAGCTCTGAATAAGGTGGGCAATGTAACGCCTTTTCTTGATGATATAATTGAAGGGTGCAATCATTTGGCCGATTCTACAAAGTTTTATTTTGACCTTATAGTATCAAATCCGCCGTATGTAAAGAGTGACGAGATATCCGAACTTCAAAAAGAGGTTGGATTTGAACCGCGAATGGCTCTCGACGGCGGGGAAGACGGACTCATGTTTTACCGGTGCATTTCAAGCAGGTGGCTGCCGAGATTGAAAAGCGGCGGACTTATGCTCCTCGAATGTGGTGAAGATCAAGCGGACCTTATTGTGGATTTGATGAGAAATAGTTTGTCAACATCTTGTATAGAAGTGTCGAAAATTAAGGATTTTGCCGGAATATATAGGGTGGTTTCCATAAAAAAAGGGTAATTTTGCTTAATTTTCCATCAAAGCCATTGACGGCTTGGATTTTTTTTAGTATTCTTTTATATGTGTATTTTTGTTTATTTACAAATTTATTTTAAGCAGAGGTGAATGATATGCTGCTGTCAGCCCTTTTCAGCGGAAGTTTTTTAAGAATAGCAGTAACCATCATAGCCGCTGTTTTTCTGGTTTTTGTTTCTATTCCGGTTCATGAGTATGCGCATGCTTATGCTGCAT
>CAZIHW010000101.1:0-3886 GCA_964539045.1 uncultured Eubacteriales bacterium | reverse complement strand
TTTGGCAGGGGCAGAAGGACTTGAACCCTCGGCACGCGGTTTTGGAGACCGCTGCTCTACCAACTGAGCTATACCCCTAATTAAAAAAAAGTGGTGGACCAGCAGGGACTCGAACCCCGGACCCACCGGTTATGAGCCGGTTGCTCTAACCAACTGAGCTACTGGTCCACGCAAAAGCGGTCTTTTAGACCGCTTGAATATTATATATTGTGCTATACTAAAAGTCAAGATAAATAAGTACGAAAAATATAAAATTTGACGATTTTATCCGAGGAATAACTGTTCCCAATATATACGACCGCTGCTGTTCGCACATGCACCAAATCCTACATATTTAAAATTCGGATTTAGAATGTTTTCTCTGTGTGAGGAAGAATTGTACCACTCCTCAGAAGCCTGCTTTGCATTCTTCTGTCCCCAGGCTATATTTTCAGCCGCATCATTCCATGCGCTAAGTTCCGGACTTATCAAATCATCGAGTACGGAATACCAATTCGTGCCGTTCGGCCTTGTATGTGAATACTTGGAAGTCAGCTCTTTCGCACGTATTCTGGCCTTGCCCGTAAGCTCGCTCGAAAGCGAGAGAGGTGCTACACCGTGTTTCTTTCGATACGAATTCATATAACCCAGCATCTCCTGCTCAAATCCGGTAACCGAACCGCTCGGAACAGGAACAGAAGTGGTAACGGGAGCCTTAGTAGTGGTTACACGTTTTGTTGTAGTTACGCGCTTTGTAGTTGTAACCGGCTTTCTGTATACTTTAGTTGTAGTGACAGGCTTGGCAGCTGTCGGTGTGTTCTTCACAGGTGCAATCTTGTAGTAATATGTAACCCCGGCCTTTGCAGTTTTATCCACATAAATATTGTCCTTTGACGTTCCGATATATGTGAATCTGCCGTTAGGAGAAGTCGATCTGTAAACTTTATAGTAGGCAGTTCCGTTCACGGCTTTCCAAGCAACCTTTACATTGCGTCCGTTTGAACTTCCTGATGCAGTAGAGCTTATTCCTCCGTAGCTTGATACTGTCGTGGTGGTCTCCTCAGCAGTCGTTGACTCAGCCACGGTTGTCTCGGAACTACTCTCAGACTCCGGTTCTTTAGTCGTGGACTCAGTTGTCTCCGGTTTTTCTGTAGCTTCAGCGGTTGTAGAAGTAGTTGCTTTATCAACAGGCTTTTTATTCGGAAAACCTTCAAGTGACTTAGATGCAAACAATGCCGCACTAACTACAATCACCATCAAAATAAGTGAAACAATCCTTTTCATTAAACGTCTCCTCTTTCATATCCATTCTTTCGTATATTAAATCTTCGTATATTAAATCTCTTGAGGTCCGTCCCCTATCTCTACTGTGTAAAAATCAGCAGCATAACCTATCTTCTCAAGGTAGACGTCCCCTACATTGCTTATAAAAGAATCTACAAACTCTTTTTTTACAATACTTACGGTACATCCGCCGAAGCCGGCACCGGTCATTCTTGATCCCAATACTCCGGGCTGTTTCCAGGAAGTTTCAACAAGTGTATCAAGTTCTGTACCGGTGACTTCGTAGTCTTCTTTAAGAGATACATGCGACTCGTTCATTAGCACCCCGAAGCCCTCAATATCTCCGCTCTTCAGCAATTCACAAGCTTTCACAGTCCTCAGGTTTTCAAGCACAGCATGCTTGGCTCTTCTTCTGCAGATAGGATCTGATATATAAGAAGAAAACTCTTCAAACTCATCGGCAGTCAAATCTCCGAGGAAGTTCAGCGGCCTTACGGCAGATATCATCATGGCCGCCTTTTCGCACTCTGCCCTTCTCTCGTTATACTTTGAGTCGCCGAGCCCCCTCTTCTTGTTACTGCAAGCTATTATGAGGCTGCAATTCCCAAGTTCAACGGGAATGTATTCGAAATCTAAAGATGCTGTATCAAGAAAAACAGCATGATTCTTTTTACCCATTGAAGATATAAACTGATCCATAATTCCGCAGTTTACGCCCACAAACTCACTTTCAGCCTGACGGCACATCTGTGCAAGCTTAACACCGTCGAAGTCAAAGTTAAATAGCGTTTTTAGTGTGAAAGCCGTCAAAACTTCAACAGAAGCTGATGAAGATAAGCCTGAGCAATATGGTATATCTCCGTAGTATACTATATCAAAACCGCACGTTATTGAAAACCCGTTTTTTTCAAGGGCCCACACTACTCCGAGGGGATAATTGCAAAATAATTTAGACTTATCATATGACAAATCAGAAATACTGCTCTCTATGATACCGTCTTTCTCAAAATTGATGGAGAAGAATCTGCAAATTTTATCATTCCTGAGTCTTACGGCCGCATAAGTTCCGATACTTAATGCACAAGGAAGTACATGCCCGCCGTTATAGTCCGTGTGTTCCCCTATCAGATTTACCCGTCCGGGCGCAAAGAATGTTCTTATATCTCCGTCAGACCCGAAAACATCGCAAAACTTATCATAAACCTGATTTTTCATAAGTTCATTCAAGGCAGTCACCCTACTTCTTTTCTATAGTAAACTCAACAACTTGCTTGCCGAATCGTTCCGAGTCTACAACGAGCTTTCCCTTTCCTTTTTTACCTACGGTCCTCACATAGGTTCCTCCCATGCCTCCGCGCAATGTAGTAACTTTAGGTCCTATAAGTTCTATATTACCCGAAGTGCTGAGAGAAATCGGCTCTTCAAAATAGTTAAGCAAATTGCCGTCCTTTGACAGTGCAGTGAAATTAATCTGAGCTACGTCATATGTGGTTCTCTCGCAGAGTGTTGTTGAGGATACATCCAGCTCCAGTTTAACATCTTCCACCGGCGCTTTAGTTACGCTCTTGACTACCTTTCCGCCCCTAACAGCGTCAAAGCGATAAACGGTAACATCCGATCCCCAATTTCCTACATACTTATAGAAAAGATCAAGACCGTCAGCCACAGACAGCTTTTCAGTAACCATTGCTTTTCCGAGACCCATCATATTTTTCGGAGTGAGGACACCGGAGTATCCGCTATTCAAGTATCCCTTTACAGCTCGCTTTATATATTCGGAGGAGGTGTGGGAGATACCCTCATTTTCCTCCAGAAGACAACCGATAAAATCATCTATGAGAACCGGAGGATGCGGCAAATTCGGATAGTGTTCAAAGTCAGGTGAGTATCTCTTTACAAATTGACCGTTTTTGTACAGATCAATAAAGTCTGCGTTTGTAAACACATATACATTGCCGAGACAACCGCCGGGATGCTCTCCTATATCCATCGATGAGGAAACTACGCATACATTTTCTGTCTCCTGCTGACTGGCATATACTGAAGCTGCAAGCTTTGGATTGCGGAACATATCCAGTACGCCGTGATAACAAATCTTATCGCCGCTTCCGAAATCCTTGTGTGTATTATAATCAAACATGCACCAACCAAAGCAGCCGGACACTCCATTATCCGGATCATACATGGAGTTTAATACATTCGCATGCCTCAGAGCGTGAGAAAGTCTGTGCCGTTCATTATCATAAGGCTTTGTCGGGAACATGTGACCGTTATACTCCGATATAAGATAAGGTTTCCATACTTTCGGTGTGACAACAGCCTTCTTTTGGAGACCCGGATTGTCGCCGGTATGTGAGAAATCATTAAATGCATATACATCTTCCAGCAACTGACTCATTTGTATGAAACGAACACCGGAGGTTTGTCTGGAGACATCCAGCTTGTGAGCAATCTCATTTGCTTTCAGATAAAGTTCCTTATCATCCTGGGACTCATTTATCCTGACACCCCAAAGTATTATACTAGGATGGTTTCTGTATTGGAGAACCATTTCTTTTACGTTCTCTAAGTGCTGTTCTTTCCAGTCCGCATCACCTATATGCTGCCAACCCGGGGCCTCTGT
>CAZIHW010000100.1:0-18046 GCA_964539045.1 uncultured Eubacteriales bacterium | reverse complement strand
TTAAGTATAGTCTTTACAAAGTTATTGCCGTTTTTTCCGAACAGCCACGAAACTCTGACTATATAGTACTTTGAGCAAAAAGAACGAACCGCTTCTTCCCCGGCGAGTTTTGACAAACCATATTCGTTTATTGAGCCTTTTTTGTCATTTACCTCGTACGGTACATCACCCTGACCGCCGAAAACATAGTCGGTGCTTATATAAATCATAGGTATCTCGAGACGGCCGCATTGCTTGGCTAAAGATCTTGTAGCTGAAGCATTCACGTTGTGACACTTGAAATACTCATCCTGAGCCATATCGACGGCGGTATATGCGGCACAATGAATGACCGCATCTATCTTCTTATGCTCAAACCATTGGAGAATAACTCCCTGGTGTGTTATATCGAATTCCTCATGCGTAGGCGCAAGTACATCAAATCCGCGGGACTCAAGTTCATCGACAACATCACTGCCCAGTTGACCCTTAGCCCCTGTAACAAGTACAACCACGGTACGCCCTCCTTGAGATTTTAAAAATCGAGTTCTATATCCTTCAGGTAAGGTGAATTCCTATCCTTTTCCGAAAGTATGGGATTATCTATGCCCCAATCTACACCTATATCGGGGTCGTCAAACCGAATGCCGCCCTCATGATCGGGGGCATAAAAATTATCACACTTATAAGCTATAATGACATCATCCGTAAGTGTAACGAATCCATGTGCGAACCCGTGAGGAATAAAAATCTGCTTCTTATTTTCTTCCGAAAGTTCCACTGAAATCCATTGCTTATAAGTCGGAGACGCACGCCTTAAATCAACGGCAACATCCAAAATCTTTCCCTTTAAGCATGAAACCAGCTTTGCCTGACACATGGGTTCTTTTTGAAAGTGCAAGCCTCTGATTACACCTTTCTTTGCACTGTAGGACATATTGTCCTGAACAAAGTCAACACTTATTCCGTTGCTTTCGAGGTCCCTTTTAGAATAGGTTTCCGTAAACCATCCTCTATTATCCCCGAAAACACGCGGTTCAATTATGCAAACTCCGTCAAGCTTGGTTTTAGTAACATCTATCATTATAACACCTGGCTATTCTCATCATCGCGTCCCCAGATAGGACGTTCACCGAATTTTTCAGAATACAAAATTCTGCCCTCGGCAACTCTGCGCAAGTGATCACCGTATTTTGACTTACCGTAAAGATTGGCAGATTCAAGCAGAGTTTTCTTTGAAATCCATCTGGAATTATATGCTATCTCTTCAGGGGCAGAGATAATTATACCCTGACCCTCTTCGAGAGTTTTTATAAAGTTCGCAGCATTATTTAATGCATCAACTGTTCCGGTATCCATCCAGGCAAATCCACGACCCATGAGCTTCACTTCAAGGTCGCCGGCCTCCAGATACAAGCTGTTGATATCGGTTATTTCGAGTTCGTCTCTTTCTGAGGGCTTTATTTGTTTTGCAAACTCTACAACCCTCTTGTCGTAGAAATAAAGACCGGTAACCGCATAGTTAGACTTAGGCTCGGCCGGTTTTTCTTCTATGGAAACTACATTGCGATCATCATCGAATTCTATTACACCGAAATCAGATGGATTATCGACGTAATAACCGAATATGGTAGCCTTCGAATTTTCCTCCGCAGACGCCGTCAATGCAGCCTGTCTTAGTATATGTCCCAATCCGTTCCCGTAGAATATATTGTCTCCGAGAATCATAGCCACACTATCATCACCGATAAATTCTTCACCTATAAGAAAAGCCTGAGCAAGACCCTTTGGCTCTTCCTGAACGGCATATTGAATATTGAGACCGAACAGTTCCCCCGTACCCAGCAAGTTTTTAAACCTCGGAGTATCCTCGGGAGTAGATATGATAAGTATATCCCTGATTCGCGCAAGCATGAGCATGCTCAGCGGATAAAAAACCATCGGTTTATCGTAAATCGGTAACAACTGCTTACTTGTTACTCTTGTGAGGGGATACAATCTGGTGCCGGATCCCCCGGCCAATATAATCCCTTTCAAATAAACACCTCGCCTGTAATAGAAATCAAACAAAGTAATAGTGGTATTCATTTTACTACTTATCAATAACTTAGTCAAACAGGGCGGGTAATATAGAACATATATTGCCCCGCAATTGTTTTTTATCTTTTTTTGTAATATACTTACAGTTTGTAATACACTTGAAGTTTGTAATACACTTGAAGAATAATTTTATTAATGCAATCTTTTTCAATCGGAGGTTTTCAAAATGGATTCCGGAAAAGCTTTCAGAATAGGCATTATCGGCGGAGGTGCATCCGGTCTTTGCTGCGCTGTAAAGTTAAAGACCCTGGTCCCAAAAGCTGATATATGTATAATGGAAAAATTGCCGATTGTGGGAAAGAAAATATTAGCCACGGGAAACGGAAGATGCAATCTATCAAACTTCATAGTCAACGATACATTCTATAACGGGGACAAATCTGTTATAAATACAGTTATCGACAACTTCTCATCTATTGATTGCATGCGTTTCTTCGGGGATTTGGGACTTAAAATGCGCGACGAGGAAAACAGACTGTACCCATACTCTATGAGCGCAGAAAGTGTAAGAACAATACTGGAAAATGAAGTAAAACGGCTAGGCGTAAAAATAAAAACAGATTATAAAGTCGAAAGTTTAGAATTTGATAACTCCGAATTTATTATCAACAAATCAATGCGTTTTGACATATGTGTCATGGCTCTCGGAGGAAAAGCCGCCCCGATGCATGGAACAGACGGAGACGGATACAGACTTTTAAAAAATCTCGGCATACGATATGAGCCCATTTATCCGGCACTTGTACAGATAAAAACATCTGACAAGTATAACAAGGATTTAAAAGGAGTCCGTGTAAAAGGCGTACTGTTTTTGCGTGAAGAAAATGATGACGATACAAAGCCTATCATATACCAGGAAGGTGAGATACAATTCACCGATTACGGTATCTCCGGCATCCCTGCTATGCAGTTGTCAGGCAAGGTATCGCAAATGACGGCCAAGGGAGAAAAACCAAAGCTCAGTGTATGCTTCACCCCGGATCTCGGTCTCTCCGATTTGAACGCATATCTGGATAGACAGGTTGAAAAATACGGAGATAACTTCGGGCCTGAAATACTTTACGGATTGCTGAATGAAAAGGCTGCAAGAGTTATATACGACATATCCTCCGGCGATACGAACAGGATTGCACTAAATGTAATGGCACTTCCCTTTACAGCTGTCGGAACGAACTCCTACAGGGACGCTCAGGTAACCGGAGGCGGCGTAGGTGCGGCAGAATTAAGGGACAAGTCACTTGAAACAAATAATATAGAAAATCTCTATATATGCGGCGAATTACTCAACGTAGACGGAACCTGCGGCGGGTACAATCTCCACTTTGCATGGGGTTCCGGAATAAAAGTTGCGGAGGAAATCGCGCAAAAAATGGGGGTTGATATAGAAAAGGAGGCGGCAGATTGTTACGAATAAACGAAATAAAGATGTCGCTTGACCACACACCCGATGATTTAAAGCTGCAAGCTGCCAAAATCATAAAGGTTAAACCCGAAAATATAAAGAACATATCCGTATTCAAACGCTCTATAGACAGTAGAAAGAAAAATGAATCAGTTCTCTTCATATATACGGTAGACGTCGAAATTGACGGAAACGAAGAGAGGATACTCAAGCATTGCGACTCCAAAAGAGTTTCCGTTTCAGAGTTCTACGAATATGAGCCGGTTGAGAACAAAAGAAAGTCACATTTTAGGCCCGTTGTCGTGGGTTTCGGACCGGCCGGCATGTTCTGCGCCCTTATGCTTGCCAGAGAGGGACTTTGCCCCATCGTCCTAGAGAGAGGAAATGATGTGGACACAAGAACAAAAGACGTACATGATTTTTGGAGCACCAGACAACTCAACACAAACTCCAATATACAATTCGGAGAAGGCGGCGCCGGAACTTTTTCCGACGGTAAGCTTACTACCGGAATAAAAGACAAGCGGCAAAGGAAAATATTTACGGAATTCATTCACTTTGGAGCGCCGGAGCAAATACTATATTCAAATTATCCCCATATAGGTACTGATAAACTTGTAGAAGTTGTTAAGAATATGAGGAAAGAGATAACATCTCTCGGCGGCGAGATAAGATTCGGATGTAAACTAACCGATATTATAATCGCAAATAAATACGTGCATGGCATAACTTATGAAGATAGAGACGGTCATACGACAGACCTTGAAACAGATACCGTGGTTTTGGCTATAGGGCACTCGGCGAGAGATACCGTGGAGATGCTGTATAACAAGGGAATTACTATCATCCAAAAGGCATTCTCTGTAGGCACACGAATTGAACATCCGCGTGAAATGATAGACAAAGCGCAATATGGCAAATTTGCCGGGCATCCCGCCCTCGGCGCAGCGAACTATAAAATGGCGTGCCATCCCGAGCACGGAAGAGGCGCCTATACATTTTGTATGTGCCCGGGAGGAACGGTGGTCACTGCCTCCAGTGAAACAGGCGGTGTTGTCGTAAACGGAATGAGCGAGTATGCACGTGATAAAGAAAATTCCAATGCCGCACTTCTCGTGGGTATAGAGCCGGAGGATTTTCCGAGTTCACATCCCCTTGCCGGCATACAGTTGCAAAGGCAGATAGAAGTTAAGGCATTTGAACTCGGCGGTAAAGACTATACAGCTCCGGGTCAGCTTGTGGGAGATTTCCTGAATGGCGTTCCGTCAAAGAAGATGGGCAATGTAAACCCCAGTTGTCCTACGGGCGTTTCACCATCGGATATAAGAGATATACTGCCTAAGCGTGTTACTGATACTATGGCATCCGCTATTGTTCAAATGGATAAAAAGCTTCATGGTTTCGCCCTGCATGATGCAGTTTTGACAGCCCCGGAAACCAGGAGTTCATCCCCCGTGAGAATTCTCAGAGATGACTTTTTCCAGTGCTACAGAAATAACGACTGTCTCGGAGGAGTTTATCCTTGCGGCGAAGGCGCCGGTTACGCAGGCGGCATAGTCTCAGCAGGTGTTGACGGCATCCGTTGTGCCGAGGCTATTCTCTCAGACGAACACAGTTTTTAGCCCGGAAGCATACGTTGGCAAATAGAAACCGACTATCAATTCTGATAGTCGGTTTTTTATTTCCAAAATTAATAAAGCTTGGAAAAAATTCACTCTTATATATCGAACTTTTTAACCTACACTATTCTTGCAGACGCAAAAAAAATTAAGGAGTGTAACAAAATGAAGGGCAATAAAAGTGTTGTACCGGGTGCAAGAGAAGCACTTGACCGCTTTAAGATGGAAGCTGCATCTGATGTAGGCGTTAACTTAAAGCAGGGATACAACGGTGACCTTACTTCTAAGCAGGCCGGATCAATCGGTGGCCAGATGGTTAAAAAGATGATCGAGTCTTATGAAAAAGGCATGAAGTAAGCAATAGCATCATTGAAAGGGCCGACCGTTTACGGTGGGTCCTTTCTTAATTTGCCGACATGCTTCCGCCGTTTTGGGCGAGTTCAAATTCGCGCCGGCAGTTTATCCCCAAAGTTCCGAAAGTCTCGGAACAATTTGTTTTTTCCTGGACATAACCTTCGGGAGGAAGACCTCGTTATTAGCAGCCTTCACATCATAAGCCTGCGATATGGTATCCTCATCACCTATGAACAAGAGCAATGTACCCTCTTTTAAAACATCGGTAAGCATAAGAAGTATAAAATCATAATTCTCAATGCGCTTCTTCTTATCCATCTCTTCAAGAAACTCAGCTTTCCTCTCGCAAAGCACTTCAGAATTCAGGCAAGTTATCTGGCCTATGCCGAGCTTATATCCGGCAATACGGAATTCTTTAAAATCAGTATAGATGAGTTCATCTACCGGTTTATCCGAAGAAGCTCCGGATGCAAACATGGTATTGCCTATCTCATCCAGAGTTACACCGGCTATATCAGCCATATGTTCTGCAATCTCACGGTCATATGCCGTACAAGTCGGCGACTTGAACATTACGGTATCAGATATAATTGCCGAGGCCAAAAGACCTGCAATCTTCTTTTCCGGCAAAACACCCTTCTCTTTATACATAGTCGCAACTATAGTCGCGGTGCTGCCCAGGGGCTCATTTCTGAAGAATACGGGAGAAGCAGTCTGTATATCCGCAAGTCTGTGGTGATCAACTATCTCAAGAATTTCAGCCTGCTTGAGCCCGGGTATGGACTGTGAAAGCTCGTTGTGGTCTACCAACACAACCTTTTTCCTATTGGGTCTGATAAGATGGAATCTTCCGAGGCATCCCAAAACTACCCCATCCGTATCAAGAACCGGATAAGATCTGAATCTCGTTCTCAATACGACATCCTTTACATCATCTATATAATCATCAACGCAAAAGCACTGTATATCATCAGTTGTACATATGTCCTTAATGGGAACTGACAAAAACTGCATAATATCGCAGGTGGGAATCTCATCCTTTTCAAGCTTGCATATGGAGTTCATTGCATATGATGCTATATCGCCCGATGTGAGCATACCGAAAAGATGTCCCTTATCGTCAACAACGGGAACAGAGCTCCGCCCCGATTCCTTTAAAGAGTCCCACGCTTTTTTTACTGTTACATTGCCTCCCAGTGTCGGCGGTGTGTCATAAGCAAGATCGGACACCTGCGTACGCACATTGGTTATGAGCTTCGGAGCCTCGCAATCAAACATATCGAGTATGGACTGAGTCTCGTCACTTACATTGCCGAGTCGGGCAGCAATATATTGCCGCTCACCCAACGAATTTTTCAAAGCAGCATAAGCAATGGCCGAAACTATAGAATCCGTATCAGGATTGCAATGTCCTGTTATATAGATATTTTCCATAAAAAGCCTCCGAGAAAAAGCAAATAAATCACTCTGCAAACATCCGCAAATATCTGCAAATATATAATACTTCGTATTCTACGAAGATATTACAACAAAAGAGTTTGTAAATCAATAATTAAACGTGTATACTCTAGTTATGAAAAACATATCAAAAATCTTGAGTCTCTTTGAGTATAAAATACTGTGGCCTCTACTTTTCACTATATACCGGGCCATCTACAAAACCGATGATAAGACTATACTCTTCGCAGACCCATATTCACCCGACCTTACGGAAAATATGAAACCCCTTTTCGCTGCCTTGGAAGATGAAGGCGGCTTTAAGTTGTTGAAGTGTTTCCCGTCGCAGGTCTCGGGCAATAAAGTACAGGTAAGACTAAGCAGATCACTGTCCTACATAAGATTTTTAAAAGGATATGCCAAATGTAAAGCGCTGTTTTTAACGGAGAGCTATCTCCCCGCTTACGCTGTAAAAAGACCGAAGGACAAAGAGGTTGTTCAGCTTTGGCATGGTTCCGGGGCATTCAAAAAATGGGGATACTCTACCATAGACAAAAGCTTCGGAGCTGATAAAGAATCAGCGGAAACCTTCCCAATGCATAATTGTTACACTCTTGTATGTGTGTCCTCGCAGGAAGTAATCCCGCACTACAGCGAAGCTTTCAATTGCCCGAGAGAGATAATAAAACCTCTGGGCATCCCTAAAACAGATATTCTCTTCGACTGTGATTTTTTAAGCCGTGCAAAGCAGGAGTTATACTATAAAATCCCCGAACTTCAACACGAGTTCACAAGCTACGAAGAGTTCTCAAAAAAACGTATTATTCTCTATGCTCCGACGTTCAGAGGCAGCAATGTAACCTCGGCAAAATCGGGTATTCAGTTGGATTTTTCAAAGCTCTCTTCACAAATAGAAGAACACGGCAATGATACCGTCTTTTTAATTAAGCTCCATCCGTTTGTTTCGGATAATATAAAAGACGACATCAAGGACTCAGACTCAATTTTCAACGTATCAGGGGTGGATACAAACATTTGCATAGCAGCTGCAGATTTGCTTATTACGGACTACTCCTCGATTATTTTCGAGTATTCTATGCTGGGCCGTCCTGCAATATTTTATGCTTATGATCTGAAGTCCTATGAAGGTGAAAGAGATTTTTATTATCCTTATAAGGACTTTGTACCGGGATGTATAGCCGGCAGCGAAGAAGAATTGTTATCAAAGCTATTCGATGATCACATTGATAATCGGACTCTCGAATTTTCAAAAAAATTCATGTCCGCTTGCGATGGAAATTCAACAAAAAGGATTATCGAATACTTTAGGAATACTATTTGACTTAGCAATATTATGTGATTTTGGTATAGAAAAAGAGCCAATGAAATGTGCGTTTCCTCACATTTTCATTGGCTTTTTCTAAATCCATAAGAACGTCATTTTCCATTTCTGAAAAATGTTTTACAAAAGTGACCTTATCATGTCTGCGACCCTCTGGGCGGAATTTCCGTCAAGATGATCAAAGAATTTCGTCTTAAACGCCTCTATTTTTTCAGTTTCCAGATCACCGTCTTTGATAGCTCTTACCAATTCCGCTTGAGTTCTTACAAGTTTACCGGGTATGAATTGCTCATACTCATAGTAAAAATCTCTGGTTGCTATGTACTCGGAAAGGTCGTAGGCATAGAAAATCATAGGTATATCAAGAAGTGAAGCCTCAAAACATGCGGATGAGTAATCGGTTATCAGAATATCTGTTATAAACAGCAAATCATTAAGTTCGGAATTTTCCGAGAAATTAATAATGCTATCTTCATACTCCTTTGGTATCACAACCTCATCATTTACAAACGGGTGCATCTTCACCAGTATGGCATATTCTCCGTTGAGACTCTCGTAAATAGCTCTCAAATCAAATCTCGTCATCGGATAATTTCCGGTAAGCCGTCCATTGCCTCTGAATGTGGGAGCAAACAGAATTATTTTTTTATCCTTCAGTTGCGGATACATTGCATAAAACTCGGACCGTTTTTCCGTCCTCACACTCTCATCGAAGAACATATCTGTCCTGGGCACGCCCGTCGCTACAACATTCTCTATGGGTATACCGAATCCCTCTGCGTAGAAACGTCTTATCTCGTTTGAGCTTACTATGGCTCTGTCATACATCCTGTGATTAACTGAGCTCTGCCTCGGACCTCCCGGTTTTCCCAGTCGAGAAAATCCAAATGTCTTAAAGGCGCCGCAGGCATGCCATATCTGGACAAGCTTGACTTCTTTTTTCTTTGGAACCATGCTTGTGAGTTCATAGAAGTCGTCTATTATCACAATCTTGGAAGTAGAGTACAGCCACGCGAATTTAAGTATCTCTGAAAATGCCATTCTGTGCATCGGTGCCGGAGTAAGAAGCATCTTTATCTCAAGTGAATCGTCATCCTTTAAGGCATCATATACACCCTCGAAATTACCTGACAGATCGTCCCTTCTGTTAGATAAGAAGGTAACTCTGTTCGGCACTACATTTGCTTTTTGAAGTATGCATATAATAAATTTTACAAAGCTCTTCTTCATATGCTTGCGGCCGATATCTTCACGGGTTATTGCTTTGAATCCCACACGTACATAATCAATCACATATCTGATTATGGTACGGTTTTTCTTGGAAACGTAGCCGGATTTAAATCCGAGATAAGCCATTAATGAATCGAGTAGTAAGAATGGTATAAACAGAAATCCTATTACTCTCACAAACAAATAGTAAATACCGCCTATAATCGCCTTTAAAGCATAAACAAACGGATTTATCTTTTCTTCGATAAAAGGTTCTTTTCTCCTTATTTCCAATCTATCATTGCACTCTATGATGAACTCGTCATCACAGCAGATATCTCCGCTTACTTCCAAAGGAAGAGAGTCTATGTACTCATCACCGTATGAAAGAGAAATCCTGACTTTAACCGTCTCATTTTTTATAGGTTCGTTAAATATCTTACTGAGGTCATAGGCATACTCTGCTATTATCGTACAAGTTTTCATGTCCACATTTTGATAGTAAGTTCTCACAAGTATAGGCATGTACCTCGATACATTGTCCGACTCAAAAACCAAAGTAACCTTCGGAGAATGAACTTCGGGACTGTATGCACTTGTGAGCCTCAGGCTCAATACAAGATGTGAATTTATTATCTCGGCATTCCGTATGTCTGCTTTGTAGATTAAATCTGATTTCACTGTTTTTCCCCCAAAACACAGTAATTCATATCGCTTTAATTATACTGTTCATATACCTAAAAAGCAAATACGGTTTTGCAGGGAGTCTTTCCCCCTGCGCGGCGCAAAAATGCGAGCAATCCTTTAGCATGCAGCGCAAAGAAGCACTGAAAGTTAAGAACTTTCAGTGCTTCCTGTGTTTTAGATAATTTGTAAAACTACTTACTGTTTACTTGCTGTCTTTACAATCTGAATAGCCTTCGCGAAGGAACCTCTTATCCTTTTCATCAAGGTCCAAACCTATGGTTCCGCCGGGGTTCATTGTGTAATCAGGGTCAAAATACTCCTTAAGAGTTCTTATAACACCATACTCCGTGCGACCGAGATTGCCCTCAAGCCAGGGAGCGAACATCTTACCTATACCATGATGGTGGGAAAGTGCTGCGCCCGACTTTTGAATAGCATCAAGTATAGTCGCATGATATGCTTTGAACTCATCTGAGTTATCAATCTTTGAAATGAAGATGAAATAGAGGTTTGCGCCCTGCGGATAGCAATGTGACATGTGTGTTGTTACAACTGTATTCGGACGGGCATGGCATACTTCTCTTACATCTCTGTGTACCTGAGCCATATTTGACCAGTTAACAGTACACTCCATAGTGTCGATAATTACACCGAAATCGTGCAGAGAGTCTCTCATGTAAGGATCGTCAAATCTTCCCTTTTCCCATCCCTTACATACGAAACCGGTAAGAGGAAGAGCGCCGTGCTTCATGGCAATCTTGAATATGTTCTTAGCAACATTTCTTGAATATCCCTTCTCACCGTCTGTAAATCCGAGGAAGAGGCAACGCTCCATATCCTTGTATCCGAGTTTTTCAAGTATAGGATGAAGAGGAGTTTCATCTACATTATAAAGACGAAGCATCATGTTTGTCTCTTCAGGATCCGAAAGACGGAATACAGAAGAAAATCCGGCTTCACTCTGAAGGGCCTCACGAGCGAAATCCATTGCAGATTCCCAGGTCTTGAATATGTATGAAAAACGAATTCTGTTTTCAGGCATATATCTGAATACCTTCAATGTAACTTCTGTAAGAACACCGAATGTACCCTCAGAGCCCATCATGATCTGGTTGAGATTAGGACCTGTTGCTTCACGAGGATAACGTGAAGTCAAAACCTTTCCTCTCGGTGTAGCATACTTTTGTTGCATAACCATGTCTGATATACATCCGTAGTATGTTGAATTCTGACCAGAGCCTCTTGTTACAACCCAACCGCCTACAGAAGAATATTCAAAAGACTGTGGGAAGTGTCCGCATGTATAAGCACGCTTTGCACCGAACTCAGCTACGGCATTGTTAAGATGCTTTTCGAGATCAGGGCCCGACATACCTGCCTGAACAGTGATAGTCTGGTCTGTCTCATTAAAATTGAGAACCTTTGTGAACTTACGTCTCATATCAAGAGAAACGCCGCCCTTAACCGGCTCAACGCCTCTTGTTACAGAAGATCCTCCGCCATATACATAGAGAGGAATCTTATTCTTCGCGCAATAGTCCACTGTCTTCTCTACCTGCTCAGACTCGCTCGGATAGAGAACGATATCAGGTAAGCTGTCAAACTTATGCTCACGGACTCTGTAAAGGTCATATGCAGTTTGACCATATGCAACAGAGAGTCTGTCATAGTCAGACTGCGACCAATCATCTCCGTATATGCTCTTAAAGAAATCTACATGTTCCTGCGCTATCTTGGGTGCATGTTCCCCTTTAAAATCAACCTTGTCGAGACCGGTATCGAGTCTGTACTCTTTGCAGTCGTCATCAGTAAGGTTAAGTCTGTCTTTCATCATTTTGTAAAGCGACTCTTTCGGGAACTTGAAATGGTTAGGATCTCCCCAACGGAAGATTGAACGATAAGAATCAGCAGGTGCGGCCTCTTTTATCCACTTCGGCTCAAATCCTGAATAAGGCTTATATCCCATAAAAATCTCTCCTTTTATAGTTTATTTAATGTATATCGTGTAATAAATCCGAAGTTGCTATAACATCGGCATCCAATCCAAGAACATGGGGTATTATTATATCCCCTCTCCTAATCGGCTTATCAACAATAACTTTATTTATTTCCTTCATGACATCAAATATCTTATCCTTTGGTATGTCACAGGAAACTCTGCAAGGCAATACCGGTGCAGCGGCAAAACTCGTTTTGACGGTAGAGCAAATGGTCCGCATTGGATTTGTAAGCTCATTTTTAGCAAACTCGGCACCTCGTTTACAGAAGTTGCCTGTTACATCCATCTTCTCTCCGTCGACTGTTACCTCCATCGTACAGCCTCTCGGACAGGTGATACATACTATCGTTTTGGTACTCATTTGCCTATCACCTCTATTTCCGCTCTTATTTTGCTGCCATCATTAAGCTCACAAGAGTTAAAATTCACTATTACCTTTTCCATCTCAGGCGGTCTTAAGAATGCATATTTCTTTTCAAAGACAGTCTTGTCATCAACCGTTATTCTGAAAACAGAGTTGTCAAAAACATCTTTACTTCTAAAGTATACAACAGTTTCCTCATCCTTGGAAAGTGTATCTATCTTTTGAGGAACAATGTAGAGGATTTTTTCTCCCACTTCAACATCCACGGTCTTCTCACTGCACTCTGAAAATTCAGCGGCATATTTTCCTGCTGTTTCACCGCTTTCAGATACATAGTCAACGAGGTCGTTAACGTGCAATGCATTTCCGCATGAAAAGATACCGGGTACGGATGTCATCAGATGGGCATCGCATTTCGGTCCTTTTGTTCTCGGATCTATCTCAACACCAAGGCTCTCTGCTATCTCATTTTCCGGTATGAGACCGACCGAAAGAATCAAAGCGTCACATTCAACGGTTTCCTCGGTTCCCGGTATAGGCCTCATTTTTTTGTCGACCTGAGCTATCTCGACACCGGTAAGTCTATCCGCGCCGAATACCCTTGTAACGGTATGTGAAAGATACAGCGGTATATTAAAGTCATTAAGACATTGATGGATATTACGCGTAAGACCGGAAGGTGTGGATTTTACCTCATACACACCGACAACCTCTGCTCCTTCCAATGTCAGGCGTCTTGCCATTATCAAACCAATGTCTCCGGATCCTAAAATAACACACTTCTTTGTAGGAAGCTGTCCCAAAAGATTCGTAAAGTTCTGGGCTGTACCGGCCGTGAATATGCCTGCCGGTCTTGTGCCATGTATGGACACTTGTTTTGATGTCCTTTCACGGCAACCGGTTGCGAGAATCAACGACTTTGTTTCTATGGTCTCAACGCCGTCTCTGTTTACCACAACAGCCTTGAATCCTGTTTGTGTCTTTTCAACAGAAGTCACAAATGTGTATAAAAGTGCTTTTATATTGAGTTCGTTAAATTCGTCTATAAAGCGTTCCGCATACTCGGGGCCGGATAGCTTTTCTTTAAATCTGACCAAACCGAAACCATCGTGAATACATTGCTTGAGGATGCCGCCGAGCCTGGCTTCACGTTCTATAAGAATAACATCCACACCTTGCTTATGCGCCTGTATAGCCGCCGCAAGTCCCGCCGGGCCACCGCCTATAACCAGAACATCACATTTAAGCATTGTCGGCACCCCCTTTGGTCTCACCGTAAAGCAATACGGATTCCGAGGAAGACTTTTTAACCTCGGACAGCTTTATACCCTCGTGTTCTGCAATTATACTTGTTACAAGAGGCATACAGAAACCGCCCTGGCATCTGCCCATTCCCGGTCTTATTCTTCTCTTTACAGCATCGACAGTAGGCGGACAAAGCGGCCTGTTAAGGGCATCTATAATCTCGCCCTTTGATATCTCTTCGCAGCGGCAGATTATAATTCCGTAATCCGGATTCTCCGCAATTTTTCCGGCACGTTCCTCCGGGCTCAGTTTGCTCATTGCCGTTACTCCGTGCCTTACAGGATTGTACGATGCATTCTTCGAAACATCCATTGTCTCACCCAGTCTGTCCGCAACAGCCTGCGCCACATCTATTGAAAAAGCAGGAGCCGCAGTAAGTCCGGGCGACTGAATACCGGAGCAATGGTACATATTCTTGCACTTTCTTCCCCACTCGAGTATGAAATCCTCTTCAAAAGTGGGTGCACGAACTCCGGTAAAATATGTAATAATATCCCTCTCGGATATGCTTGGAACGGTCTTTTTTTGCTTATTAAATACCGTCTTTATACTCTCAGGATTGGTCGCCGTATTTTCCTTTTCAAAGCACTCAACTGCATCCGGACCTGCCAATATGTTTTTATGTACAGTGCGGAGCAATCCACCGCCCTTTGAATGACTTTTAAGGCGCTCTAAGCTGATCTCCTGGTAAGATGCAGTAGCATTAACCTTGTTGCCGACCTTTTTATCAAGTATGGAATTTGTGCCCCTTCTAGGATGGATAGAATAGAATCTGTCATTTGCCATATTTGCAACTTCATCAGAGAAAACACCTGCGGCATTTACTACTATCTTAGGATGTATTGTACCGCGATTAGTATGTACAGCAGTCACATTGCCGGAATCATCTGTATCCATGCTCAAAACTGCGGTATTGAGATAAACCTCGGCACCGTTTTCAGCAGCATTCTCGGCATATGCAATTGTTATACCATAAGGGCAAACGATACCGGACAAATCATTGTACATTGCAAACTTAGCATCCGGCGATATATTTAAATTATCGTTTTGAATAGCCCTCTTTGTTACAAATCGGGCATCGCTTACGCCGTCGACAAATCGCCTGTAAAGCACAAGCAGGAACACGGGTAAAGCAAGCCAGGGTTGTGTAAACAGCGCCATCTGTCCGGTTCTCTCAAACGGAACATCCAAGTCCTTACAAACATCAGCATACATTCTGTTACCAAGGAGTACATACTTCTGCTTAAGGCTACCCTTTGATAAGTCAACGCCGACATGAACCTGACCGTCATTTGCGCCTGAGGCACCTTTTGCAAAATCCGACTCTTTTTCGATGAGCATAACATTGATGTTCCACTTTGTAAGCTCGCGCGCTATAGCACAACCTGAAATACCACCACCGATAACCAATACATCAGGCTTTTTGCCTTCAAGTGTATCGTCCTTCAGTGATGGAACCCTCATTTTCGGAATATCAAGACCCTTGAGTTTTATGTCATTTACTACATGGGTTTTGCTATACTTTTGTGCGGCCATAGTACAAGCATCTACTATGTCCTCCCACGAATCAAGCTCTCCGCTGAGCCTGATAATACCGTCTTCATACGAAACAGTTACCCTGTCACCGTATCTTGTGAAAATCTTCTTCTGAATCTTCTTGATATTCATTAGAGATAACACCTTCTTTTATATTGTCGGTCACTCGACCGACTCTAGCAGAATTATACCATTTTTTCGACATAAAGTCAACTAACATGACGACGAAAATGCGCGCAATCCGTCAGGCTGGACACTTGTACATAAAACTAGTATAATATTCGTAAATTTTCACCATTCGGGAGGTAGTTATGGCAGCTCCGAGAAAAGAAAATGTAAAAGATATCATAATTGATGTAACAGAACAATTGCTTGAGAACCGATCAATTGATGATATATCACTGGCTCTTATAGCTAAAGAAGCCCACATTTCAAAAGGAACCCTGTATTACCACTATAAGGCAAAAGAAGATATACTGATTGACATCATCGACAGATATCTTGCAAAGCAATGGGATGACTTCATAAAATGGACAGAGAACAAGGAAAAGGATACCTCCCTGCACAGGCTCATAAAGTATGTTATAGAGAGAGGCGTAGATTTTTGCGATCCTCGTATCCATATGATCTATAACGCGTGCATAGGCAACGAGTGTATTCGTGATATGGTTTTGGAGAGATATGAGAATTTCCAAAAGATAATTTCCGCCAAAATTGCAGAGCGTATTGACGGAGTTGACGCAGACTATATATCATGGCTCACACTTCTTATTACCGATGGCCTTGTTATACACAAGAAAATGGGAAATGATAACATAGATATAGATATGTTTATAAGGAAAACCGAAGAGTATGTTAAATATTTCCAGTCCAAAGAAAGATAATGTTCCTTGACACGAGGCCTGTTCATACTTATAATAATTTTTAAAACAATTGTGACCGGTTCAGACAAATTTTGCAATTATCATCTTTGAGATAACTATCCATATGTTATTATCTACGTGTAACTGTTTCATTGTGAGCTGGGAGGCCTATATATGTCAAAAAGAGAAGATTCATCAACACTCTACCTCTACGTAAGAGAACATATTATTAAACTTTTGATTTCCGGTGATTACCCTCCCGGGGCTAAATTGCCCACAGAGTATCAACTTATGAAAGAACTTGATGTAGGCAGAGCAACAGTCCGTGCCGCGCTTGCCCAACTTGAAGAAGAAGGGGTTATCTATAAAAAGCAAGGTATCGGAACTTTTGTAAACAAGCGCGAAAAGAAATTCAGCATGGTGCCTTTCATTTCCCTGAGTTTTATAGTTAAGAAACTTGGCTTGCGCGATAAAAATGAGATCCTTGAAGATATATCCGGTAAGTCAACGAGCGACCAATTAACTAAGTTTTGGCCTAAAGGAACAGAACTTCAAAGACTCGCCAGACTTCGTTATATAGATAAGACCCCGGTCGCTATCGAAACTAACTATTTTACAAAGCACATTTATGATAAGCTTGATTCCACAAAACTGACAGGCGTCTTATCACAGAATCTTTTAAACAGCATAGACGATACCATTGTTAAGGTTGAAAACAGCGCCATAATCAGATACGCAACCAAACAAGAACTTGACATATTGAAGATTAAAGCAAGTGAAAAAGTAGTAGAAATTGCTCTTTGCGTGTATACGGAGAAAGAAGAATTACCTGTCAACTATGTAAACCTGGTTGTTCCGACACATGTTTTAGAATATTCCTTAATCGGTTAAAAAATCACTTCGCCGCAATTTAGTTCTCAGCAATTTATGACTGATAAAAACACCCCTCGTGGTTAACCACGAGGGGTGTTTATTTTTGTGTCTGTTAAGTTTTAGTCTGACGGCTAGTCTGTGCCCTCTTCGAATGGTTTCCTTCCGAAAGTTTTTCCCGCCTCATACGGAAGTTGATACGTGAAGTCATCATATTTCGACTCTTCGCTTTCTTTAACGGTGTCAGTATCATCAGTTATAACAACATAATCCGTATGCGGTTTTTCCGGTTCCGGAGCAATCTCAACATACTCATTTGCCTCTGCAACAACAGTCGGTTCAACCGGAGCAACCGGAGGCATTGCCGCTTCAACAACGGTCGGTTCAACCGGAGCAACCGGAGGCATTGCCGCTTCAACAACAGCTGGTTCAACCGGAGCAACCGGAGGAACTACCTCTGCAATCGGAGCTTGAGCAACAGTAGATACCGGCGGAGTTGCCATTTCAAGTGGGACTTGAGCAACAGTAGCTGCCGGCGGAGTTGCCATTTCAAGTGGGGCTTGAGCAACAGCAGATACCGGCGGAGTTGCCATTTCAAGCGGGGCTTGAGCAACAGCAGATACCGGCGGAGTTGCCATTTCAAGCGGGACTTGAGCAACTTCAACCGGAGCCTTAGAATTGGCTAAAGCGATTTCCGGCGGAAGAGGAATATATTCTTCTTCCGGCTGGGAGAATATGGACTCCAACATAATCGGTTCAGACGCAGGTTCAGGAATCGGAGCCGGCATTGGTGCAGGCTCGGAAATCGGAGCCTGAATTGGTGCAGGCTCTGGCATCGGAGCCGGCATTGGTGCAGGCTCTGGCATCGGAGCCGGCATTGGTGCAGGCTCGGAAATCGGAGCCTGAATTGGTGCAGGCTCTGGCATCGGAGCCGGCATTGGTGCAGGCTCGGGAATCGGAGCCGGCATTGGTGCGGGCTC
>CAZIHW010000099.1:0-4968 GCA_964539045.1 uncultured Eubacteriales bacterium | reverse complement strand
TCACCATTATAATAACCAACCTGTTTCAAAATAGATTACTCCTTATCTATAGCCTTTGTTTCCGGGTCTTTCTTTTCTTTATGTTTGATAATCTTATATCCGCCGATAAGCAATGTCGGAAGCAGATAGAAGATAATGAATCCGTAAGAAAGGAAAGAATATCCTTTTTCAATCAACGTTACAATACCGATTCTGGACAGTAAAAGCGCTGCAGCCAAAGTAACCACAGTAACAATTCCGCGCTGTCCGTCGCTCAATCTATGATTGCCTTTTTCTTCAAGCGCAACATCAAAACGGTCGATGATCATGTGAATACATCCGGTTGCTGTTTCAACAAGAGTCCAGCCCATAACGATACTGAATAGAACAAGCAAAGCGGTTCCGCCGTCTGCCGCAACAATCATTTGCGTCCAGGGTGTTTCAACATCGGCACCTACAATAGTGCTGTCACCGTAGAAACACATCATTGCAAAATAAGACAAGAACCATGGGATTACCATAAGCACTCCTGCAAGCAATCCGGAGATGATGGTTTCTTTCCTTTTTGTCTGACGTGTCAAGGCGAACATTCCCATTGGAATCGCGTTAATATTGTATGCAACATAAAGGATACCTGTCCAGATGCAAAGCATAACCGTTGTTTTTCCATCGAATGCGCTTGTGTCCCAGTTTTCAAATACAGTTCCAATATTGCTGCCGTTCTTAACCAGTACGACTATCGTAAATAAAATGTATCCGCCATACAAAAGAATCGTTCCTACAGTTTCAAATTTCTCAATAACTTTGGATCCTTTAAAGTTAAGAAGTCCGCAGACCAGCACAATAACGACGGAGCCTAGAATGTTCGGAAGATTTACCTGTTCAAAAATACTTCCCGTCGCGGCTGCCATTACCGCAATCAGCATTATAGCGATCAGGACTGTAAGAATATCCATGACCGGCCATAATGGTCCGATTACTTGTTTGATAAAGTTCTTGTAATCATACACTTTGTATATACGGCAAATCTCAAATGTAAGAAATGCAAATAAAGCAAATCCGATTCCGATTGTCAAGCCGGAAATCCAACCCATGGCTCCGAACTTTGCGCCGTAAGAATAAATCTCTCGTCCGGTTGCATATCCGCCGCCGATCAGTACGGACTGGAGAAGTACACCCGGAAGAATATACTTAGCGTATGTTCCCTCATAAAAGTTTTTCATTTTTTTCCTCCTATCTTATATATACATTTAAAATCACAGCGGTAATTCTATATTTGAATTATAGTGCAGAAATGCCCGTGTTGCTAATTCAAAGAACAGATGTTATAATAAGAAAAACTTATTACAGCGGGGATGAGCGAAATGAATCTGAAACAGCTGGAATATTTTGTGAGCGTTGCAGAAACACTGAATTTTACGAAAGCGGCAAAGAAATGTTTTATCTCCCAGACTGCTATGACGCAACAAATCAAGGCCCTGGAAGAGACGGTGGGAGTGCCGCTTTTCATTCGTGATAAGCATCATGTGGAATTAACAGCGGCAGGAAGGGTCTATTTGAATGAGGTAAAAAATATTCTGATGCTTTCCGGTGAGGCGATCAAGCTTGCCAGAACTGCATCAGAAGGCGCGTATGGTAAGATTACGATTGGGTTCATGAGAGGATATGAACAGAGCCTTTTTTCAGAGACAATACGGGGCTTCCGTGAATCGCATCCGCGCATTTCTATTCATTTTATCAGAGATAACATGAGCGCGCTGTATGAAAGTCTGGAAAAGGGCGAGTGTGATGTGGCATTCAATCTGTCATCCTATACAAAAGAGTATGAAGAGCTGAGGCATCATTTTCTGAAGGCGTATCCGATTATGGCCGTGCTTTACCCGGGACACCCATTTGCAAATCGCGCGTCATTGACATACCGTGAGCTTAAAGATGAAGATTTTATTATCATGCAGCCAAAGGGCAGACCGAATGACGAAGCTGAGGAGGTGCTCCTTTGTTACAACCGGGGCGGTTTTGTTCCAAATATTGTAGCCAGAGAGCGGGAACCGGAAACGATGCTTTTTATGGTATCGGCAGCCCTTGGTATCGCAATCCTTCCTGAATATGCGGTACGGTATTTTCATCACGCAAAGAATTTAAAACTTGTCCCAATTTTAAAAGAAGACGGAACAGCAGAAACGCTGGATTTTGAGATCAGCTGGCTTGCCGATAACCAAAATCCGGCGATTGGAAAGCTGTTGGACTGGATGAAGACAAGGTCAATTACAGAGTAGTTTCATAAATCTGACTTAACATCTCAATAAATTTCTCGGCCGCCTTTGATTGCGGTTGGTATTTTTTCCAAACCAGTGACATGCCGATGGTTTGTTTTGGAGAAAGGGGTCGGAAACACAAATCTGTACCCTCTGTATTGATGAGCTTGTCCAGTGTCAGAACATATCCCATATGCTCACGTGCCATGATAGAAGCGTTAAATGCAAGGTTGTAAGTTGCTATGACATTAAGTTCAGAGGATGTTTTTTTAAACCATCGCATGAACTGTGGAGCATCTATTATTTGTCTTGATAAAATCAGCGGTTTATCCCATAAATCAGGCGCTTTGATTACTTCCTTTTCTGCAAGAGGAGAGTCTTTGTGCATAAGGATACCCCAGGTGTCCGTATACGGCAGGGATAGGTAATCATATTTTGATTGATCGATTTCTCCCAGCAACAGACAAAAATCGAATAATCCCTTATCCAGTCGGTCAGTCAAGTCGGCTGTATCGCCGCTGATAATATGAAAATGGATACCGCCAAACTGATTTTGCAGATCATGTGCCACTCTTACAATATTACCTATAGCGTCCGTCTCACCTGCACCGATATAGATATCACCGACTATTGTTTGGTCGGTGTTTTTCATTTCTGCCTCGGTTCTATGGGCAAGCGTTACAATTTCCTCCGCTTTTTTGCGAAAATATACTCCGTCCTCTGTAAGGGTTATCTTGCGGTTGCCGCGAATAAAAAGCTGTTTGCCGAATTCGTCCTCCAAATCCTTGAGCTGTCGTGAGAGTGTCGGCTGTGTTAAATGCAAAAAGTCGGCTGCTGCTGAAATGCTTTGTTCACGGGCAACAGCTAAAAAGTATTCTAAAACACGGATTTCCATTGTGTCTCCTCCTTATGTCTGCAATGTATCACTTTCTGTCTGTAGTGTATCACTTTCAAATATGCCTGTAAAGCATATTTAGGCATTGCCTATAAGTATTTGCTATTTGTGGAGAGCGGATACATAATGTAGGTATAGAGTATATTTCCGGATTTTGAAAAACTAATGGGAAAAGAGACGGTATTATGCAAATCAGTAATACAAGGGAAAAAATCATTCAGAACCTGAGAGATTGCGATTGCGATGAGGCAATCGTTGAAGATTTTATGGAAAAACTCGACGCCGGGCAGAAGAATGAGGCCCTTGCGATTCTTCAAAAGCATCGCAAAGACCTACTCGATCTGTTCCATCGGTGTGACAGTTGTATCGGATGTTTGGATTATTTAACAAACCAAATCAAAAGCGAGGAAGCGTGAGGTTTTATCATGACAATGATTGAGAATAAAACTTTTGACGAAGAACGTGCACTCTACGGAAGTCATGGACTGACCGCCCGTAACTGCTCCTTTGACGGACCTGCAGATGGAGAGAGCGCATTTAAGGAATGTTCAGATATTACGGCTGAGAATTGCTTCTTTAATCTGCGTTATCCGTTCTGGCATGTTCACGGTCTGAAAATCTCGGACGGTGAGATGACTGAACTTTGCAGAGCAGCCCTTTGGTATTCTGACAACATTACGATCACAGATACCAAAATGCACGGGATTAAAGCGCTACGGGAATGCAGTGATGTTTTGATACGCGACTGTGACATTATCTCCCCTGAATTCGGGTGGTCTACTCGCGGCATTACGATGGAGAACACGACCGCTGTAAGCGAATATTTCATGATGCGTTCGGAGGACATCACTTTTAAGGACGTGACTTTCAAAGGAAAATATTCTTTCCAGTATATAAAGAATGCAGTTTTTGAGAACTGTGTGTTCGAAACAAAGGATGCATTCTGGCACGGTGAAAATATCACTGTGAGAAACAGTGTTGTAAAGGGCGAATACCTTGCATGGTACTCAAACGGTCTGACGTTGGAAAACTGCAAGATTATCGGTACGCAACCGCTCTGTTATTGTACGAATTTAAAGCTGATAAATTGCGAAATGATTGACTGCGATCTTGCCTTTGAAAAGAGCGATGTAGAGGCAAGCATCACCACACATGTTATCAGCATCAAGAATCCGTTATCAGGTACAATTTGCGTTCCGTCTGTAGGTGAAATTATACGGGATGAAGAGACGTCCAAAGGAAAAATTGTTACTTGCACGACTTGTATTAAATGCAAGGAAAGTGCATAAACCGCACATAGCCGGACGGAGCTCCGTCAGGCTACGGAGAGGATGGTGCAAATGAAAAAGCTAATCGTATTGCTGCTTGTCTTATCGTTGCTTTGCGGGTCATTCTTGCTTATAATGACTGCCTGCTCATCAAAGCAGCCGACAGGCCAAAAGCCGGAGGTATCCTCAAAACCGGCTACGGAGTTGTCGGAACAATCAAAGGAGAAAGAACCTATGAAAGAAGCTCAGTTTTATGTTACTGCTAATAACACGACCTTTACGGCGAATTTTGCAAATAGTGACAGTGCAGATGCATTCCGTGATCTGCTCCGTGAAGGTGATTTAACGATCAATATGAGCGATTACGGCGGCTTTGAAAAGGTCGGAAGTATCGGAACATCATTGCCACGCAAAGATGCGCAGATCTCCACAACCACCGGGGACGTGGTGCTTTATCAAGGCAATCAAATCGTTATCTTTTACGGCACGAATAGTTGGAGCTATTCCCGTCTCGGGAAGGTTGACGGTACCACTGCCGAAGATTTGATTTCTGCATTCGGAAGCGGTGATG
>CAZIHW010000098.1:0-3089 GCA_964539045.1 uncultured Eubacteriales bacterium | reverse complement strand
TTTCGCCCAAACAGAAATACATTTCGCCCGTTTGGGAAGTTAGCTTCCGAATATATTGACTTGTTATCCTAATTGCATTATGCTACAAACAGAACGATTAAACAAGTACTTAATCGTAAAATTAACAACATTTTTTCTTAGGGGGATTTATCATGAAAAAGACATATGATATAGAAGTGGATTGCGCTAACTGTGCCAATCTCATGGAGGACGCTGCCGGAAAAATCACCGGAGTCGAGTCTGTGACAATAAACTTTATGACACAGAAAATGATAATTGAGTTTGCTGATAATTGCGATCAAAAAAGTGTCATGAAAGATGTTTTAAAGGCCTGCAAAAAGGTTGAGCCCGACTGTGATATTGACTTCTGATAATTACATTTTATAGCTACATTTTATAGCTACATTTAATAACTACATTTATCTTATATCAAGAAAGACTTTCTATGAAAGGGGGTTCTTATTCATGCAAGAACTTATCATTAATATAGTTCTCGGAGTCGTTATATTTACGGCTTTAGTACTTCTCATATCCATAGGGCGTAAAAAAGGCGGTATGACTAAAAAGCAGAAAAAAATGATGATTCGTATATTAATTTCTGCATCAATTCTTTTTACTCTTCAATTCATCCCGGCGGAAATATTCAATACACTTGATTCATACCTGTTCCCATCGGCAGGAAGATGTGTCCGCCTTGTTTGCTACCTGGTAGACTACCTTATCATTGGTTATGACATCCTCAGGAAGGCACTCATAAGTATTAAAAACCATCGTGTATTTGATGAAAACTTCCTGATGTCTGTCGCCACAATCGGAGCTATGGCTCTGGCAATCTACGAAAACGGAGATTATCTCGAGGCTATCGCCGTTATGCTGTTTTATCAGATCGGTGAATGGTTCCAGGGATATGCAGTCGGTAAGAGTCGCCGTAACATAAGCAGTCTTATGGATATACGACCCGATTATGCGAACATCGAAGTAGACGGAAAGCTTGAGCAAGTCGATCCAAACGAGGTTAGTATAGGCGATGTAATTGTCGTTCAGCCGGGCGAAAAGGTGCCCATTGACGGAATCATACTTGAAGGAGAATCCAGTCTAAACACCAGTGCACTCACAGGCGAAAGCCTGCCGAGAGATGCAAAGGTCGGCGATGAAGTCATCAGCGGCTGCATATCAATGACCGGTGTTTTGAAGATACAAACAACAAAAGGATTCGGAGAATCAACAGTATCCAAGATACTTGATCTCGTAGAAAATGCAAGCTCCAGGAAGTCTAAATCAGAGGACTTCATTTCGAAATTTGCCAGGGTATACACACCGGCTGTATGCTATAGTGCATTGGCCCTCGCTATACTTCCTCCGCTGGTTCGTGCACTCATCATGGGACTTGATGCAGGTTGGGGTATTTGGATTTATCGCGCTCTGACATTCCTTGTTATCAGTTGTCCTTGTGCGCTTGTTATAAGCATTCCTTTAAGTTTCTTTGCCGGCATAGGAGGCGCAAGTCAGGAAGGCATATTGGTAAAAGGCTCAAATTATCTTGAAAGCCTTTCGAAGACCAATGTTGTGGTATTCGATAAAACCGGTACATTGACCCAGGGAGTCTTTGAAGTAAATGAGATACATCACAATGAGATGAATAAAGAAAAGCTCATAGAATATGCCGCATTGGCCGAAAGTGCTTCTTCCCACCCTATCAGTAAAAGTCTGCAGCGTGCATACGGCAAAGAACCGGACCGCTCACGCGTAAGCGACATACAGGAAATCAGCGGCAATGGTATTATAGCAAAGGTTGATAATTCGGAAGTCGCCGCCGGCAATGACAAGCTTATGAAGTCCTTAAACATTCCTTATATAGATTGTCACCAAACAGGCACAATCATCCATATAGCTATAGACAGAGAATATGCGGGACATATCGTTATTTCAGACATTGAAAAGCCGCATTCCAAGGATGCCATCGCAGCACTTAAGGCTGCGGGTATAGAAAAAACAGTTATGCTCACAGGAGATGCAAGCAAGGTTGCCGTTAAAGTGGCAGACAGTCTCGGAATTGACGAGGTATACAGTGAACTTCTCCCTAATGACAAGGTTGATAAGGTTGAAGAACTGCTCGGAATGAATCGCGGCAAAGCAAAGCTCGCATTCGTAGGAGACGGCATAAACGATGCCCCCGTACTTTCAAGAGCGGACATTGGTATCGCTATGGGTGCAATGGGTTCGGATGCTGCAATTGAAGCTGCTGATATTGTTTTGATGGACGATGATCCCATGAAGATATCTAAAGCTATAAAGATCTCTAAAAAGTGTCTTCGCATTGTTTATCAAAATATAGTATTTGCCTTAGTAGTTAAATTTGCGTGTCTCGTACTGGGCGCCTTAGGTATTGCAAATATGTATTTGGCAATCTTCGCTGATGTCGGCGTTATGGTCATTGCAGTGTTCAACGCCATACGCTGTCTCTTCGTAAAAAAGCTATAAGTAAAAAACAACAAATCCCCAAGTTTTTACTTGGGGATTTTACTTAGCCTGACGGCTATTTCTTCAACATTTTCTTATACATCATCCACATAATAACGCCGGCAAATACTGACACAAACATCAAAATTCCCACCGATACGCACAAAATTATGTAATCTTCTTTTTCATTATTCGCATCCACCGGTGTGCCGTCATCATCCTTTATGAAGAAGGTTACTCCGGTCTCATCCTCATCATAATCATCACCGGGATGAGTTTTTTCGGCCAAAGTAGTTGACTCTCTTACATCATCTTTCCCTTTAGCATCAGCCATCGGAACATCTTGGGGACCCACTTTGATTGTAGGTGATGTCTGTGCCTGAAGTAGAATGGCATTTCCCTGCCCATGGCTTCCTTCTGTATCCCGGGATTCGGAAGAAGGCTTTGAGAAGGTCGGGTCTTCCACCGTAGGTTTTTCTGTCGGGCCTTCCTCAGGATGTTTTTCAGTTGGGTCATCCTTAGGCGGTGTATTTTCGACTATAGTGAAAATCCAGGATTCATCTTCATATATACCCGGAACAAAATAATAATCGGTAAATTGGATTATGAGTCTTACCTTGTATTCACCG
>CAZIHW010000097.1:0-6234 GCA_964539045.1 uncultured Eubacteriales bacterium | reverse complement strand
GACAGAAGCGGATCTATGTCGGGACTCGAGAGCGATACCATCGGCGGCTTCAATTCAATGATTGAAAAGCAAAAACAGCAGGACGGTGGTTGCTATGTATCAACGATTCTGTTTGATAACGAGAGCGAAGTTTTGCACGACCGCGTAAAGCTCGGCGATATCCCTAAGATGACTGACAGCGATTACACTGTCAGAGGTTGCACGGCACTTATTGATGCTATCGGCGGTGCAATTCATCACATCGGTAATATTCATAAGTACGCTCGACCTGAAGATGTACCGGAGCATACGATGTTTGTTATTACAACCGATGGTCAGGAGAACGCAAGCTATCGTTACAGCAGCGATCAGGTTAAGAAAATGATTGAACGTCAGAAAGAAAAATACGGTTGGGAATTTCTTTTCATAGGCGCAAATATCGATGCGGTTGAAACGGCAGCCCGTTACGGCATAGATGAGGATCGTGCCGTAAACTATAATGCAGACGGTCTGGGTACACAAATTCTATATGATTCGGTAGCAGAAGCGGTCAGCACTGTCAGAGCAAATGCCCCGCTCAGTTCCGACTGGAGCGATGAACTCGATGCCGATTATCAGCGCCGTGGAAAAAAGAATAAAAAATAAGAAGGAAAAAGGAGCGGCATAAGCCGCTCCTTCTGAATTTACATTAAGTTTTGTATTCTTACTTCACCTTAAGTTTTATATTCTTATTTTTTCTGACCGTTTTCAATACATGGTTCATGAATAGCATTCCTACGCCCGAAATGAACAGTATGATAACAAGCGGCGCGATAAATTGTGAGGAGAAGGGGTCACTTACATTGCATCCGATCACCGTGAAAGATACTATTTTTAAAAGATAGCCGGCAAGTGAAACAAATAGATATTTCCAAAAGTCGTATCCCATTTTACCGTACATTTGGGATACCGGCCCTATAGGGATTGACGGAACAATTCTGAGCATAAACAGAACAACGGGATTTCCTGTTCCATCTCCGCTTTTGGTGTCCTGAACCAATTCCCAGATAGCGTCGGATTTTTTAGCGAGCTTTGAGAAGTTTCCTTCTCCTATGTGCATACCCCAAAAATATTTTATGGTGAGTATTATCGCTACACCGACAAGGTTTATCAACAATGCAATCGGGAAGGGGAATACAACTCCGCTTATAAGACAGGTGGCTGCAAGCGGTACTATGGATATGATAGATTTAACAGCAAAAAGCAACAGCAATGCCGCAACTATCAATATGTAGTTGTCAAACTCAACTATAGATCTTTCTATGTCTTCCATCATACTCTGGAATTTGACATAGTACTCCTGAACGGTTGCAAGACCTGTAGCTTCCATAGCATTTGTGACTCCGTCTTCTACGTCGCCTTTTACATCTTCTAAGTTTGTTTTTACTTCCTCTCCTGTACCCGTGGATGAGTCGCTTGAGTTTGGAACTTGTGTTATCCCTTTTATTTGATCAAAATCGATAACGTTTCCCATATACCCGAGGGCAAATGAGAATACAATAAGCATTATAGCTATCATATTTACAAAACGATTAGCCTGACTACTTTTAAACATACACAAATACCTCAAGAATATTCTACTTCTTATTTTTGGTATCGTCAATTGGTTTACTCACAAAAAATGACACCGGAAAAATCCTTCCCGGTGTCAATATAATTGCTTCGCTTTTATTTGCTTTTACTTTGCTTCGTTTGTCGCTACGATGTCAACACCTGTGTTGAGAATATTCTCTATAACTACATCGCCGATGTGAACCGGAGCTTTAACGGAAGAGGAGTTGATAACCTTCATAGCGTCGAACAGAAGCTCCTTCGGAATGGCAACCGCGGACTTTACAGGTACAACATATGCGTCTCCGCCTTCAACTCTTATTGTAGAAGTAAGTGAACGCTCCGGATGTGTAACTTCCGCTCTCGCATACTCATCACCGCGTTTGCAGGTCTGACCGCTTACTTCGGTAATCTCACCGTTGTCATCCATCGTTACTTTAATAGGGCAACCTCTGGGGCATGCAACACAAATTAAATCTCTGGTATTCATTGTTTACGCCTCCTCGATGCTGACGATTATCTCGTCGCCCTTATTCATATTCTTCAAGTCATCTGCTTTGATAATCACGTTTTCCATCTCGCCCGGAGCAAGCTTTATCTTCTTCTTGTTCCAGAGCTCTTTGTCGCCGCACTTTACTACTACGCGCTTGTCTTTGTAGACATTGGCAACGCGGAAGTAAATCTTAACATCCTCTTTTTGATTCTTATTTATGTGCTGAGGAACAGTGTAGCGAACACCGTTTATACCTTTGCAATCTACGTACTCCGGCTCATCAATGCCTCTTATGTACTCAGCGGCACCTTTTCCGGCAATTTGTGATTCCTGTGTTACGAAGTCAACCAGATCGTGCACCTGAAGTACATTGCCGCAGGCAAAAACTCCCTTGTGTGATGTCTCACGCATCTCATTTACTTTTGGACCGCGGGTTACCGGATCCATCTCAAGTCCGATTTGCTTTGAAAGCTCATTTTCGGGAATAAGTCCTACAGAGAGAAGAACCGTATCGCAAGGAATATATTCTTCTGTTCCCGGTATAGGAAGCATGTGATCGTCTACATTTGCTATTGTCACACCCTCGACTCTGTCTTTTCCGTGCACTTTTATAACCGTGCACGACAGACGAAGGGGTATATCAAAGTCTTCAAGGCACTGTACAATGTTTCTTTGAAGACCACCTGAATACGGCATTACTTCGCATACGACTTTGACTTTTGCGCCCTCAAGTGTCATTCTTCTGGCCATTATAAGACCGATGTCTCCGGAACCGAGAATAACAACTTCATGGCCGGGCATATATCCGTCTATATTTACAAATTTTTGCGCCGCACCTGCACTCATTACACCGGCAGGTCTGGAGCCGGCTATATCGAGTGCTCCTCTTGGACGTTCTCTGCAACCCATAGCAAGTATAATGGCTTTTGCATTTATTATAAGAAGTCCGTCTTTTTTATTTGTAGCTATAACCTGATTGTCATCGTTTAGGTTGAGAACCATAGTGTCGAGCTTCACAACGATATTGGTTTTTTCAACCTGCTCTATGAATCTGTGAGCATATTCGGGTCCGGAAAGTTCCTCACCGAAGTAGGTAAGTCCGAATCCGGTGTGAATACATTGCTCAAGTATACCGCCGAGGGACTCGGATCTCTCAAGGATAATAATCTTTTCTTCCGGTATACCATTGTCTTTGGCAGCAAGAGCGGCCGCCATACCGGCAGGACCTCCACCGACTACGACAAGGTCAAAATTTAAAATATCATTCATAATTATTTCGTCCTTTCGTATATAATGCTGGATTCTCCGCCGAATTTCTTTATCTCATTAAGTGGCTTGTCAAGCTCATCAGCCAAAATCTCGAGAACCTTTGAACCGCAGAAACCGCCTTGGCAGCGTCCCATACCGGCACGTGTGCGCCTCTTTACTCCGTCTATATCAACAGCGCCGGCAGGTGCCTTGATAGCTGCTCTTATTTCGCCCTCTGTGATGGTCTCACATCGGCAGATTATTTTTGCGTAGTCAGGGTTTTCAGCTACCACCTTTTCTTTTTCTTCTATGGAAAGCTCTCTGAAAATGATAGGCTTACTGCGTGAAGGATTATAGTTTGGCCTTGGGGCCGGTTCTCCTCCGAGAATCTCTACCACCATATCCTTTACATATTCTGCTATAGCAGGGGAGGAGGCAAGGCCCGGAGACTCGATACCTACAAGATTTATCATGTGATCGTTTGCCTTTGACTTTTGTATGATGAAGTCATCGGTTGTGGAATGGGATCTTATTCCTGCGAACGATGTTATCATCTCTCTCATGGAAACTGTGGGAACTGACTTTTGGGCTGTGGCGAACACCTCGCGAAGGGCCCCTACACGAACGGACGTATCGTCCTTGTCCTCCATGTTTACGGCACTCGGTCCGACAAGGATGTTGTGGTGACATGTTGGTGTTACGAGAATGCCTTTACCCATCTCATTAGGGCATTGGAAAATGGTATGAGAACATAGATAGGAACATGAACGGTCAAGAAGTCCGTATTCGCCGAGTCTCGGAATAATCTCAAACTCTTCGCCGTCAAATTTGTTTGCAAGAACACCTGCATAAAGTCCTGCAGAGTTTATAACTATCCTGGCCTGTATGTCATCCTTTTCGCTCTTTAGGGTGAATACATCGCTATCAAACTTTATATCGTCAACAGGGAAGTTTCTTATGAAGTCAACTCCATTGCCTGCGGCACATTCTGCTGCTGCTATGGCAAGTTCATAAGGACTTACGATACCTGCGCTCTTTGCCCAAAGAGCACCCTTTGCCTCATCGCTGATGTTTGGTTCGAGTTCTTTAAGCTTTGCGGCGTCTATTAACTCCATATCCGGAACATCGTTGTTTATTCCTCTTTGATAGAGCTCTTTGAGGGTGTCAAGTTCACTGTCGGAAAAAGCAACAACCAAAGAACCGTTTTTCTCATAAGGAACGAAAAGGGTCGAACAGACCTCTTCCATCATAGCGCAACCGCGCACATTAAGTTTTGCCTTCAGAGTACCGTTCTTTGCATCGAAGCCTGCGTGAACAATACCGCTGTTTGCTTTCGAGGTGCCCATAGCAACGTCCGAGGTCTTCTCAACCAAAGCAATTTTCAAGTCGTATCTTGCTAAAGCTCTGGCAGTGAGTGAACCTACAACACCGGCACCTATTATGGCAATGTCATATACCATATTGCATTTTCTCCTTCCCAATAACGCCCTTGATGTCAATCATATATAGTATTATTTACAAAAATACTCATAAATAAATAGGCATAAATCACATAAATTTTAGCATTAGTTTGTTTATAAATCAACTCTATTGACACAAGTTTAACAGTTTCGGCAAATAGGTGGAAATAGCTACGTTTAGCGGGGTCAATATTGTTGATTTTTTTCATATAATTTATTATAATTTCAATGTTAGTTATTTAACGGATATTTTAAGGGATATTTTTGAGGAGGAAATTATTATGTCAGTTGAATCATTGATTCTTTCACAGGTTTTCAACGTGGATAACTGGGCTAAGGGCCCGTTTATCGATCTCAGGGGTAAATTCCCCGATGTGACAGATGAATGGGACATTGTGTTCAGTGAAACAAATCCGACTATATGCACAGCGGACCTTCACTATGTTAAGGATTGCAAGAGAAACAATAACGGAAAGTATCCGGTGCTTCTCAATATACACGGAGGCGGTTGGATTATCGGAGACAAATCAAACAGCACAAGCTATTGTCTTCCAATCGCAGATTCGGGATTTTTTGTTATGAATATAAACTACGGTATGCCGGAAAAAGATGTACCTGCTCTCTTTGAAAGCGTTGACCCGATAAAGTGCCACGATGCATCTTATTTATGGCCGTATCCTATTCAGACACATTTCCTTGCTATGAAGTGGCTTGAGGCAAATGCGGCCAAGTACAGCCTTGACCTTGACAATGTATTTGTGTCCGGTGACTCTGCAGGTTCACACATGACCGCTGTTGTTGCGGCTTGCTTCTGTTCCGACGAGTACGCAAATGCTTTGGGCGTAGAGCGTCCGTCATTTGTTCCTAAAGGATATGTTATGAACTGCGGTATTTACAATGTTGATTTCTATAAGCATATACCTATAGGACGCGCTATGATGCAGAAGTTTACAGGTATGTCAGACCCGACTATGCATCCTCTTCACAAATACCTTAATCCTACACCTTACATAGACAAGAAGGCTAACAATGTACTTGTCGTAAAGGGCAGAGTTGACATTATGACTATATTGCAGTCTGACGGTATGGTTAAGCACTTGAGAAGCGAAGGTGTTCCTACGGACTTCTATATCGGTAAACATATACCGAACAGCTTCCACGACTTCATGTTCCTTACACCTTTCAATGAGTCAAAGAAGTGCATGCGCTATACAACCAGATGGCTTAACAAGAAGGTTTATGAGAATAAGGATTGAGGTGATAAAAATGAAGAAGTTTATTTTTAACACGCTTACAAGGTTTGAAAACTTGGGCTATGCTCTGGTTATCGGTCTTTGGATTGCAGGTGCTGTTCTTACTATTTGCGGTTTCCCGTGGATAACACTCAGCATCGTTGCTATGCATGCATGTGAGGTTGTATTTATCGGTATTCCGGTAAGTCGCAAGGCAGGAGAGGGACTCATA
>CAZIHW010000096.1:0-2706 GCA_964539045.1 uncultured Eubacteriales bacterium | reverse complement strand
ATACAGTTCGCGACTATTAAGGATGATGCGAAAAATCATGCTGACGATATAGTCGGTTGGGCGAAGTCGGTCAAGTTTTCCTAACGCGCTACCCGCAAATGAACATAATAATAAAGCAAAACGGGGCTGCCTTGCTTGGGGCAGCCTCGCTTTTTGGTTTACTCCCACACGCCTAATTTGATATTATTGTGTCGAAATACGCTGTCCTTAGCCCTTTTTTCAGCGGTAAGCAGCGTATTCATCTTCTGCATCTGAAGGGCAATCGAGATTTCTGTCTCAGCTTTCGTTGCAGGGGCTTCATTGTACGGTTAAAAGCCGCACCTTAAGCTATACTTCCTGCGTGGCCTTGAAGAGATTGGCTTTTATGTCTGCCTTGACACGCTGACCTTCCGATTGGATAAACTGCTCGACACAGTCCGACAGCATACGCACAACTCGCTGCTTGGATAGCTCAACTACTTGCCGGCGCATCAGAAACTCATAAGATATATCCGCAATTGCCGAAATGATGATACTATACTGCTTTGGTGAAGCCAGTGTGCCAAAATCATTATGGGAGTTATAGATATACCGTTTCCCGTCCTCCATAAAATATTTTTCTAAATAATCTGCACCGTCGAAATCTTTTGTGAAAGGAATCTCTTTTTTCAGATACATTTCATAGGTTGCAGAGGTCATATACATAGGAAAAACATGATTTTGAAACTTATCAAAGCTTTTAACCGCTATCTGCTTTAGCTCTGGAGAAAAGGATGTATTCATTACATCCTCAAAAAAATCTATATAACTAAGCTGATACAATCTGTTTGTGATTTCCGACAGCGCAGGCAAGTGAACCAGAAAATCGATCAGAGTCCCATATTTCGGATTCTCTCTCAAAAGCATGACCCCTTCTTCGCTTATGTGTATGGCTTCGGCAATTGCCGCATTATCTTGGGATTTGATGGGGCTTCTTCCCAGAAGGTAATCGCAATCTACGCCGAAGTAATCGCAAATTTCCAGAAAAGAAAGGAGATTTGGGAGAGTCGTATTTTTTTCGCTTTCCCAGTTTGTAACTGAGGTTCGCCCCGATTGATTATCGCCGACATGTATCCCCTCTGCCAGCTTTGCTTGGGAAATGCCTTTTTGTTTGCGTATGTCCTTAATTTTTCGCTTGATTGTCGCTGTGATGTCGCGGTCCATGTATGCCATTATAAACCCTCCTGAATAATAGATGTCAAATATTCTGACATTTATTATATCAAAAGCAAATGCAAAAGTCAATAATATTCCATTTATCTGACATTGACATTGAGCTATAATGATAACGTAAACAGTAAATAATTGGAGGTTTAACAATGGCAACAAAAAAACAAAAGGCAGAGGCGCTGTACCGTATGAGGCAGCTCACCGAGGCGTTTGACCTCAACCCGAATCTGGTGAAGTATCTGGAAGAAGGGAAAGTTTATTACTCCTACATCACAGGTGGGGGAATGTTTGCTTGCGTAGACAGCATCGCATATGACCCCAGCTACGTGGAGGTCATTAAGAATTTCGAGAATCAAAGCGGAGGATATGTATATCACGCAATTGAGAACAAGACGAGATATGGCAAAATGCTGACGCTGCTGTTTGTCACTCGCTATGAGGACGAATGGGAGACTGAAAGATTGACAGAGAACTATATCTACGCTTATGTTTACAATTTCGATGATGCCGACGGTGAGCGGGGCGACGTGTTCTTAAGCTCGGACAATGGCGCTTTGGTCAGAATCGGATGACGCGGTCTTTCGGGCAGCCGGACTTGTTCCGGCTGCCGGAGACCTAACACTAACAAATGAATAAAAATACAAAAAATCACGAAACAAACAAAAGGCGAGCTTTTTAAGAGCAGTGCCGCATCCAAATCCTGTTTTATTATAAGGGCGAAAGTGAGAAATGTTGGCGGCTGAAAGGCAGTGCGTCCACATCGCAAAGGCGTTTCTTTGATGCCTTTATGAAAAAATATTCAAAATCGGAGGTAAAAATATACAAAACTTGCAACTGGGTACGTAATACAGTATTAGAAACAGGAGGATACTATGACAGAAGAAAAAATTGAAGATTTTGCGTATGATTTTATTCGCTTTCTTAAGAAATGGAATCTATGGGAGAATACGGTGGTTGACTGCAACGGCAAGCGTTACTTCGACTATGAAACCGACTGTGGAGCCGAAACATATACCTGTGGGTTTCGGAGCATGCATGACATTTGTGTGTGTGATTCAGATCCGGTATCGCGAGCAAGATTCTTGGATGAGGAAGGTGCAAAAAAGGGCGCGGCTATTGTTGTGGAATGCGGAAGTGAACTCCATGTGCTTATGCTGGATCACATTTGCATGCTGGATTTTTATAATCTCCCCAATGACACAAAACAATACTTGATAGAGAAATATGAGCTTCGGGAAATGGCACTTGAAAATGGCTATTTTCCACTTTTGGATGACACGGAGTTTGATTCCTATGATGAGTATATGGAGCTTGAACTGGAAATGGAAGATGAGATGATGGATGACATATGGTTCTTCGAATTTGGCTGGGGGGAAACTGATTTCGCTTATGATGTTCTGCAAGAAATGAAGATACTATGTCAAAGGCATCATATATGCTACAAACCTGTGGGCTATTATTGCTATGGCATTGCTTTTTACCCGATGGATGGCAATGGCACTGCCGAAGGAGGGCGAC
>CAZIHW010000095.1:0-15502 GCA_964539045.1 uncultured Eubacteriales bacterium | reverse complement strand
TTGCCTTCAGGCTCAACAAGACTTTCAAATCTTACGAGTAGCATATCATTGAGTTCGAATAAGGACCAGCCGGTTCCTCTTGATGTAGAGATAGGAAACGGAAAGACATGGTACAATTCGACGGCAATGGTTCACGACATCGAAACCAGGAAGATGTCCAGCGCAGGACTATTTGGTTTGGTTGATACCACATCGGATGTTATGTGGGTTTCATTACCGACCGGAAATACAATAGATACTGACGCTTTAGATAACAACCTGACTGTCGAGTAAACAAAAATCGAAGAAAGCAGTTTCAACAGAAACTGCTTTCTTTTTTTATTTCACACTATCTTATTCTACACTGTCTTATTTTACACTATCTATATAACTGTACGAGTATATGGCATATCCGTGGCAAGTATCACGCTTTTTTATTTCATCTATTTCCCGGGAAATGACGTCATCGTTTTCCACAAACTCATTTTTACCGTCTCCGGCGAACTCATCCGGTTCACCTTGCTTGTATGCGGGAAGTCCCGGGATAAGTTTTACTTTGTTGCTCTTTATCAAATTTTCCCAAGAGTTAAGGGTGGATATAAAAGGCATATTGGAGTTCTCAAATCCAAAGTATATTTGGGGGATTATCCAATCACAGTATCCGTCGTTTCCACACCATGCATATACGTCTGCAAAGTATGAAGAGTAGTTCTTTTTTATATCCGCTCCGGGACTTATGGAAAGAATAAGATTTTGATCTCTATTCTTTAACAGTGTATAGATTGACTTTATCAGAGTGTTTACATTGCTGCGTCTCCAGCTTTCTTTATCGAGTAATCCGCCGCCTGATACGTATAATTCATAGTCAGCGTTATCTATATCAGCTATGTCGGCGGGATAAAAGTAGTCGTCTATATGTATCCCCTTTATGTCATACCTGTCTATCAGCTCTTTTACACCGTTCAGGATAAGCTTACGTGCCTCTTCGTTTGCAGGGTTGTAGAGAACCTCGCTTTCGGTTTTTATCATAAGCTCGTTTGGGGTTGTGCTCATGTCGTAGCTTACACGGTATGGATTTATCCAGGCGTGTACGTCCAGCTTGTATTTTTCAGCTGTATCACAGATGATTTTGAGGGCGTCAAAATCGACGTTTCCGCCGTTTAAGTACTTTGATGCAGGGAAGTAGTTTGATTTGTAAAAGGCGTCTGCAAAAGCTCTGACCTGTACAAAAACAACATTATATCCATGCCGGGAGATGTCCTTAAATATGCTTTCGATCTTGGATTTATAAAGCTTTTTATCGTCTGTTTCACTTGCTATCTCCTTGTAGAAAAGCCATACTGCTTTAACATTTGATATATCTTTAGCGCCGCTTTTTTGGGACATGCTTTCGGATATATGATTTTCTTCCGCCTTGGGTGGTATGCTGCTCAGGTTTAAGTAAGAAATGATACATATCAACACAAAAAAAGACACTGCTGATATAGTTATTATATGTTTTTTCATTATTCCTCCGTTTTTGTATTTTTTGATATAACAATTTATTGACATAAGGGTTACGAAAATATAAAATACCCTTATAATGTAATTATTTTTAATATGTTATGAGACTGGTATTGATAGGAGATGTTTCTATGAAAATTGCGGCCGACAGTATTAAAGAGTTCGGAAATACAGAAAGTATCAAATGCCCTCGCTGCGGTGAGACTGTTTATATGAATTTGCTTAAAGCCTCTAACGGAATAGGTATATTCGGCATTTCTCTTATGGACTATAACTGCAATCTTTTCGCTATATGCCCTGAGTGTAAAGCTTTGTATTCGGTAGATTCAGATATAGCAAAGAGAGCCGGTAAAGATAAGTCAAACAATTATTCTATGGTCAACGAAGCTAATATCACTTACCTTCGTGACCTCAAGTAACAAATATGGAAAATCTAGCTATAATTGGATTAGTCATATATATAACCGCCATGTCGATAGTGGCGGTTATTATAACAATAGCGGATAAGTTTAAAGCAATGCATGGTTTGTGGAGAATCCCCGAATCTGCGTTGTTTGGGGTAGCTATCCTTGGGGGCGCTCTTGCGGAGTATGTTACTATGCGTATCATACGACACAAAACACTTCATAAAAAGTTTATGATAGGCTTACCGGCTATATGTATATTTCACGTTGCGGTTATAATATTATTTGTTGAAAATCTTATTTGAACACAACGTCAAATGTATTTGAAAAGGGAGTGTTTGTATGGGAATCAGTCAGTTTTTCGCAGTTCTCATATTCTTATGCATGTTTGCATTTATTGTGTCTGAAAAGATTGAACGCCATATTGTCACATTGGTTTCAGGAGCACTCGTACTGATACTTGTATTCGGTATCTGTATGCATTCCTGGGATGCTATTGTCAGAACCCTGAACCTGAACAGCCTGGGAACCCTGGGATTTTGGTATGGGGGAGCAGAAAGATCAAGCGGTATAAACTGGGAGACTATTATATTTATTGCGGGTATGACCGTGATGGTAGAAGGAATGGGTCTCGCGGGTTTCTTTGATTGGCTTTGCCTCAAATTGGCAAAGATGGTTAAGTATAAAGTTGTTCCTTTATTCATTTGCTTTATGCTTATCTCGGGCTTGCTTGCAATGTTTATAGACAGTATTACTGTAATAATGTTCCTCGCGGCTGTGACTATTGAATTGTCAAAGACTTTGAAATTTGATCCTGTTCCCATGGTATTATCGGAAATTTTCTGCGCCAATTTGGGAGGCTCTGCCACCATGTGCGGAGATCCGCCGAATATCATTGTGGGAACAGCACTCGGCTATACATTCTTCGATTTTATAGAAAATACGGGCTTTGTTGTTTTAATCTGCTTTGCTTTTATAATTCCTTACTATTATCTTGTTATGAGAAAGGAATTGAAGGAGAGCGAAAAGAACTTACCCGACGATGTAGTTTATCCGAATCCGGAGGACGCTATAACTAATAAACGTGGGTTTATTTTAAGTTCAGTAGTATTCGCTATAACAGTTATACTGCTCGTAACACACGCACAAACGGGTCTTTCGGTAGCTACAATAGGTATTATTTCAACCGTAATTACATTGATATTTACTGCCACATCCTTTGGCAGTAAAAAAGTATTTGAGCTTTTAAAGAGGGTAGATTATAAGACTCTGCTTTTCTTTGTAGGCCTGTTCGTCGTTGTATCCGGACTTGAGGAAACGGGAATTCTGGAAGTCATAGCTTCGCTTATAAGTAAGCTCAGCGGCGGCAATTTACTCATCATTATAGCTATACTTTTATGGGTATCCGCTATAGCTTCCGCATTTGTTGACAATATACCTTTTGCGGCCACTATGATACCTGTCATAATTTCTATGTCTGAAACTGCAAAGATACCGCTTTCAACTCTTGCATGGACTTTGTCCCTCGGTACAGATATAGGCGGATGCGCGACTCCTATCGGAGCTTCTGCTAACGTAGTGGGACTGAGCCTTGTTGCAAAGTCGGGAAATCCGGTAAATTGGGGAAGATATTGTAAGTACAACGCACCGGCTACTATACTGGCAGTTGCTGTAAGTATGGTATGCTTGTATATGCGTTACGGAAATATTTAAAACTAAAAAGAGGTGAAAAGAATGGGATATGACGGTCAAATTATTATAACCATCGGGCGTGAATACGGAAGTCTTGGTCACTTTATTGCCGATAAGGCGGGCAAGAAACTCGGCCTTCCCGTACTTGACAAAGTACTTCTTCATAAGATGGCCGAAAATCATGGATTTGATCCGCAATTTATCAAAGACTATGACGAGAAGAGGAGAAATCCGCTTACTTCCAGGAGTATCAAGGGTCATTCAAACTCTATAGAAGATGTTTTGGCTGAAATGGTATTCAAATATCAAAGAGATATTGCCGATACCGGTGAATCCTTCATTATCGTAGGTCGTTGTGCGGAAGAGGTATTGAAGGACAGAAAGGGTCTTATAAGAATTTTTATAACCGGAGACTACGACACAAAGCTTACCCATCTTGTAAGAGATGAGGGCTACACGGAGCGTGAAGCTGCGGACCTTATGAAGAAGATGGATAGGAAGAGAAGAAGATATCATAACTATCACAGCTCTACAAAGTGGGGAGAGGCAGGAAGTTATGACCTCGTCATCAATTCTTCTGAACTTGGTATAGAGAATTCTGCGGAACTCATTTGCAAGTATGTGGAACTTTGGATGAATAAGGACGTACTTGAATGATAAATTCGCAGTCAGGATAAATTGCAAAAAAGAGGAAGTGCATAATTGGAAAAGAAAAACGTAATCATTGAACTCAAAAACATATCTATGTCATTTGAAGATAATCAGGTGCTGAAAAACCTGAATCTTTACATACGTGACGGAGAATTTATCACACTTCTCGGTCCCTCGGGGTGCGGAAAGACAACAACCTTGCGAATTATCGCAGGCTTCACCGAACCCGATGAAGGCGAGATTATATTTGAAGAAAAATGCATAAACGGTGTTCCTGCACATGAGCGACAGGTGAATACTATTTTTCAGCGTTATGCATTGTTTCCGCATTTGAACGTTTACGACAATGTCGCATTTGGCTTGCGACTCCGTAAAATAAAAGAGAAAAACATAAAAGAAATGGTTGAAAACATGCTGGAACTGGTTGATTTGAAGGGATTTAACCGCAGAAGTGTTAATTCGCTCTCAGGCGGTCAGCAGCAGCGAGTTGCCATAGCGAGAGCTCTTGCGGTTAACCCGCGGGTATTGCTTCTTGACGAGCCCCTCGGAGCACTTGACCTTAAGCTTCGCAAAGACATGCAGGTCGAGCTTAAGAATATACAGGAGAGACTCGGAATTACGTTTATATATGTAACTCACGATCAGGAAGAAGCTCTGTCTATGTCTGATACCATAGTTGTTATGAATGAGGGCGAGATTCAACAAATCGGTACGCCCCTTGATATTTATAACGAACCGAAAAATGCTTTCGTTGCAGATTTTATCGGTGAGTCAAACATACTTGACGGTGTAATGCGGAAAGATTACAAGGTTGAATTTTCAGGTCATGTTTTTGAGTGCGTTGACAAAGGCTTTAAAGAAAACGAGCTTGTCGACGTTGTTGTCCGTCCTGAAGATGTTGATATATGTTCGGAAGAGGACGGCATGATTACGGGAGTAGTGACAAGCGTCACATTTAAGGGCGTTCACTATGAAATAATCGTAGATATAGATGGATTCAAGTGGATGGTTCAAACTACTGACTACTCGGCAGTAGGCGATAAAATAGGTCTTCTGATTAAACCCGACGAGATACATATCATGAAGAAATCCAAATATTCAGGTCTGTATGGTGACTATTCGAGTTTCTCTGATGAGATGGATTTCATTTCTGATGCAAACATCGTGCTCGATGAGGACGGCGAAGTATTAGAAGTTGTAAATTCTCAGGAAGAATGAAAGAATACCTATAAATGAGTGTGACGTAATGAAAAAAATCAAAACTGCAAAAATGTACAATTTATATACAGCGCCTTATGCGTTGTTTATGATACTGTTCATTCTGATTCCATTGGCTATAGTTGCCTACTATGCGTTTACAGATGGTTCGGGTAGTTTTACTTTTGATAACCTACAGGGACTGTCTCATTACACGGATACCATACTGCGTTCAATATGGTTTGGCATAGTGGCAACGGCCATTTGTCTTATCATAGCTTATCCGCTTGCTTATATATTTACAAAAGCAAAAGTCGGAACACAGAAGCTTTTTGTTATGCTTATAATGCTCCCGATGTGGATGAACTTCCTCCTTAGAACTTATTCCATAATGGTTCTGTTGGAGGATACCGGTATCATTAACAATATCTTACAGAGTATCGGGCTGAATCCGATTCATCTTATCAACACATCAGGTGCGGTAATTTTCGGCATGGTTTATAACTATTTGCCTTTCATGGTTTTACCCCTTTATACCAGCATGCAAAAACTTGATAATCGACTGATAGAAGCTGCTCATGATTTAGGAGCAAATGGATTTTTAACGCTCAAAAACGTTATAATTCCGCTCACAAAGTCCGGTATAGTATCGGGTATCACAATGGTTTTTGTTCCGTCCGTTTCTACATTCTACATATCTCAGAAACTCGGCGGAGGAAAATACACCCTTATAGGCGACGTTATCGAAACACAGTTCCAGACAGCATATAACTATAACCTGGGAGCATCTATATCTTTGCTTCTTATGGTTCTTATAGTTATTTGTCTTGCTGTGATGAATCATTTCGGTGACAGTGAAGAGGGAGGTATTGTGCTTTGAAAAACTTAAATGCTTTACAAAAAACATACCTCATCATTATTTTTATGATTCTTTATGTGCCGATTTTAGTTTTGGGCGTTTATTCTTTCAACGCCTCAAATTCAACATCGGTTCTGACCGGATTTTCAATAAAGTGGTATGGAGAATTGCTTAGAGATGCAGAGACCATTGCCGCTTTGAAGAATACTGTAGTGCTTGCTGTCATCTCCTCTGTTGTATCTACCGTGCTCGGTACCGTTGCCGCGGTGGGCATCAACTACTCAAGGAGCAAGTATTATAAGAAAGCTCTCATGACAACTACCAATATACCGATGATGAATCCCGATATCGTAACAGGTATCTCTATGATGCTTTTGTTCGTATTTGTGGGAAGCGCACTCGGAATAAGCGGTATACTCGGTTTTTCAACCTTACTTATAGCTCATATAACATTCCAGCTTCCGTATGTTGTTCTCAACATATTGCCAAGGCTCAAGTCTATGGACAAGTATCTCACCGAAGCTGCAATGGATCTCGGTTGTACACCGGTACAGGCCTTTTTTAAAGTTACATTGCCTTATATATCCACGAGCATATTCTCCGGATTTATTATGGCATTTACTTTGTCGCTCGACGACTTCGTTATATCGTATTTCGTATCGGGACCTGAGTTCCAGACTTTGCCTATACGTATTTACTCCATGACAAAGAAACGTGTAACACCGGATATGTATGCTCTTTCCACAATTATATTTGTGGTTATCCTTGCCCTTCTTCTTTTATCTAACTATTTCGGTGAAGAGGAGAACAGAAAGAAGATAAAAAGGCGTACTCTTAAAAATTCGGAGGGTAGAGCAAGTGTTAAAGCTGTACTTACGGTTGTCGCTGTATTGGTTATAGCTTTTTCGACTCAAATTACATCGCATGCTATCGATGCTGTTGATGAGGAGTATTATAAGAGCTTTTCTAAGGCGAACGGTCTTGGCGGAACTACATTGAACGTTTATAACTGGGGAGAATATATATCTGACGGTGCTGAGGGTTCAATGAATATTAATGCATATTTTGAAGAACTGACCGGTATCGATGTTAATTATACGAATTTTGCTTCCAACGAAGATATGTATGCGAAACTTAAAAGCGGCGGTGCCGCATATGATGTTATAATTCCGTCCGATTATATGATAGACAGGCTCAGAAATGAGGATATGTTGCTAAAGCTTAATTACGGCAACATACCGAATTATAAGTATATAGATGATGACTATAAGGATTTGTATTTCGATCCGAAAAACGAGTATACGGTTCCGTATACCTATGGATTTGTGGCTTTGATCTACAATGAAAAGCTTGTAGATGAGAAGCCGGACTCCTGGAAAATTCTTTGGGATGAAAAGTATGCCGGACAAATCCTTATGTTTAACAATCCCAGAGATGCATTTGCTATAGCTCAGTCGCTGAACGGAGTTAATTTGAATACAACCGATGCTGATGAGTGGGCTTTAGCTTATGATACCCTCCTTATGCAAAAACCTGTTGTCAGGGCTTATGTAATGGACGAGATCTTCAATATAATGGAAAGCGGTGCGGCCGCATTGGCGCCTTATTATGCCGGAGACTTTCTCACTATGGCGGATAACAATCCCGATTTGAAGATTGCCTTTCCGAAAGAGGGCGCGAATATATTTGTTGACTCGATATGTATTCCGAGTACATGCCAGAACAAAACTGCCGCAGAGCTGTATATCAACTTCTTAAATGAACCGGAAGTAGCCCTGGAAAATGCGGAGTGGATTTGTTATGCAACTCCTCATACGGCGGTGACTCAGTCCGAAGACTATAGCTTGCGCGATTCGGAAGTGCTGTATCCGGATGAGGCGTTACTTGAAAAGTATGAGTATTTCCACAACTTACCCTCTGAAACACAGGCTCTTATGTCAAACTATTGGTCTGACCTTAAAATAGAGGGCGACAGAAATATATCTGTCTATGTGGGTCTCATATCATTCGCTGTTTTGGTAACAGCTTACGGTGTCTATGCTTATGCAAAAAAGAAACACCGTGAGAAGTATTATGATTAAGATCAAAAATACTTAAAAATATAAAAAAGTATCCCCCATGGGGGCTTGTGCCCCCATTTTTTTTTATGCTAAAATCCTCCTTGTAATGCAAAACCGGGAGGAAAAAACATGATATTAAAAAGAATTTCCGCTCTGCTTTTGGCGATTTTGATGTGCCTTGGTATATTCGGCTGCTCAAAAAGCGGAGATGAAAAAAAGTCAAGCGGCGTTGCTTCGCGGAAGAACTCAAGCGAAGCCGTTGTAGCTATAGGAGATGAGCCGGAAACCGGTTTTGATTCGACAACAGGAGGACACGGTTCTATAACAAAAGTGTTCTTCTCAACACTTTTTGCCAGAGACAAGGAACTTGGATGGCAGGGAGACCTTGCCACTGACTACAGTGTATCGGACGACAAGCTTATCTGGACTGTCAAATTGAGAGACGACGCTTATTTTACAGACGGTGAAAAGGTTAAGGCTGAGGATGTAGTTTTCACATATGATACTGCAAAGAACTCAGGCGGAGATATAGACCTTACAATGATTGACAAAATCGAAGCTACAGACGACAACACTGTTGTATTTACCTTGAATCGCACATACTCGGCATTTATAGAGAGACTTGCTTACCTCGGCATAGTGCCGAAGCATGCTTACAATGATACCTTTAAAGATGCACCCATAGGTTCAGGTCCCTTTAAGTTTGTTCAATGGGATAAGGGTCAGCAGGTAATAGCAGTCAGAAACGACGACTATTACGGTGAAAAAGCAAAACTTGCTAAACTCACTATGGTTTTCCTTGATACCGATACGGCTTATGCTGCCGTTAAAAATGGGGAAGTAGATGCTGCACTTATCAACGGAACCCTTGCTTCAAAATCCGTTCCGGGAACAGAAGTTGTTGACCTTGAGAGTATAGAGTGCTATGGTGTATGCTTCCCGATGATAGCTGCCTCCGACGGACAGAAAACAGCAGAGGGATATACGATAGGTAACGATATAACGGCAGACAAGGCTATTCGTAAGGCGCTCAATGTTGCAACCGACAGACAGAAGATTGTCGACGGTGTCTTTAACGGATATGCCTCAGTATCTACAACCGGACTTGAAAAGATGCCGTGGCTGAATGAGGAGACAGCCCTCAAACCATCAGAGTACGGAAACTGTGAAGCTGCAAAGAAAATTCTCGCGGATGCAGGCTGGGTTGACACAGACAAAGACGGAGTAGTAGAGAAGGATGGTCTGAAGGCTGAACTCACACTTCTTTATACTGAAGGTTCATACAGGCAGGAACTCGGTCTTGAGTTCGTAAATATAGCCAATTCAATCGGTATTAAAATAGAACTAGAACTCAGAACATGGGATACCATACTTCCTGATATACATTCAAATCCCGTTCTCTATGGATTCGGATCGGGTGATCCGTCAGAACTCTATAACCTTTACTACGGTAGCAGCAAGAGCCCCGTAGCTTGGGATAATTCAGGTAAGTATAAGAATGAAAAAGTAGATGAATGTGTAGACAAGGCGTTTGATTCTACTGATGAAAAAGAAGCTATGCAGTATTGGACTGAGCTCCAGACCTATGCAGGTCCTAAGGGAGACATAACATATTGCTGGTTTGCAAATGCCCACCATGTATATCTTGTACAGGAAGGTTTTTCGTTTGGAAATCCTGTTGTACAGCCACACGGAGGACGTATTTTTGACAATGTAGTTGAATGGAATTGGGGCTGACATAAACAATGAAAACAGAGCATACAAGCATTTTCATACTAAAAAAGTTAATACGTTTGTTGACTTTGCTTGTAGCAGTTTGTATTGTCACTTTCTTGTTGATGGAGGCGTCCCCCATAGATCCGGTTACAGCTTATGTCGGTGCCGATACCCGAATAGGTGCAGAGCAACGTGAGCTCATAGCTGAGCATTGGGGACTCAATCAACCGCCTTTAACCAGATTTATGTCTTGGTTTAAATCAATTATCCAAGGAGATTTCGGCACATCACTCATATATCGCAGACCCGTACTTGAGGTTATCGGTGAAAAGTTCATGTCATCTTTGGTACTAATGGCCATAGCCTGGATTTTGTCAGGTATATTGGGCTTTGTAATGGGTATAATTGCGGGTACAAATGAGGGACGTTTGTCGGATAAAATTATAACGACATATTGTCATGTGCTTATATCAACCCCTACCTTCTGGCTGGGGTTGTTGTTCGTTATGGTATTTGCCGTGTGGCTTCATTGGTTTCCCACATCTCTGAGTGTTCAAATCGGTGTAGTAGCGAGTGAGGTTACATTGGCCGACAGAATACAGCATATAATCCTGCCGTCTGTCACTTTGGCTTTGAGCGGAATTGCCAATATCTGCATGCATACAAGACAGAAGGTAATAACTGTTATGCATTCACGTTATGTTCTCTTCGCAAAGGCAAGAGGGGAGACAAAAGGGCAAATTATAAGGAAGCATGTACTGCGCAATGTATCTTTGCCGGCTGTTACATTGCAGTTCTTATCCTTCTCAGAACTTTTCGGCGGGGCTGTCTTTGTTGAACAGGTATTTTCTTATCCCGGTCTCGGACAAGCGGTTGTACAGGCGGGCTTAAAGGGCGATCTCCCACTGCTCATGGGCATAGTTATAATCACAATGATTTTTGTGTATTCGGGTAATCTGATAGCAGATATCCTATATTACGTTATTGACCCTCGTATAAAGAATGGGGGTAACGTAAATGCATAAGCTCAATTTAAACAGAGGCATAAGGCAGAAAACAATAGTAAGCATTGGCTTTTTTAGCATAATATTTTTGGCTGTTTTGATTTTCGGAAGCCTCATAGATGATTCGGATCTTTTAGTAAATCTTGATGAAATATTTGAAACCCCGTCGGCCGAACACTTATTCGGTACAGACTGGGTCGGCAGAGATATGCTCATGAGGACAGTAAAAGGCTTGTCTCTCAGTATGAAAATCGGAGTGCTTTGCTCTGTATTTTCAAGTCTTGTAGCCGCTGTTCTCGGAATCTTAGCTCCTCTTGTGGGCGGAAAACTTGATTCATTTGTGATTTGGCTTATAGATCTCATCATGTCGATACCGCACACACTCCTCGTAATACTTATTTCAATAGCTTGCGGCGGAGGACTTAAGGGTATAGTTGTAGGTGTAACATTGACGCACTGGACATCTTTGACAAGAGTTATAAGAGCAGAGGTTCTCAGTATAAAAACATCGGAATATGTTCTTATGTCAAAACAATTCGGCAAGAGCAATTTTTATATATCGGTACATCATATATTGCCTCATGTTATACCCCAACTTGTAGTCGGTACGGTATTGGTATTCCCTCATGCTATTTTGCATGAGTCATCCATAACCTTCCTGGGATTCGGACTTCCCGCGCACGAACCTGCTATAGGCGTTATATTGTCCGAGTCAATGAAGTATTTAACATCTGGTAATTGGTGGCTTGCATTCTTCCCCGGAGTGGCATTGGTACTTGTATCGTTTATGGTACACTCAATCGGAAGAAACTTGGAGAAGCTCATAGATCCAAGCAAATCTCACAGTTAGGGGGAACGGCGAATGAGTGATTTACAAAATAATATTCCCGTTTTGTCTGTCGAGGATTTTTCTGTAGGATTTACACAGTATAAAAAAGGATTGCAAAAGCATTCCGTTGTAACAATAAAGAACCTGAGCATCGATGTATATGCGTCCGAGATAGTGGCTATAGTCGGCTCTTCAGGATCCGGCAAAAGCCTGCTCGCAGATGGTATTTTCGGCATACTTCCGTATAATGCACATTGCAAAGGCACTATAAGATATATGGGCAGGGAACTTTCCTTTGAGGATAAGAAGAAACTCAGGGGGAAGGAAATGGCTCTTATTCCGCAATCGGTAAACTTCCTTGATCCGTTGTTAAAAGTTGAGGATCAGATAAAGATCAGTATACCAAAGGAAGAACGGGAGAAGAGCGACGATATAATTGATAGCCTTTTTGAAAAATACAATCTTCCGAAGGAAGTCAGAAAGTACTATCCGTTTGAGCTTTCCGGGGGTATGGCGAGGAAAGTTTTGCTAGCTACCGCTCTCGCCGGCAATGCAAAGCTCATAATAGCTGACGAGCCTACACCGGGACTTGATGAGCCTGCTCTGAACGAAGTGCTCAATGACTTCAAGGTGCTTACTGATAACGGGTGCGCTGTACTCATGATTACCCATGATATAAATGCGGCGCTCAAAATAGCAAACAGGGTCGCCATTTTCTATGCGGGTTCTACCATAGAGATAGCCAACCGTTCTGACTTCGACAAAGGCGGAGAGGCACTCAGACATCCATACACCAAGGCTTTAGTCAGGGCTATGCCGAATAACGAATTCATACCTATAGACGGATTTCAGCCTTTCCCTTGTGATGTTGAGATGGGCTGTACTTTTTATGATAGATGTACAATGAGGCGGCCGGATTGCGCAAAGGAAAACATAGCTATGACAGAGCTTCGGGACGGAAAGGTCAGGTGTCTGTATGCTACTTAAAGCTGAAGATATAACATTTGGATACAGAAACGGAAAAAATGTTTTAAGTTCTGTTGATTTTGAAGTTTCGAGCGGTGAGATTGTAGGACTTATAGCACCGAGCGGCTATGGTAAGTCAACCCTGGCAAAAATTCTTGCCGGTATAATTAAACCGCAAAGCGGACGGGTTCTCATAGACGGAGAGCCGATTTTGAAAAAAGGTTACAATCCCGTTCAACTTGTTTTACAGCACCCGGAAAAGGCAGTTAACCCAAAATGGAAGATGGGGAAAGTTCTATCTGAGGTAAAGAAATTCTCCGATGAGGAGATAGCGGGTATCGGAATCAGAAAAGAGTGGCTCGAACGTTTCCCGGAGGAATTATCAGGAGGGGAGCTTCAAAGATTCTGTGTGCTCAGAACTTTGAACGAGAATACCAAGTTCTTAATAGCGGATGAGATGACCACAATGCTCGATACCATAACCCAGGCACAGATTTGGAATGTTGTTTTAGATTATGCAAAGGAACATGGCATCGGAGTTGTGGCTATAAGTCATGAAAAGGATCTCTTGGACCGCATTTGTACAAGGATTGTTGACCTGTCCGAGGTGCAGAAGAAAATTTGAAATTTTTATGTTTCCAGGTTGACAATGAAACATCACTTTGATATAATAATCAACGTTGCGTGAGGGACTTATTCCACGCGTAGCATGCGAGAGTGGCGGAATCGGCAGACGCGCACGTTTGAGGGGCGTGTGGGGCGACTCGTACGGGTTCAAGTCCCGTCTCTCGCACCAAGGACCGATTCGTATGAATCGGTTCTTTTATTAAAAGGCATATTTCCGGGTGTGGCGAAGTTTGGTATCGCGCTTGAATGGGGTTCAAGAGGCCGCTGGTTCAAGTCCAGTCACTCGGACCATATCGTCCGCAAGCTATGTTTAGTTTGCGGGCGATTTTTTTGTGTTATGAACACTCGATTTTTTTGTCATTTATTGATTTACATATAGTGTGTGGTGTATAATATTCGGTGGTATTTTAACAGGAGGGGTTCTTTGTGAAGCAATACATAAGACATAACTTTGACAATAACATCACGGAAAGAGAGATAAAGCATAAGGAGATAGCTTACCGTGCTGCATGTGAGGGCATAGTTTTGCTTGAAAATAACGGCGGACTTCCAATAAAGGATAAGAAGGTTGCGCTTTTCGGACCGGGAGCCGGACATACAATAAAGGGAGGAACCGGCTCAGGAGAAGTAAATGAGCGGCACAGCGTAAGTATCTATGAGGGTATGGAAAATGCAGGCTTTGAGATTGTTTCAAAGCAGTGGATTGAACGCTATGACGCCCTCTATAAATCAATTACCGAAGCGGGTTCGGATAGATTTACCGAGTCACTTAAGAAGGGTAATGTCGGGGATATAATGGCATTGTTCATGGGTACAGCCGATTATCCTCAAATGACCGTGACTGATGAGGATATAGAAAATGCGAAAGCGGATACTGCCATATATGTTGTAAGCAGGCAAGCCGGGGAGGGCGCTGACCGTAAGATCGAAAACGGTGATAACGACCTTTTACCTGACGAAATCTCAGCCCTGCAGCGCATGGTAAAGGCCTATAAACATGTAATTCTTGTTATCAACATAGGTTCGAGTCTGGATATGTCTTTCCTTGACAAGGTTCCCGGTCTCGGGGCAGTTATATATTTCTGCCAGCAAGGAACCGAAGGCGGCCATGCTTTCGCAGATATAGTTTCGGGAAAAGTAAATCCTTCAGGTAAGCTCACCGACACTTGGGCAAAGAGCTACTCTGATATACCGTTTTCTGATGAATATTCTTATCTTAACGGGGACCTCAAGAATGAATACTATAAAGAGGGAATTCTTGTTGGATACAGATACTTTGACACCTATGGTGTTGAACCTCAGTATCCGTTTGGATACGGACTTTCATATACCGAGTTTGAAGTGAAGACAACTTATGTATCTGTCGACAAAACGGTTGTAAAGGTTGACGTTGATGTTACAAATAAGGGCAACTATGCGGGCAAAGAGGTTGTTCAGGTATATCTGAGTGCCCCTAACGGTATTCTTAAGAAAGAATACAAGAGCTTGGTTGCATTTAAAAAGACCGGTATTATCAATCCGGGTGAAACCGAGCATGTTGTGTTGACCTTTGATTTATATGATTGCGCAAGCTATCGTGAACTCGGAGCTTGTAATATTCTGGATGCAGGTGAATATGTCGTAAGAGTGGGTAATTCCTCAAGAAATACAAGCGACAATGCAGTTTTGGTTCTGGACAGAACAGTAGTTACCGAGCAACTCAAAAATGTATGCCCGGTGATTCACGAATTTGAAGAGCTTGAGATTCCTGACAGGCCTGCAGAGGATTTATCAAAGGTTCCGCATATGCCTGTTTTAGCGGATGACTTCGAAACAATAATTCATGATTACAGCGCTCCTAAGCCATACCATGATCCTTTAGTCGATTCTATCGTTGACAAGCTTTCTCTCAAGGATAAAGCTACTGTATGCATAGGAGCAGGTATGATGAACGGCAACCGTGTTATAAAAATAGAGGGTGCTGTCGGACATTCAACTTCAAAATTTATGAAAAAAGCGGCTCTTCCGTCTGTTGA
>CAZIHW010000094.1:0-15525 GCA_964539045.1 uncultured Eubacteriales bacterium | reverse complement strand
ACGGAAAATTTAAAAACAGTGTAAGATTTTAAAATAAAATCCGTCTTTTAAAGTGAAATACTTTGAAAGGCGGTTATTTTATGTCAAATATAAAAAGGATTATAATCGGTGCTTGTATAGCGGCATTAACACTCACAACTCTATCGGGATTTATAGGAAGCAACGCAAAAAGTGCGGACAGCATAGGCATGATGAATCTCACGAGCGCTGTTGCAGATGAAGCCGGATATGATTATGATGAGGTAAAGGCAACCGGCACGTACGGCGCTGCTGAAGACTCGGCAAATAACAGAACCGACAAGCCTGCTTTCGTCAGTGATAGAATAATGGTCAAAAATGCTTACCTGAACTCCCAAACAGAGAACTATAAAGAAACTGTATCTGAAATAATAAAGAAGGTTGATTCTTTAAAAGGTTACGTAGAATCTCAAAATGAGTTCAGCATGGCAGATGAGAGACTAAACGGCGAATTAGTCCTTCGGATACCTTCTGATAAGTTAGAGCAATTTATTTCATATGTAGAAGCCAATACGGAAGTAACAAATAAAAACATATCCTCGGAAGATATAACCGATGATTATGTAAACACCGATATCAGAATCAAAAGCCTGAGGACTGAACTTGATACTCTGCTCTCTCTTCTTGAAAAAGCGCAAAATCTCTCTGACACTATACAGATACAGGACAGGATAACCCAAGTCAGAGGTGACCTTGAATACAGCGAAGCAATGCTGAAAAAAATGGATTCCAAGGTTTCCTACGCACAAGTTTCCGTTAATATAGAGGAAGTTGACAGAACTGCAACTCAGGGCAGCGGATTCTTCCATGACATAAAAGAGGGACTTAAGGAGAGCCTTTACAACATCGTCGAGGGATTTAAGATTATTACGGTTTGGCTTGTATCATCCGCCCCATCTATTGCAATCACAGTATTATTTGCTATAATTGTTTATAAGATTTTTAAGCGCGGGGTGAATAAATGGAAGACAAAAAAATCGTCGAACTCTACGTCGGAAGGGACGAATCCGCAATAACAAAATCAAAAGATAAATACGGAAATTATATAATCTCCATTGCCTTCGGTATCCTCCGCGACCATGGGGACGCTGCCGAGTGCGAAAATGACACTTATCTTTCCGCCTGGAACTGTATACCCCCGCAAATTCCGCATAATTTGAAAACCTTTCTGGGAAGAATAGCGCGCAATATATCTATATCGCTATACAGAAAGAAACACGCCGACAAGAGAGGCGGAGACACAGATATTCTCATGTCGGAGCTGGAGGAATGCAAACCGGGCACTCTTTCCTCAGAGGATTATAATATCGAGAGAGACCAGGAATTGCACGAGCTGACTGCAGCTATAAATAATTATCTGAAAAATCAAAAAAGGGACAACCGTATTATTTTTGTAAAGAGATACTGGTATGGTATGAGTATAAGCGAAATCGCACATGAGACCGGAATGAGCGAATCTAACATTTCCACTACTCTTCACAGAATGCGGGCAAAACTCAAGGTTGTCTTAGAAAGTGAGGGCATAGTTTTATGATTAAAAAAGACGATAATTTTTCTGAAAGAATAATGCTTGCCCTTACTGACATTGATGACTCTTTCATACAGGAAGCCGCTCCTGTCGAGAATATGGGTGACTCCTTCGTACAGGAATCCAAGTCTGTCGAGAGACAAGATGGCACAGTACAAATAAGCGGAGCTGATATGATAAGAACGCATAAACATGCGAAAAAGATACTACTCCTGGCCGCATGCTTCATCCTCATAGTTACCGCCGTTGTACCTTTTATCGGTTCTATGGAAAAAACAAAAGGCAGTGACGGGATCAAGGACCTGAACGATGACAATGCGTTCGGGGCGTCGTACGGCACGGTAGAAGAGGGAAGACTCGATGCAGCAGATACCGAGTCGGATAACGACAAAGCACTTGGTGGTTGTATGCTTACAACAAACAGGTACAAAGGCCACGAACTTGATGATATAGCAAAAGATCCGCAGGGAGTACTTTCGCAAATGGCCACGTCAACCGCACCGGAAGGCTTCCATATAAGCAATCCTAATGATACCGCGACTGTGTATGCAGAAGGTAAAGTTGTAAAAAGCGTATATATCGTAGCAATTTCAAATTCAACTGTAGGTGAAATAATCAGAGTATATGACGCCTCCACCCTCGAGCTTCTCTTAGAGGCTCCCGGAAATGACGTTGAAGACATACTCCTTGAGCTTGGCATGGCAGGCTGATATAGAACAAAGAAATCCGGATATATGGAACGGTAAAAAAACGGTACAACACCGCTTGGTGCTGTACCGTTTTTGATTTTGTACCGTTTTTGTGTGTTATTTGTTGTTCACAAAACTTATAGGTTTGTCCATCCGCCGTCGACAGTAACAACAATTCCGTTTACAAAACGGGATTCATCGGAAGCGAGGAAAAGCATTGCATTTGCTATGTCTTCCGGCATACCCAACTCACCGGAATGAACCAGCAATTCTCCCGTACGTTCGAAACCGAACTCATTCGGTTTCGGCATCGTTGCAGGGAGGTCTGTTATAATTCCTCCCGGAGAGAGTGCATTGCAGCGAATGCCCTTATGCATGTACATGTATGCTGTGTTTTTGGTTACTTGCCAGAGCGCTGCTTTTGAAGCGGCATATGCACAACCGGCTGTTTGGTGAACAGCACCTACAGAGGTTGTATTTATTATGTTTCCAATCTCTCCGTCATCATCCTCATGATCCGGATGGAGAGCAAAAAAGGTATTAACCGCTTTACGCATTGCATAAATAGGACCGATTGCATTAACAGCCATAAGTCTATCTAGCATCTCGTCGCTCATATCACCGACAGCCGCATTATCATCCATGATGCCGGCGTTGTTTACGAGAGTAGTGAAATTGCCGTAAGCTTCAACACACTTGTCTATCATACCCTCGCAGTCTTCTTTTATTGACATATCACCGACATATGCTACGGCTTTACCCGGACCCATGGCATTCAACTTCTCAACATATTCATTGAGCTTGTCTTCACTGCGGTCCATAGCAACTATATTGGCGCCCTCCTTAACAAAGAGTTCGGCAATAGCCTCACCCATGCCGGCGGCAGCACCTGTTATAACTATGCATTTACCATCTAATCTGCCCATACTGATTCTCCTTATATAAACTTCTTATCCTCTGCTACTGTGATTTTTGCTCCATTGCATCCGGTAGTGAGAACTGTGCCGGGAACCGCATGCTTCAAATCAACGATAGCGAATCCGATATTCTTTTCCACAGTATAGCCGTAAATCATCTGACGAACAACTCCGCATTGAACACCCTTATAGTAGCAAGGCTCATTCTGAGCAATATCTTCATAAGATTCTCTGCCCTCATCTAAGATAACGCCAACCAACTTATATTGTTCTTCATAGTTTTCCAAGGCTTCTTTTCCATGGAAGTCCTTTTCCATATGAACAGACCAACCAAGTCCGGCCTCATTTGGTGTTAAGCCCTGCATATCCTGCTTAAGCGCCATTCCCTTTTCCATAGGCAGGGAACGAACATAAACTTCCAATGTATCCAATTCCACTGCGTTAAAAGCAGGGGAGGCATCCATAAGGATTTTCCTAAGAGCCGGCATTTCTTCACGGGTAACATATATTTCAAATCCGTCTTCACCTGTGAATCCGGAACGATGAATCTTTACATTCATGCTGCCTATCTTGTTATCAACCATTCTGAAACGCTTTATCTCACCAAGCGGAGTCTCCAATATTGAATCCAACATTTTCTGAGAGTTAGGTCCCTGTACGGCATACATACCTATCTTCTCTGTTAAATCCTCGTACTCAACATCAAGGCCCTGCTTGAACTTCTCGAAAAGAGGGACAAATTTGGGTCCGTACAGTGTGGAAACCCAATACTTTTCATCATCCAGGCAAGTTACGATGGTATCGTCAATAATTTTTCCCTCATCATTCAGCATGGTTGTATACTTACTTACGCCCGGTTTGGCATTAGAAATTACATTTACACAAAGGTAATCCAAAAGCTTTACGGCATCCTTACCGGTTACTTCTACTAAATCATGTGTCCAGCAGTACCATCCAACATTTTTGCGCACTGCTTCAACTTCAGCCCTTGCCACTGTATCTTCTTTGAATAACATAACTCCACCTCCTAAATCATGTGTTTATCAACCTTATGTCCGATAACAATTTCCATATCGTCTGTATCTACATTTTCAAACCATACGGAAAGTTCAGGACTTATCATAGTCTTAACAGCATTATGCCAAAGAGACTGATAACATGTAACGAGCTCATCGAGAGGAGCCATTTCATATCGTGAAACAAAGTCGTCACACTTAACAGCAATACGGGTTTCGTCCTTCTCAAAAGCTGAGAATTCACATGGAACAAGTTGAGCATCCAGAATAAGTTTTATGTAGCTACCCATAATTCTGGAATCCACACCGTCTACATCTCTCGGTACTCCCAGCAAATCACGAACGCCATCATATGAGCTTCTGTCAATAAACTGGTTCTTACCTGCTGTTGCGAAAACAATCTTCATAAGTCTTTCTAACTCTTCGTCGCTGTCAACCATATCGCTGATAGCTACAAGTGGGAACTGAACGCTCCAAACCCAGCCGAATTCCATAACCCAGCGATAAGCCCAATCAAAAGATTTCTCTTCGCCGAAAGCATTTGTATACTTGCCGTTGCGGATGATCTGGCCGGTCTTTACAGTTCTCTCCTCAGGAGTGTCATGAACAGGTTTTACCGGTTGCTCCATGTGATGAAGCCAATCCTGCTCAGGAAGACCCGTCATATCTCTGCGTTCAGCTACGACACGGCAATGCCTGTTTCCGCATCCGCGAGCTTCGCACATGTTCAAACACACTTCATTCTTTTGGTCAACTGAGGTGAGATTGAAGTTTGCCGTAAACATACCCGTTGTCATGTTGCACATTTCCGCACCGACAATATCCCACGGGCAGGTATCCAACTCTTTTTCTACTCTGGATCTGGTGAAAGAGATTACGCGTCCGGCCATGTTCTCATATTCGTCTCCGGAATCTCCCCAAATAGCGCCGAGCCAAGCAGAGCGCTCGCAGAACTCAGGAATATTCCACTCATCATAATAACCATTAAGGTACTGATCCGAACTTGCGGCGAAGTTGAAGTTATATGCCGTCTCACAAATCGCTTCGGTTCTCTTGTTGAAGTCAGGCTCAAGGATTCTCATCAACTGGAATAAATTTGCGCTGAATGCCGCAATATGTCGTACTCCGATGTTATAAGCTTCCTCTTGAGAAATCAGTTTGCCCCAAGCCGTCTTTACACATTTTTCACTTGGAACAATGTCTTTTAATGCCATACTTTTTCCTCCCTTTGATTCAATTATTTTTGATTCAGTTGTCTCTGAATTTATTCACACATATATTTTTTCAAATTTTTGCGGTTCTTTTCAACAGCATAAACTGTCTTAAATTTTCGAGCTTGCCCCTACACTTTGTATGGGGGTATTTTAATAATTTGTTCGTTATGCGAATTGAAACATGACAAAACATATTGGTATAATTACCGTGTGAGGTGAGCTTAGTGAAACTAAATCCTGATATCATATATGAGAATTTAAAGTGCGATTTTCCTTGTGAAATAAAGGGTTACAGGACCAGCGATCTGACAATAAGACGTCCGGAATTCTTTTTATCCGAAACAAAAGAGCTAAAATCCGGGCATCTCTATGTTCTAACCGGTAATCCCTTGCCACGCCGCTTACCCGTAGAAAAAGGCTGCCTGATAGTCAGCTGCGGCAACTGTACGGATACATCGTTTTATCCTTTTGAAGACTCCTGTGCAATTATTCGTTTAACAGAAGATGAAAATCCTTATGCCGTGGTAAACGCACTCTATGGCATATTTGAAAAATACAGCAATTGGGATCATAAATTGGCTGATTTGTTAGAATCCTCTTCAAATTTGGAAAAGATGTCAGAATATACAGCCGATTTATTTGACAACCCTATTTTAGTTTTAGACTCAGATTTACGCTATGTAGTAGATACGGGACACACAAAAGAGGAAGACCGTGATTATTGGAAAGATAATCCATATGACGACCAACTGAGTATAGATGCACTGAACCAATTCCTTGAAAATATGGAGATGCGAACAATGAACCGGGGACCGATGTATATGGATATAGCCGGCCATGCAGTTTGCAGTATAAATCTATTTGACCTGGACAGCTATTGCGGAAGTGTGACCCTCCAATATCGCAGGAACCCCCAGCGTTGCGGCGACGATGCATTGCTCGAACATTTCTCAAAATATCTGCTTTTGGCAATGAAAAAACACACTTCATTCATCACATCGGATAGAAACACCTACAGAAGCATCCTTACAAGCCTTGTTCATGAAACCCGTGTAGAAGAGGAGGCAAAGCAAAAGCTCTCCAAAATGAATGTACCTCCCTTCGGACTTTGTATAGTTATCAAACCCTCTGAACGAATTTCAAAGATTCCCGTAAATTATTTCTGTGAGCAATTGGAAAGTAAGATGGGTGATTGCATTGCATTTTCATATCGGGATTTTATTGTTTGTTTCCTGGCTTTGGAAAATCAATCTATGGAGTCCGGTGTAAGGGAGGATCTGGAGCAAAAAATTAATGAGATCACTGAAAATATGGTTATAAAGATAGGCATGAGTTCTTGCTGTGACAATATATTTGAGGCTCGACTCTGCTATCTGCAAGCGGTGGCAGCCCTTAACAACGGCTGTATTTTGCACCCCGATAACAAGTTCTATTATTTTCAGAACTATGCCCTGATAGAACTGATTATAAATGCGCAAAATGACCTGCCTTTGGAAATGTACTATTCTGATAGTTTATATAGACTTTTCGAGCACGATAAGACATCCAATGTAAGTTATATAGATACATTGCGGGTTTATCTGAACAGCAATATGAATATAACGGATACGGCTAATAAGCTATACATTCACAGAAGCACTTTGATAGAGCGCTTATCACATATTAAGGAAAAGCTCTCAGAGGATCTGGACGATCCCGATACGAGGCTTCTTCTGCAAATCATATTAAAGGCACTTGAGCTCAGAGATACTTTAAGCAATGTATAGACTGACGGGCAACACAAAAGACCACACCGCTATTGCGGTGTGGTCTTTTCAGTATAAGCTATTACTCTTCAATCTGAGCGTCTGCAAGTTCTTTTTCAAGAGCTGCAACCTGATCCGGTGTAAGGCCTGCCTGTGGGAAAGAGAGAAGCTTTCTCATTGTAAGACCCTGAACGAGCTTCATCTGAGGATCTGTTGCAAATCCCGGACTATACTTTACAATAATAGCTACAGCCTCTGGATTCTTTTTTAAAGCTTTTACTTTAGAATCAATAGTTAACATAGTTTTTCCTCCTTGAATTATTTTTTAATTCATTTTCATTATAGGAAAAGCATATCAGTTTCTAAACCGACAATATGTATGATTATCAGCAAAAAAGTACTACTGTTTGTCGGGGTTAACAAAAGGCAGACTGAATACAGTCTGCCTTTCTTCGATATATAATTTAATTGATATATCAGAATTACTTAAGAGTAACTTTAGCGCCAACTTCTTCAAGCTTAGCCTTAGCTGCCTCTGCATCGTCCTTAGAAGCTGCTTCCTTAAGTACTTTCGGAGCACCGTCAACGATAGCCTTAGCTTCTGCAAGGCCAAGACCTGTGATCTCACGAACAGCCTTAATAACCTTAATCTTTTCAGCGCCAACCTCTGTGAGTTCGATATCGAATTCTGTCTTCTCCTCAGCAGCTGCTGCTCCGCCTGCTGCAGGACCGGCTACTGCTACTGCTGCTGCAGCTGATACGCCGAATTCATCCTCTACTGCGTGTACGAGCTCTGAAAGCTCAAGAACTGACATAGTTTTAATCTCTTCAAGAAGAGCTGTTACTTTCTCTGAAGCCATTTTATTTTCCTCCAATTATTGTAAATTTTGTTTTCTTAGAATTATTCTGCTGCAGCTTCTTCAGCCGGAGCCTCTGCTGCAGGTGCCGGAGCTGCTTCCTCTGCAGGTGCTGCTGCCTCTGCAGGTGCTGCTTCTCCGCCCTTATCAACTACTGCCTGGATAACACGGGCAAATGCTGAAATAGGAGCATTAAATGCGTTGCAAACTGTTGCAAGAAGAACATCCTTCGGTGGCAGTTCTGCGAGACTGTCAATAGTTGCGAGATCTACTACAGCTCCGTCCATATAACCGCTCTTTATGTTGAAATCTTCATGTGCACTTGCGAATTTCTTCAAAATTCTTGCAGCTGCAACCTGATCTCCGTTGCTTATAGCTATAGCTGTTGTTCCGTTGAGAACATCCTCAAGGCCGTTAAGACCTGCCTCCTCGGCAGCTCTCTTAAGAATTGTATTCTTTACTACCTTGTACTCTATGTTCTCAGCACGAAGGTCAGCTCTGAGCTTTGTATCATCAGCAACAGAAACACCTTTGTATTCTACGATAACACCTGCTACTGAAGCATTAAGTTTTTCAACAAGTTCAGCAACAGCCTGTTTCTTGGTTTCGAGTACCTTTTCGCTTGGCAAAATATTCACCTCCCTAAAAATTCAAGCCCTTCCTCACATAAGCGAGGAAGGGCATAAAAACATAGTTATGTTTTAAACGTCATTCCTCGGTAGGTAAGGCAAGCCTGTTATGTTCATAAGAACACCTACTGTCTTAGGTAATAAACAGCATTGATATACTAGCACAATGACACATTTGTGTCAAGTACAATCTGAATTACTTTTCAGCAGAAGCTGTTGAATACTTAGCTGCTGAAAAACGTACGCCCGGTCCCATTGTAGAAGCAACGGTGCAGGACTTAATGTACTGACCCTTTGTAGCTGCCGGCTTAGCCTTAACAACAGCTTCCATAAGAGCATCAAGGTTTTCGATAAGCTTATCTGTTCCGAATGATGCCTTACCTATAGGGCAGTGAATAATATTAGTCTTATCAAGACGATACTCGATCTTACCTGCCTTTGCCTCGTTTACAGCCTTAGCAACATCAGGTGTTACAGTACCTGCCTTTGGAGAAGGCATAAGTCCGCGAGGACCGAGTACCTTACCAAGACGACCTACAAGACCCATGCAGTCAGGAGCAGCAATAGCTACGTCAAAATCAAGGAATCCCTCGTTCTGAATTCTTGCAACAAGATCCTCTGCGCCTACAACGTCAGCACCTGCTGCCTCAGCAGCAGTAGCCTGCTCGCCCTTTGCAAAGACTGCAACACGAACCTTCTTACCTGTTCCGTTCGGAAGAATTACAGCGCCACGTACCTGCTGGTCAGCATGACGTGAGTCAACACCGAGACGGATATGAGCCTCTACAGTCTCATCAAACTTTGCAGTAGCTGTCTTAACAACTAAATCCAAAGCTTCATTTGGGTCATATAATTTTGTTTTGTCAACTAGCTTTACGCTATCAACATACTTTTTACCATGTTTCATATCTGTTATTTTCCTCCCTTAATTGTGGTAAATCGGATTATTCCTCCCACCAGGAAGCATTAATCAACGACAGTAACGCCCATGCTACGAGCTGTACCAGCAATCATAGACATAGCAGCCTCTATGCTGGCTGCGTTAAGGTCAGGCATTTTCTGTTCAGCGATTTTTCTAATCTGCTCACCGGTAATTGTAGCGACCTTCTTCTTATTCGGTTCACCAGAAGCTGTCTCGATGTTGCAAGCCTTCTTAATAAGAACTGCAGCAGGCGGAGTCTTTGTGATGAATGTGAAGCTATGGTCAGCATAAACTGTAATTACAACAGGGATAATAAGACCCATGTCGTTCTTTGTGCGCTCGTTGAATTCCTTTGTGAAAGCCATGATGTTGACACCATGCTGGCCGAGTGCAGGTCCTACAGGTGGGGCTGGTGTTGCCTTACCGGCAGGGATTTGCAGTTTAATAAAACCTATAACCTTTTGAGCCATAATTTTTGCACCTCCAAAATAATGTGGTAATTGGCGGAATGGTTTTAGCATTCCTCCCACTGACAAATGATTACAGACAGCAATCATCTGTCGTAATTAAAGTACGTGAGTACTAATTACCAATCTTAAAAAATTTTAGTTTTCTACGGCGAGTTCAACCTGATTGAGCTCAAACTCAACGGGTGTTTCTCTGCCGAACATGGAAATCTTAACAAGAACAGAGTTCTTATCCACATCAATGTCCTCAACAACACCGGAAAAATCAGCAAGTGGTCCCTCAACGATGTTTACAAAGTCACCGACATTGTAGTTAACTTCCACTATTCTCTTCTCGACGCCAAGAGCAAGGACCTCAGTCTCTGTAAGGGGAACCGGTTTACTCTCAGGACCGACAAATCCTGTAACTCCCCTCGTGTTACGAATGACATACCAAGCGTCATCTGACATTCTAAGCTCGTCCTTGACCTCTTCAACAGCAAGCTTAACGAGCACATATCCCGGGAAGATTTTGCGTTCTACTTCTTTCTTCTCGCCGTTCTCCTTAATCTCTGTAACTGTCTCCGTAGGAACTTTGACCTCAAGAATCTGGTCGTTCATTTTTCTGTTTTCAACGACCTTTTCGATATTGTCCTTTACCTTGTTTTCATAACCTGAATAGGTGTGAATTACATACCATTTAGAAATTCCGGCCATCAATAATCCCCCATTATAAGATATTGGTAAGATTTTGAACAGCAATCATAGCTGCCTCAGCACCGCCGTTACCCGCAATGGTGTAAATAAGCTCAACAAGCTGGCGGAACACTACGTCACAAATCCAAACACCTGCACCTATGATTGTTGTAACCATAAGAACAACTCCGGTGTTCTTGATTGTATCTTCTTTTGAGTTCCAAACGATTTTTTTGGTCTCACCGCGTACTTCTTTAAAGAATGTCTTTATGCTGCCGAAAACTTTTGATGCCCCCGACGGTGCATTCTTTGAAGCGGTTTTCTTTTCGCCCTTCACACTAGTGCTTTCAGGTTTAGAAGAAGCTTTAGGAGATTTTGTATCTGCCATAAAAATTCCTCCTTACTTTGTTTCCTTGTGGAGAGTATGTTTCCTGCAGAATCTGCAGTACTTGTTCATCTCCATCCTGTCTGGCGTGTTTTTCTTGTTTTTCATTGTGTTGTAATTGCGTTGATTGCACTCTGTGCAGGCGAGTGTTACTTTAACTCTCATAACGGCACCTCCATTTTACCGGATAATTTTTAAGTTTGCCTCCCTCTTCGAAAGGTCATAAAACACTTCGTATCTATCGAAAAATAGACACAAAAAAAGAACCCTCCATCAAGAGGTATAAAAAGTTTACCACAACGGAGGTTCTCGGTCAAGACTTTTTTAACGTATTTCGGCTTTTGAGAAGCGGTTTCCCGACATCCCAAAAGCCGAATTGTGTATGACTTTTTTAAGGCCACAAAATGTTGTAAATTATTGGCCTTCCATATAGGTATCATAATCTATATATCCAACCTTGCCCTCTTCATACGATGAGCCGTCATCACCGGATCCCGAGTTCATTGTATCGTCGAATCCGTCATCGTCTGAAGGCCCGCCTTTTTTCCGTCTGCTTATAACAACACCTATAGCTATACCCAATATAAAGCAAACTACAGCGAGTATTCCCATCAGAATCGGAGACACGCCGCCGGCAGCCTTCGCTTCCGGTTCGGATTTTGCAGTGGTGGGCACAGTTGTCGATTCGTCTACGATATTCTTTGACGAATCCGGAAGTACCAGAGATTTTATGCCGGAAAATTCACTCATTCTAACTACATGGATTTTATATACACCGACAGTTCCGTCTTCCGCAGTACACTTAATTTCAAAGTCATTAAGTCCGACTTCAAGAGCAGCTTCTGTTACTCCTTCTACACCCTTAGCCAAAGGATCTGCAGCGGCACCGGATATAGTTATCATCGCAGTCTCATAAGGAAGATAAACCACATATTCTTTAACATCCACGCTATATGCGGGTGAAAGTTTACCCTCAGACAATGTAATTCCGCTTAACTTTGTATTGTTGCTCGGAACGTAATTAGGATCCTGTTCCCTGGTAACCGATATGGAATACGTTTTTTTAGCACCATTCGGAGCAGTTACGGTAATCCTGACTGTGTTCTTACCCACAGAGAGGGACGATCCGGAAACCGAAACTTTGGCCCCGGAGTCATTCGCGGTGGCATTGACACTGAGTCTTGAGACATCGAAACCTACTTTTCCGCAAGAATAGGATGTAGTATTAGCGTTAAATGCGGGAGATAGAGTTGCATTTGAAACTTTCAAGGAAGAAAGGGTTGCATCTCCCGAAAGAGGTGCAGAAACCGTTCCGGAGTAGGAACCGGAAACACCGGATTCAGATCCTCCTCCGCTTGCCGTTCCGCTGAAACTTACCTTTATCGCGGTGCCGGCCGAAACCCCGTTATTGACTTTGAATTTCGCTACGAATGCGGAGCTTACCGGATGGTTGTTTCCGGTGTTATCATAAGCAACTATTTTGCCTCCGCTTGAAGTGAAAGCCCAGTTTCCTCCTGCGGAATTAGATACACTTTGGAGAGTAACTACGCTGGAATCATAAGATAGAGATCCGCTATAACCATAAAATTGACCGCCGCTTATTCTGAAAGTAAGCGTAATTGTCTGCCCCGGTCTGGCACTGCCGGGTCCGGTAAGCGATCCCGAAGCTGCGGACGCCGTAATCGGTAGGATTGATGCTATAAGAACAATTGAAATAACAATTGCAATCAGTCTTTTCATCTTCTGTCTCCTCATTTTGTCTCTTCAATTATTATAATCCATGGATATTAGTACGATCTCGGTGTGATGCCGCTTATGCCCAGGAGATAATCCCTTATTGCAAGAAGATCGGTTATTGTAGCCTTGCCATCGCCATTTACATCTGCGGCTTTGAAATTGACACCGGTCAGTATACCATTGCTCGAGAGTAAGTGGTCACGTATTGCCAAAAGGTCTGTAATTGTAACCTTGCCGTCTCCGACATTATTCTTAATGTCTATGTCTCCTGTCACAATTGCCGTATAAGTCCGTACCGTCTGATTTCCGTTCATTACCGAAATCTTACAACCGGTTGTTATTAAGCTGCCGTCGCCGAGCACTGCACCGTTCCTTGTTATCTTTATATAATTCCTCTCGTTTATACCGGACTTAAATGTCGACACAGTTGTTTTAGCAGGAATTTTGCTTATATACGAACTTGTGCCGTTCACCGAATAAACCGAAGATGATATAGAAGAAGGGGTGCTTCCCGTTGCAGCCGTTACATTGACATTCAAAACAGCAAAGGAACCATTTATAAGATAAGCCACTATCTTTGTCTTACCGGTTTTCTTAGCTGTTATCTTACCCGAAGAATCCACTGTTGCTATTCTTGTATCCCAGGACATAAACCTCGGCTTTTCATTGCCGCCGCTTAACGAGTATTTGAAACTCAGTGTTTTTCCGACAGCAAGTGTAGCATTTGCGGATACATCGAGATAGTCCTCACATACATATCCGTTATCTATCTTATACCACAGAGGTGTAAACATTCTGTAGTATGTTGAGTCATGTCCGTATGCAGGATCGTATGCAACTCTCTGATCTCTGAATCCGCCGTAAACAGTTGCCGTTTTTCCGCCCTGCAATGAACCTTTTTCTGTATATCCCCATCCTGCGTTGCCTCTTATTTTTACCGTAGTGTTAGCCACACCTGTATTAGTGTAACCTGATAATGTTACGGCACTTGAACTTCCGTCAGGCATGTTATTAAATACGGGTATGTAAAAAGTCTTTTTACTATCAAGTATATTGTAATTCTTATATCCTTTATACGTATTATAAGTGGTATTTACAACCCCGTTTACGGCTGTCATATATTGATGGTTATATGTATTGTTCTTAGTGACATTAAACTTCTGGAAATATGATGTATTCTGTCCTTTTTTTATATAACCGTCAGCTATAAACTCAGCTCCGCCCGATATAGCGAGCTGCGGTGAAAACCAGCCTTGAGAATCAGCATACTTCAGTCCGTTCAGCACGGCTCCGCCGCTGGAACTGTCGGTAGCTCCCACATTGAGATAATTGTATCTACCCGGATATGTTCCGTTTGTTCCGGAAGTACTTCCGCTGCCCGAGGAACCTACTTCACCCAAAATTTTAGCAGTAAGATAGCACGGGTTTATATTGTTTTCTTTTGCGGCAACACATATAGCATATGCATATGTATCTCCCGTAGCAACGGTTTTTCCTTCCTTGTTCTTATACTGAATATTGCCGTCATCCGTAACATAGTTTTGGTTTCTGTCGTTTCTGGTCTTCGACATAAACGTTCCGGCAAGCATCGTTTCGATAACAGCCTCTGCCTCATTTACACTCGAAAAATTCCATTCGAGGGACTCATATTGCAAAATAGTTATTTCATTTCCTATGAAAGTATATGGATTCATATAGTATGCAACTGCCATCGGAGTAGCGTCGACCCAGCCTTTTTGTGATGAGTCATTACCATCTCTGATAACATAGTCATAGTCAAATCCGGCTTTTGCGGAATATTCGCCATACGACCTGCTGCAGTAAAGTCTGGTAGCAGAAGCGGAACTGTCCGGACATATATAAACCAGGTTTCTGGAATTCGAGCTTTCCTGAGCTACGGCAGTATTCCAGTCCAGGTCTGTTTTATATGCTTTAAAAGTCCAATTAGGATGTACTTTGTGAATATTCCAAAGCTTTTCAAGATAAAGCTCAGGGAATCCGGCACTTCTCAATTGTTGTTTATATGTAGCCTCAGATGTATCCTCGGCAAAAGCAGGTATCAATGTTAAAGATAATACGACAGTAAATATCATAATCACAGATACAAGCCTTTTTATGATGTTCCGATCCATATTATCCCTCCATCTAAATAGGAATATACACATTCTATAGTGTATTGCAGTATTAATTATAACATTATGACGAATTTTGTAAATGATTTTCGCGAATATCCTAAAAATGGTTATAAGAATAAAAAAATAAGAGAACCGTAAATAAATGGTTCTCTTATACATAATTATTATTTTCTTTTTTGCTTGCGCCCTGAAAACTGAATAAAGAACACATTTTGTAAATCAAACCCAAGGATTTCTTCAATAGACAAGCCCTCGACCTATTAGTACTGCCTAGCTGAACGTATCACTACGCTTACACTTGCAGCCTATCAACCTTGTAGTCTTCAAGGGGTCTTACTAGCTTACGCTATGGGATATCTTATCTCGGAGTTGGCTTCACGCTTAGATGCTTTCAGCGTTTATCCTTCCCGCACTTAGCTGCCCAGCTGTGCCACTGGCGTGACAACTGGTGCACCAGCGGTGCGTCCATCCCGGTCCTCTCGTACTAGGGACAGCGCTCCTCAAATATCCTGCGCCCACGACAGATAGGGACCGAACTGTCTCACGACGTTCTGAACCCAGCTCGCGTACCACTTTAATCGGCGAACAGCC
>CAZIHW010000093.1:0-8431 GCA_964539045.1 uncultured Eubacteriales bacterium | reverse complement strand
CGTGATAATTTCCATAGTCTTGATAAGGACAATATGGTTATTCCTTCATATGATCATGCCGGACGCCAAAAGCCGGCAAAGAATAAAGCTCTCTCAATGAGCTTCTCAGATGACAGAAAGATTCTCACTGAAGAACAGGTGAAGGTAGAGGCATCACGTTGTCTCAGCTGCGGAGCAGCCCATGTAGATTCAAGTTTCTGTATAGGATGCGGTCTTTGCACAACCCAGTGTAAATTTGATGCAATCAAGCTTGAACGTGTGGCAGATGTCTGGGGAGTAGAATACGAGAAACTCGTTCCGTTTGTTGCAAAAGAGCTTGTTAAGAAAACAGGTAGACTTGCAAAGAAAAAAATCAAGTCATAACAAAGGCCGAAGTATGTTATACTAAGTACGTTAATACTAAGCCTGACACCGTGTGGGGGAAATCCTCCCTGCAAAACCGAGTTTAAATTCGCGCCGTCAGGCTAGAAAAAGGGAGACTTTTTCCAATGGAAGATAAGGCTTACAGAATTATTGAGATTAAAGAAAATATCTTTGCCGACAACAACAAAGATGCCGAGGCGCTCAGACAGGAATTGAAAAAGAAGGGGACATTTTTCCTCAATATCATGTCATCGCCCGGCTCGGGAAAGACAACAACTTTAACTCAAATTATTCCGAGACTCGCAAAGAAATACAAGATTGGCGTTATGGAAGCCGATATTGATTCTGATGTAGATGCAGCAACAATTACCGGTGTCGGTGCAAAGGCAATTCAGCTCCACACGGGTGGTATGTGCCACTTAACAGCAGAGATGACACGTCAGGGCATCGAAGGACTCGACGAAGACTTTGATTTTCTTATCCTTGAGAATGTCGGTAATCTTGTTTGTCCTGCAGAGTTTGACACGGGATCTGTTAAAAACCTTACGATCCTCTCGGTTCCCGAGGGAGATGATAAGCCTCTCAAATATCCGCTTATGTACCAGGTATCAGACTTGCTTGTTATAAACAAAGTAGATGTTGCCCCATACTTTACCTTTGATATTGAGAAGTGTAAAGCAAATGCAAAAATGAGGAATCCCGACATCGATATAATTCCTATTTCCGCTAAGACGGGTGAGGGAATAGACGAACTTTGTTCGTGGCTTGAGAGAGAGATAGAGGCTTGGAAAAACAATTGATTTAAGAAATGATCGATTGACAAAATGAATGGCCCCCGAATGCATTAGCATTCGGGGGCTTTAGTTTTAGATATTGGCAATTTAGATATCAGCCATTTAAATATCGGCGATTTAAATACTAGCGATTTAAATTTTCTAAAATGATTTAAATTGCCTAAACTCCTATATCTTTTATTTTGAACTCTTGTCCGCCCAGAACAGTTTTATTTCTGCTTTGGCATTTGGGGCACTTACCCTCGTTTTTCATAACGTTATAGAGGGAATGGCAATCACTGCAAAGTGCCTCACCCCTGACGGTTTCTATTTTGAGTTCGGCACCCTCGAAGATTGGATTGTCTTCGATAACAATCGGGAAGTACTTCTCAAAGAAAACAGGCAGATATCCGGTAAGCTCACCTACTTCAAAAGTGATGAACTTAATTTTCTCTATATTGTTTTCTTTTGCTACTCTTTCCGCAACTTTAATTGCTTCGTTCAGTACTCCGATTTCATGCATTATCTTTACCAACCTTATCTTTAGCAAGAGTTACAACCCTTTTGCCCATGCCTTTAAGTACAAATGGGACAAGTTTTTCATATGTGGCACCCCAAGCGTCTGACGTTCTTGAAAGATGAATCGCGTCAAATTTACAACGTGTAGTACATATACCACATCCGATGCAGATTTTAGGATCGACTTTTGCGGCGCCGCAGCTTAAGCATCTGGCTGCCTCAATTTTAACCTGTTCCTCTGTAAGGGTCAAGCGCTCATCCGAGAATGTCTTAATTTTGCTTGGCTCCTTGCCGGGTGTCTGTCTGACCGCATGGTCATAACAGTTGATAACAAGGTTATCCTTGTCAATCATGTGGAAATTGTTGCGCTTAACACGACCGATTGTAAGGCTGTGTTTCCAAACATATCTGTGAACGGATTCGGCGCCTTCCTTACCTGCTGCTATTGCTTCAATTGCAAAACGAGGACCTGTGTAAACGTCACCGCCGACAAAAACGTCAGGCTGTGCGGTCTGATATGTCCAGGAATCTGCTTTGGCAGTGTTGTTTTTGTTAAGTTCAACTTTTTCGCCCTTAAGGAGATCTCCCCAGACAATCGACTGACCTATAGCAGCGAGTACATAGTCACACTCTACTGTGATTGTATCATTTTCATCGTACTGTGGATTAAATTTACCAATTGGGTCTTTAACGCTTGTGCATCTCTTGAATACTATGCCGCTAACTTTGCCGTCTTTTGTGAGGATCTCTTTCGGTCCAAAGCCGCCGTTTACTGAAATACCTTCTTCCTCTGCCTCAAGTACTTCGTCTTCGGCCGCAGGCATTTCGTCACGTTTTTCAAGTGAATACATTGCTACAACTTCTCCGCCGTTGCGAACAGCTGTGCGGGCAACATCTACGGCAACGTTACCTCCGCCTATGACAACAACCTTACCGGTGAGCTTGGAACCCTTTGTGAGAGCAACGTCTTTGAGGAAATCTATACCTGAAACTACCCCTGCAGCATCTTCGCCCGGGATACCGAGTTTGCGTCCGCCTTGAGCACCGATTGCAACATAGAATGCTTCGTATCCCTCGCGGCGCAGGGCGTCGAGCGTGGTATCCTTGCCTACTTCGATTCCGCACTTGATATCAACACCGAGAGCTTTAACAACCTCAATCTCGGCATTTACAACATCCTTCTCAAGTCTGAATGACGGCATACCGAATGTCATCATACCGCCGGGTACACTCTCTTTTTCAAATACAGTTACATCGTGACCCCAAACAGCGAGGTAGTAAGCGGCAGACAGTCCGGCGGGACCTGCGCCGATTACAGCCACTTTCTTGCCGTAATCATAATACTTCTTCGGAATGAAGCGCTTTTCTGCATTGAGTTCAATGTCAGCAATAAATTTCTTGACTTCGTCTATTGAAACAGGGGAGTCAATGTCGCCGCGGGTACATCCGTCCTCACAGAATCTTGCGCAAATACGTCCGCAAACAGCCGGGAATGGGTTTTCTTTCTTTATAAGTTCAAGGGCCTCATCATATCTGCCTTCTCCGGCCATTTTGAGGTAACCTTGTACGGCAATATGTGCAGGACAATTTGTCTTACAAGGTGCGGTGCCTGTTTCGGGAATAACATTGTCCCTCTCGGTATAGAATTTGTCACCCTCCCAATATTTCGGAGGAATGAAAATGTAGTCATCAGCTATCTTGTGCTGCTTAATATTAACAGGCTCTTTCTGGCAGAGCTTTTGACCGAGCTTTACAGCATTCTGAGGACAAACCTCTACGCAGCCGCCGCAAGCAACACAGTTATTTGGGTCAACCGATGCCGTGTAGTTTGATTTTGAAAGGTTCGGTGAAGATGTATACCAGGATGTCTTGAGTGCCATACAAGTTTCCCAATGGCAGTTACATACGAACAGACTTTCGTCCATTCCATCAACATTTGACAACTGGTGTACGCAACCCCTGTCTTCTGACTTCTTTATGATCTCATAGGCTTCTTCACGGGTAATTCTGCGGGCTTTGCCGGTGCGGATAAGGTGTTCCGCAAAGTTGCCGAGGGCGATGCAGTATTCCTCAAGGAGATCTGCAGAACCCTTGTCCATCATTTCACGAAGCCTTCTGCATTCGCAAGGAGCTACAGCAAGATGTCCATCGTGTCTATCGATCCAATATGATACTTCTTCAACATTTACTCTCTTTGATTCATTCTTTATTGCTTCTTCAACAGGAATAGCACGCATGATTGCTGTACCCATCGGTGCAAATCCTGTGATGAGCTTTTGGAGATTGAGAATGTAGTTGATGAAGCCCGGCGCTGTTTCAGGGTATTTCTTTGTCAATTCCTCTGACATTGTTACGCCTTCCATTGAACCGGGTGCAAAGATAGGCAATATAAGCATATCGGTACCGTTTTTGTCGGCTGTATACTCAATTATTCCGATATGAGCCATATCGTCCGCAAGTTTTGCGCAGGCCTCTACACTCATGCCTTGAACTTTCGCAAGGTCATCTATGTAGTATGGGTGACGAAGCTTCATCTTGTTTACGAAATCTACCATTTCATCAGTGAGCATTCTGTTCCAAAAAATGTACTCCCATGAATCCTTTGTCGGCAATGGATTTAAGAAGTTTACATGAGTAATCATTCGAAGTAAGTTCTTACGAACCGGTTGCCCTTCGACTTCCTTCATGTATTCTTCAAGACACTTTAATTCGCCCGGATCCAGGTTTTGGTGTTCTCTTTCTAACATGAATTCAACTCCTTTTAATATTCCATATATATACCAAAATATATATCCCCAAAAAACTATACCATTATAAGTTTATAACTATTGAGCTGTATGTCAGAAGAACAAAATGACAAATTTGTTCCAATGTGATACAATAAGTGAAAATTGTTTCACCAAAGGAAAAGTATATACGAAGAAAAAGCATACACCGAAGGAGAAGCATACACGAAAGGAAAAGTATAATGGAAAACAAAACCAAGGAGATAATACTGGAAGCTTTCAACAGCTTAATTGAAAAGAATGCTTTTGATAGGATAACCGTACAGATGATATTGGATGAGGCAGGTGTCGGCAGGGCAACATTTTACAGGTATTTTAAGGATAAATATGACGTAATGAACTACAACTATATGAAGTTTTTAGAGGAGTACTTGCTGGCAGGAAAGATTAATACTTTTGAGGACTTTTTCTATATAATGACCTCAACCGGAACAGAATTTTTCAGAGATAAGATTAAGATATTTGATTCCACCGGAGCTAATTCTTTTCAAAACTTTTTGTATGAGGCCTCTTTCAATGCGGTTAAGCTTATATATTTGATGCGAGGCCGGACAGAACTCACCCCGACTGAGGAAATACAATATAAATTCTTATGTCACGGAATACCACACCTTTATGAGGGTTGGATCAGAGGTGAATACCCGGAACTTGATGCGAGGCAGGCGGCAAGAGCGATTTATGATATTCTCCCTGAACCATTGAAGGGCAATCTCTGGAACAACAGCTGACCTGTTTTAGGAAGCAGGAACTCCGGAATAAGTGAGAGATGACTTTTTCATAAAAAAATCGTCGCAAGCGATATCAGCTTGCGACGACGTGGTGGAAGAGGGTGGATTCGAACCACCGAAGCTAGAAGCAACAGATTTACAGTCTGCCCCCTTTGGCCACTCGGGAACTCTTCCAAAATTATAACCTGCAAGTTACCCTGCAGGTGTTTGTGGAGCTGGTGAACGGACTCGAACCCCTGACCTGCTGATTACAAATCAGCTGCTCTACCAACTGAGCTACACCAGCACTTAAACGCCTAGTTAATATAACATACTTGTACTTTATCGTCAAGACTTTTTTGAATAAAAAAGATGTAAAAAATTATTGTGTCTTTTGCATATTGTTGCGCTATTATTTTTATAGTATACTAATTAAGTTCAGTGCGTGAGTATTATTCGGAAAGGACGGTGTGCGTATGGCAAAGGGTGTTGGCGGAAAAACTAAACTGAAGTTTAAAACAACCAAACGAATGAATGCCGATAAGAAGAGAATCTGGATATCTGTCTTCGTAATTATCGTATTGATCATCGCCGCAGCATCACTTGCTACGTATTTAAAGGAACGTCCTGACAGTGATAGTGATGGCAAACCGAATGATGGTATTACTGTTCAGCCTGCCAATATGAAGGAGTATGTAAATCTGTTGTTTGCGGGGACAAAGACAGACAGCGGGGAGATATTGATACTTACACACATAACTATCAATACAAAAGATAAGTCATTTGTCATCACGCCTCTTCCTTCTTCTAAAATTGATTCCGTCAAAGCAGCCGATATAACGAAAGAGGTTTCCGAGAAATTCAACTTGGACATAGACAGATATGTGCTTGTAACAGAAAAGAAATTTAAGACCTTCTCAGGTGCCATGGGTCTTTATGAAGTAAACATAAAGAATAAGATAGATTTTTCAGGCGACGACTTTTCACTGAATTTACTCCCCGGGCCGCAGAAACTCAGTGGTGACAACTTCTTTAAGTACCTGAGGTACATGGGATCCGGAGAAACCGATTATGACCTGGAAAAACAGGGCAATGTAATCGCGGATTATCTTCAGCAAAAGATAAACATAACAAACGCTGAAAAGGGAGACGAATTGTTCTCCGATATGATAAATTCTGCTGAAAGCGATGTAACTATAGTTGATTTCCAAAAATACCACGACTTCCTTTCAAACGTATCAAAGGGAACAAAAAAAGATATAAAAGTTAGGCTTTCTTCGGCCAAGGAGTGATTAGTTGAAACGACTGACTAAAGGGATTTTAAGCACACTTTTGATATTGGCATGTATCGTATTTTGTGTCTTCATGTTTTTCCCGGTGAGTGAACCGCTTGCCGAACTGTCTGCTTCTAAAAACGGATACGATATAACGGATTCTTATACGGACACTAAGTACAGGTACTACTACAATGGACTCAGCGATACGGAAAAATCCGCATACAGGATTATATATGCCTCAATAAAGGATTTCCCGGATGAGATAATGGTGCCGAAAGTTAACGATAAGGAGCTCGAACATGTATTTGCGGCATTGTCATATGATAATCCGGAACTGTTTTTTATCAGCAATCATTGCATGGTCAGGGGTATGGGAAGCATGTATTATTTCGTACCCCAATATACAATGAATAAAGAAAAATATGAAGCTTGCATGGCCGAGATTGAATCAGTTGCAGCAGATATCGTACTTGCCGCTTCGCAATTCACAGATGAATTTGACAAGGAATTGTATGTGCACGACTGGCTTGCATCGCATAATGAGTATTCGGATGCCGGCGACGGAATGACATACTCTATGTATGGAGCTCTTGTTAACGGAAAAGCAGGTTGTGAGGGGTATTCCAGGGCTGCGCAATATTTGCTTAAGGCTTTGGGTGTGGAGAATTATCTCGCTACCGGTGATGCTCCGGATGAGGTTGGTTCAATGCAGGGACATATGTGGAATATAGTCAAGATAAACGGGGAAATGTACAATCTGGATATCACATGGGACGACTATTCGATTACGGGAAGTGTTGATTGCCCGGATAATACGCCGAGCCACATATACTTCAATATGAGTACCAAAGATCTCTCAATCACGCACAGTGCGGAAGATAAGGACTTGTGGAAGGATTGTACGGCGGAGAGCTATGGATATTTCAGGCAAAAAGGGCTTATGTTCTCTACGTATGATGACGGTGTGAGGGATTCAATCAAAAATCAACTCGTTAAAGTTCTTGAGAGTGGGGCATCCAGCATTGAACTTGCTTTTACGGACGCGACTGCTTATGAAGAGGCTTTCTCAAAGATGACCGATACCAATAACGGCCAGATGTATTCTATGCTGACATGGGCAAATTCAAGAGTGCCTTCGGGTAAAGTGGACGCAAGCAGGATGCAATATACTGAGGATAAAGTCAGACACATCGTGAGATTCTTCTTTACTAAATGATGTCTGAATAAAATAATACCTAAATATATAGACTCTGAATATGTAGGCTCCGCCCATCGGGCGGGGCCTTATATTTTCACACCGTCAGGGCAATCTCCCGGATTGGTTGTAAAATGACAAAAAAACTAAAAAATCTTGTTGACATGGGTAATAAGAATGTGGTATATTAATCGAGCGCTTTGGAAACAGAGCGGCTCGGAGGGAACACTTTCCGAGCGTTATGTACCTTGAAAATTAAACAACGACAAACTAGAAATGGACCCTGAAATTTCAAAAGAGATTTCTAACAGAATTTCGAACAATGAGTTTGAAAAGACATTGAAAAATGTCAGCAAAAGTAATGAGCAAAAAAGCTTATCTAAAGGATTAGAACGTCTGTAAATTCCACGGACGATTTAATACAATTATTTAGAGAGTTTGATCCTGGCTCAGGACGAACGCTGGCGGCGTGCCTAACACATGCAAGTCGAACGGAGACTTGACGCTGAATTGACGAAAGCTTGCTTTAAGAGATTCTTGTCAAGTCTTAGTGGCGGACGGTTGAGTAAAGCGTGAGTAACCTGCCTTTCAGAGGGGAATAACTGCTGGAAACGGTCGCTTATACCGCATAATGTATCGAAGCCGCATGACATTGATACCAAAGATTTATCGCTGAAAGATGGACTCGCGTCCGATTAGATAGTTGGTGGGGTAACGGCCTACCAAGTCGACGATCAGTAGCCGGACTGAGAGGTTGAACGGCCACATTGGAACTGAGAAACGGTCCAGACTCCTACGGGAGGCAGCAGTG
>CAZIHW010000092.1:0-1748 GCA_964539045.1 uncultured Eubacteriales bacterium | reverse complement strand
GCAAGAAAGCCGCGTTTTTGAACGATGATGCCGTTACCCTCAGTAACCTGATACGGGATAATCGAACCGGGGAAACTTGAAGCAAAAGCAATCATACCCGCACCGCCTACCGCGGTATATTCGTTCATAAAAATGGATTCGCCGGACAACATTCTTCCAAATACTTTTTTGAGTCCGCCGCCTGTATTGGTTTCCATTTGCATATTAGGACTCATCCAGCTCATTGCGCCGCTTTCGGTGCAGAGCGTCTGACCGTCCTCCGGATAGCAAACGACAACCGGCAAATTTCCACCTTCTATTTCATATCTTATCATCATAAACCCCTCTTTCTTTTCAGGTTAAATACATTATAACATATATGCCCAATTTTTTCTACTACCATTCTTCGTTATCATATAAAAAGAAACAATCCGCCGCAGAAAAGCTGGAGCAGCTATTCAAATAACCAAACACAAAGGGCGATGACCATAACGGTCATCGCCCGATTTTTATAAAATTAACCAAAAGGGTTGACAAATTAAATCTTGCGAGTTATAATAATGTTAACCTTGAAGGTTAAGAAGGAGGATTTACTATGCTAACCAGTATAGGAAGGTTTTTAAGAAAACTCCGCATAGATAATGGAGAAATCCTGAAAAACATGGCGGAATCGTTAGGTGTTTCTTCTGCATTTTTATCAGCAGTTGAAAACGGAAAGAAAAAAATGCCAGAAGGCTGGTTTGAAAAGCTTATGTCTATCTATTCGTTCACAGCAGAGCAAGCGGAAGAATTACAGGCAGCGGTTATCGATACCAATGATGCTGTGGAGCTTAATCTGCAAAATGCAACACCCGGAAACCGAGCGCTTGCAATATCGTTTGCTAGAGAGTTTGATTCCCTCGACGACGAAACGAGCAGGAAAATTTTTGAAATCCTGAAACGACACAAAGGGGGATTAACTGATTGAGCAATTATATGGTGGAAGCAAAATCGCGTGCTGACCTCAGAAGGCTTGCACGTATGCTCAGGGAATATTTTCAACTGGATGGTGTTCTGTACTTTCCTATTGTTGAGCTACTTGATGTTATGACGGAGCTTTTTAATGGTTTTAATTATGAAGTCGTTGAAGATAGTGTCTTATCGAAAAAAGTCCATGCAGACACGGATATCCGAACAGGACATATCCGTATCAAGGAAAGCGTGTATGAAGGCGCATGTAATGGTGAAGGTAGAGACAGAATGACCATTGCACATGAAATTGGCCATTATTTTACATTGTGCTTTTTCGGTTTCAAATTGACACGCAATTTCAGCGATGCTAAAATCATTACTTTCCGCGATCCTGAATGGCAGGCAAAGTGCTTTGCTGGGGAGCTAATGGTTCCAGCCCATCTCGTAAAAGACATGGATAGGTTTGAAATTGCAAAACGGTGTGGCGTTTCCTATGATGCCGCCTGTGTGCAGTATAAACATTTGCCAAAGGAGTGATGCGTATTGGTTTTCATAAAAAACAAAAGCCACACGAATAAACTGTTGGCGCAGTAAATCCGTGTGGCTTCCGCAGAAATATGTTACATACTTCTTTGATGGTACAAAAAGTGTAACATATTTCTGCCCCTTTGTCAATCCGTCCGGGAAAAATTTTGGCCCGCCCGGATCGGTCCCGCTTCGGGCAAAGCGGAGGAGGGACAGAATATGTCCAAAGAAAACTGCACTCGAACTGGGTGCAAAGATGTTTTTCATGCGTTTTTGGTTAAAAACGCGCGTTA
>CAZIHW010000091.1:0-2550 GCA_964539045.1 uncultured Eubacteriales bacterium | reverse complement strand
TATATTCAACATGTTATTTGAAATGACATCGAATACGGATTCCGCTATGTTTTTTGCATCTTCAAAAATATCAATACTACCGAACATATAAATCTTTTATCCCTTATCAACCTTTAACTACGATATTTACAAGTCTTCCCGGAACATAGAGCTCTTTAACTATGGTCTTTCCGGCAATTTCAGCTGCAACCTTTTCATCTGCCTTAGCCAAAGCTATAGCCTCATCATTTGTAACATTTGCTGCTACAATGAGTTTCGCCCTTATCTTTCCGTTTACCTGAGCTACAATTTCTATGGATTCATCTACGCACTTAGCCTCGTCATAATCAACCCATGTACTTTGAGCAAGCATTCCTCCGAATCCCTGCTCAGCCCAGATTTCCTCAGTAACATGAGGGGCAAAAGGATTTAAAAGAGTTATAAACACTTTGAGCTCTGCCTTGTTGATCTTTCCGTTATCATAAATCTGATTTATCAAAGTCATAAGAGCCGCAATGGCTGTATTGTACTTTAATGATTCGATATCCTCAGACACCTTCTTTATTGTCTTGTGGAATGGTGTTTCCAACTCCTTGGATATCTCATCTCCGTCTACCAGAATATCCTGGAGAGCCCATACTCTGTCTATAAATCTCTTACAACCCTTAACACTGGATTCCGACCAGGGGGCTGCCTTTTCGTAGTCTCCCATGAAAAGCACATAAGTACGAAGTACATCCGCGCCGAATTCTTCAACTACATCGAGCGGGTCGATTACATTGCCCTTTGACTTTGACATTTTATCTCCGTCAGGACCGAGTATAAGACCCTGGGCCGTTCTTTTCGCATACGGCTCCTTGAAGGGCACCTCTCCGAGATCGTATAGGAATCTATGCCAGAATCTCGAGTAAATCATATGGCGGGTAACATGTTCCATACCACCGTTGTACCAGTCAACAGGTCCCCAATAAGCGAGCTTATCCTTATCGGCAAAGCACTTATCATTATTAGGATCAATGTATCTTAAGAAGTACCATGAAGAACCCGCCCATTGCGGCATTGTATCCGTCTCACGCTTTGCATCGCCGTGGCACTTAGGACACTTGCAATTTACAAAAGAGTCTATCTTTGCAAGAGGACTTTCCCCGTCCTGTCCCGGTTCAAAATTCTCAACTTCCGGAAGTCTGAGCGGAAGTTCATCATATGGGACTGCAACCATTCCGCATTTCGGGCAATGTACTATCGGGATAGGTTCTCCCCAATAGCGCTGACGGTTAAATGCCCAGTCCTTCATTTTGTACTGAACGCCTTTTTCTCCGATACCCTTTTCCTGAAGATATGTAACCATCTTCTCTATGGAATCTTTCTTGTTGGACATGCCGTCAAGAACACCGGAATTAATCATTTCGCCGTCGCCTGTATATGCCTCTTTCGATATATCTCCGCCCTTGATAACCTCGATTATATCTATGCCGAACTTCTTTGCGAAATCATAGTCTCTCTGATCATGTGCGGGAACCGCCATTATAGCGCCTGTTCCGTAGCCCATCATTACATAGTCGGCAACATATATAGGTATCTCTTTTCCGTTAACCGGGTTGATTGCAACAAGCCCGTCTATACATACTCCTGTCTTTTCTTTTACAAGCTGCGTTCTCTCAAACTCTGTTTTCTTTGCGCACTCAGCTCTGTAAGCTTCAATATCTCCCATGTTTGATATGCGATCTGCATATTTGTCAATCATCGGATGCTCAGGAGCCATTACCATAAACGTAACACCGTAAAGAGTGTCAGGTCTGGTTGTATATATTCTCAATTTTTCATCCGTATCTTTTACTTCAAAGTTTACGAAAGCTCCGGTGGACTTACCTATCCAGTTAACCTGCTGAAGCTTTATATTGGGTAAGTAATCAACCTCCTCAAGGCCTTCAAGGAGCTTATCCGCATATTCTGTTATGCGAAGATACCATACGTCCTTTGACTTCTGGACTATGTCGGAATGGCATATATCGCACTTTCCGCCCTGGGAGTCTTCATTTGAAAGTACAACCTTACATGAAGGGCAGTAGTTTACAAGGGTCTTGTCTCTGAAAGCAAGACCGTTCTCAAACATCTTCAGGAAAATCCATTGTGTCCATTTATAATAGCCTTCCTGTGTTGTATCTATAACCCTTGTCCAGTCAAAAGAGAAACCGACTTTTTTAAGCTGATCTGAAAAACGCTCAATATTCATATCGGTAACTTTTCTCGGGTGAATACCGGTCTTTATTGCATAGTTCTCAGTCGGGAGACCATATGCATCGAAGCCTATGGGGAAAAGAACATTGTAGCCCTGTAATCTACGCTTACGGCTTACAACTTCAAGACCTGAGTAGGCCTTTATATGTCCAACATGCATGCCCGCTCCGGATGGGTAAGGGAATTCAACAAGACCGTAAAACTTCGGCTTGTCCGACCCGTCCTTCGCATGGAATACACCGGCTTCCTCCCACTTTTGCTGCCACTTAGGTTCAACCGTTTTAAAATCATATGCTTTCATACTTTTCAATCCTTTACGAACTTTATGCTAAA
>CAZIHW010000090.1:0-2520 GCA_964539045.1 uncultured Eubacteriales bacterium | reverse complement strand
CAGCATCGTTGCTATGCATGCATGTGAGGTTGTATTTATCGGTATTCCGGTAAGTCGCAAGGCAGGAGAGGGACTCATATACAGTATTGCTATGTGTATGATGTTCGGATTTTTCTGGTGGATACCGCTCAAGACAAAGACCGGTCTTGCAAAGTTTTGATTTGGAGGAAATTTAAATGATACAAGCTATACAGTATATCGGATGCGGAATTCTTTGGATTGCAAGTGCTGTTCTTACAATCGTAAAGAAGAATCCGATTGGTTTAATAATACTTGCCGCCATGCACGGTACCGAGGCCGTTGTTATCGGCGTTAAGACAGGTCTCGAATACGGCAAGAAGCTTGCATACAGCATAGTTATGTGTATGACATTCGGCTATACCTGGTGGTTGCCGTTGAGAAAGCAAATGAAGAGAGAAACTTTCACTGACGCCGACTTTGTAAGGACAGAACATGACTTTACGATGCCGGATACGGGGGTAGACTCATGAGTGTACAGTATGAAAAGAATGCAGTTGTTATAACAAAGGCTCCTGCATTGAACTATTTCCACAATAATGTCAGTTTGCCGTATGACTACGGTATGCCGTCTTATGAGGAGCGCGCAGATGTTAAGGCTATTAAGGCTACTGTAAGAAAATCTCTTGATGACCTTGATGAGAAGACGGGCTGGAAGGCAAAGTTTAGAGGAAAAAAGGTTCTTATTAAGCCAAACCTTGTTTTCGTTACACCAAAGGGTGGATATCGTTATGACTATGGTGTTCCTCAGACTACAGACCCGCGTGTATTTGATGCTACTATGGAGGTTCTCTCCGAGCTCTGCCCGGACATCGTCATAGGAGAGGGCTCAGGCCTTGTAACCTGGTCATATGCAAAAATCGGCGGATATGACAGAATCGCAAAGAAGTACGGTGCGAAAATCGTTTACTTCGAGGAAATGCCGACAGACCGCTATTTTTGTCCGAAGGCTGAAGTAGGCCAGGAAGTATATGTTCCGAAGATAATTTCCGAGGTAATAAAGGGAGAGAGACTCTATGTTTCCCATCCGAAAATGAAGACCAACATATATACGGGTGTTACTCTGGGATTTAAAAATGCCATGGGTACATTCTCATGTAACATGCGTTACAGAAACCATACATGGCAGATAGATAAGAAGTTATCTGACCTTCTGTATCTCTTTAAGCCGGATCTTACTGTTGTAGATGGTATCATCGGCGGCTGCGGAAATACTCCGGGACCTAATTTCCCCGTATTGGTAGATAAGATTGTAACAGGTACGAATTCCGTAGAGGTTGATCGTGTTGTAACCGAACTTATGGGATTCGATCCTACAAAGAACAAACTCCTTATCGAAGCAGGTAAGCGCGGATTCGGAGATCCTGATGTTGAAGTATACGGTGAGAAGGAGATAACTCCTTTCATTCCTGCCGAGCAGTCACTTCTTACAAGAAGGTTCCAGCATAATTGGCCAGGCGTACGTTATTTTGTGGGACATACAAATGACCGTGCTCCGAAGCTTACAACATTGGAGGGCCTTGACCACGATTTCGCAGTAAAGATGGAAGCCACCTGCGGAGGCGGATGCGTAGCTTCTATGGGAACAACATTTGAAGTTATGTTCGGTTCTTATACATATCCGCTTAACAAGAACAGAAAGCTCAATATTATTGTAGGTAACGGTGCCGAATTTAACGGTGAAAAGTATTGGCTCGATACAAACGGTAAGGCTTATACTCTCAACGATCTTAAAGCATTGCCGGGCATGACAATGGTATGCGGCGAATGCTCTGCACCTGCAAAGGATGCCGCTACTCCGGGACTGTGGATTCGCGGTTGCGGCGAGGTAAACAATCTTGCTATCAGAAATATGATGGCTATGATGCCTTGCTTCCCGGGACAATTTGATATCAACAATTTGCATATAATAGCGATAGGCCTTGTAAGAAAGTATATAATCAAGCTTGCTATGGCTGTAAAAGGAACACCCACAGAACCCAATTTTGATGCTTATGACGATGGTATTTATACAATTCCCGAACTTGCAGCTCAAGGCATCGACAAAGACTGGATAGAGGCGCCTGTTCCTCCGCTTTCAATGAAAGAAAGAATGGAATCTATAAAAGGTGTCAGATTCCTTGCTAATTTCTTATTCTGATATTTTTGTTATGATTTACAAATTGCTGCCAAATCATTTGGCAGCAATTTCTTTTTAAGTTTTCCATTTTAAGTTGACAAGTGTATATACTTATCTTTATAATACTCATTAACCGGCGGATTTCAGGAATAAGTCCGCGATTTTTTTGGTTTGAGGTGATAAAAATGAAGAAGTTTGTTTTCAACACGCTTACAAAGTTTGAAAACTTAGGTTATGCTCTTGTTATCGGTCTTTGGATTGCAGGTGCTGTTCTTACTATTTGCGGTTTCCCGTGGATAACACTCAGCATCGTTGCTATGCATGCATGTGAGGTTGTATTTATCGGTATTCCGGTAAGTCGCAAGGCAGGAGAGGGACTCATA
>CAZIHW010000089.1:0-3599 GCA_964539045.1 uncultured Eubacteriales bacterium | reverse complement strand
GTTACTATGGTTCCAAGTAAAAGGAAAGTTGGAACATAATTAGTTACTTTTGTTGGGACTACCTTTTCCACCTTTTCCTTGTTATGTCTGAATATAAACATAATTACCGGGACAGTGACGAGAGCTCCGAGTTCTACTGCGAAGAAAATTGAGGGTTTTCCGTCCCTGAAAAAGAAGTCCGTGAAGTCCATGTTTGCATATCCGCCGAGCATTATGGACGTAGTGTCACCGACAAGTGTAGCCGCACCCTGGAGATTGGATGAAACGGCTATGCATATAATGAGGGGCACAGGCGAGATCTTTAATTTCTTCGCTATAGCGAGTCCTACCGGGGCAACCATAAGCAATGTAGCTACATTGTCAACAAAAGCCGATATAAATCCCGCAAATACTGACATGAATACGGCTACCCACATTATATTTGGTGATTTGTTCAACAATATATCTGCCATTTTATTGGGCATCCTGGATTCAATAAAGAATGAAACCGTACCCATGGTTCCGGCGAGCATCAATAAGACGTTGAAGTCAATGGATGACAATACGGATCCAATCGGCATTATACCGGATATTATAAAAATAATACCCCCTGCAAGGGCAATGTACGGTCTGTACTTTTGAAAAGCAATCATAAGCACATAAGTCAGTGCAAAAAGAATAATTGCAAATGTCTTCATTATCTATACTCCTTTGACAAAAAGCGAGACTCTTTCCGCAAAAATTTATCTGAATCAGTTCATATCGAGTTTCATATCTCCGGATTTTATAAATCCTTTCTTCCTCATGAATTCTGAAACCGCGAGTGTTAAGGCGGCAGGAAGAATAAATTGCATAACTACAATCTGAATAATTGCAGGAACAGTTCCCACAATCGGAGCCATAGCCTGGAACGAAGCTATTTGTCCGACAAATCCGGCAGATCCCATGCCCGAACCGATTGGTGTGCTTACCATGTGCAGTACGGCTGATGAAATCGGTCCGAGTATAGCGCTGGAAATAATGGCGGGTAGCCAGATTATAGGCTTTTTAACTATGTTCGGTACTTGCAACATAGATGTTCCGACACCCTGGGCTATAAGCCCGCCCATCTTATTTTCACGATAGCTTGCAACCGCAAATCCAACCATGTTGCAGCAACAGCCTATTGTTGCAGCACCTGCAGCAAGTCCCGTGATACCCATAGATATGCCGATAGCTGCGGAGCTGATAGGAAGGGTAAGTATCATACCCATAAGGACAGATACTATAATACCGCCGATTATCGGATGAGCATCAACATTATAGTTTACAAGGTTGCCGAGCCACAGCATAAATGCAGAGATAGGGGGTCCGGCAATAATGCCGACGGCTGCGCCCGTAAGGATGCAAACCAGTGGGGTGAGGATTATGTCTATCGGGGTTTTGCCCGCTATGAGTTTTCCTATCTCTATAGCTACAATTGCGGCGACAAATGCGCCCAAAGGTTCTCCGGGCTTTCCGAGTACTATCTCGGTCATACCGTCGCCTACGCCGGGAAAGGCACCTATCATACCCGCTATAGCGGCCGAAACCGTAACAAGGGGTCCCTGCTTTAACTTAACCGCAACACCAACGCCGATGCCGGCGCCGGTTAAGGTCTTGGCAACATTTGCTATTACTATCAAATAAGTTCCGATAGTGCCACCTGCAAGTGTGCCGATTTGTGCTATGATTGTTCCGATAATGAGAGTAGAGAAGAGACCCAGGGCCATACCTGAAAGTCCATCTATAAATATCTCATTTAAGAACTTTTTTATCGTCTTCATATATTTTTCACTGTCCTTACAGTACTTCTTTTATGGCCGCAAGAAGGTCGTCATACTCTTCGTATGCAGGAAGGTCGGGATACTCTGCCTTTATAGCATCAGTGCTCTTGAAGAGGAATCCGGCTTTTGATGCCTGTATCATTCCAAGATCGTTGTGGCTGTCTCCGCTTGCGATAGTTTCATAACCTATGGATTGGAGGGCTTTGACAGTCGTGTATTTTGACTTTTCGCAACGCATTTTGTAGCCGGTAATTTCACCGTTATCGGCAACTTCAAGGGTGTTACAAAAAATAGTCGGATAATTAAGTTTGGCTATGAGAGGTCCTGCGAATTGCTCAAATGTGTCGCTGAGAATTATGACCTGGGTGATGCTTCTGAGCTCGTCAAGAAACTCTTTCGCACCGGGAATCGGGTCAATCTTAGCTATGGTATCCTGTATCTCTTTGAGACCGAGACCATGCTCTTTCAGGATGTTGAGTCTGTACTGCATGAGTTTGTCATAGTCAGGTTCATCTCTTGTTGTCCTTTTCAGTTCCGGTATACCGGTAGCATCAGCAAAAGCAATCCAAATCTCAGGTACAAGAACACCTTCCATATCAAGGCACACAATGTTCATATTTATCTCCTCCAAGGCCTTTAAAAGATTTTGCCTATTATACCATTATATATGTGGCAATGCAATTGAATTTTTGATTGACAATTCCTGATTTTTATGGTGTAATCAATAGAGCACGGGGGCGTAGCTCACCTGGGAGAGCGCTTGAATGGCATTCAAGAGGTAGTCGGTTCGATCCCGATCGTCTCCACCAAAAAACGAAAGACAGCGAACGAATAGGTTCGCTGTCTTTTTATTTCTTTTAACGATTTGTATCCTGCTCATAGAATTCAAGATATGCATCCTGCAATTTTTTGAGGTTCTCCGGATCTTTACCTCCGATGGGAGCACCGTCCAGTTCGGTTGCCTTAATGCAAAGTCCGCCGGAACTGCTGATGATAATCTCATCGGCTGTACGAAGCTCATCCATTGTAAATGGCTCCTCTTTCGTGGGAATTCCGATTTTCTCGGCCAGTTCAAGAAGATGCTTTAATGTAATTCCGGGTAGGATCAGATTATCACGCGGAGGGGTACAGAGAACTCCGTCCTTCAGGATAAGTACATTGCTGTGTGCGCATTCTGTTACCCTGTCACCACGGTGGAATACGGTCTCCTGACAACCTGCCTCTATGCACCGCTGGTAAGCAATAACACTCGGAATCAAATTCAATGTTTTGATATTGCAATGAAGGAAACGCGTATCTTCCATGGAAATCAATTTGAATGTTTGATCCATCGGAACCAACTCACACGGTACTGTGAAAATCATAAGATTTGGCTTTACATCCTTGGGAGGGAAATTATGGGCGCGAGGTCCGGTTCCCCTGGAACACTGCCAGTAAAGCATTCCGTGGTCCATTTCATTGGCGTCAATACATTTTTGAAGCTCTGCAGTCAGAGTTTCTCTGTCCATATCAAACGGAATTTCCAAAAGCTTACAGCTGTTATAGAATCGATCAAGATGATCCTTTACCGCGAAAATATGATTGTGTGCAAATGTTGTCGCGTCGTAGCAGCCATCTCCGAAGTAAACTGCACGATCCAACATCGGTATTTTCATTTCTTCAAGTGGTCCGATCTCACCATTATAATAACCAACCTGTTTCAAAATAGATTACTCCTTATCTATAGCCTTTGTTTCCGGGTCTTTCTTTTCTTTATGTTTGATAATCTTATATCCGCCGATAAGCAATGTCGGAAGCAGATAGAAGATAATGAAT
>CAZIHW010000088.1:0-2532 GCA_964539045.1 uncultured Eubacteriales bacterium | reverse complement strand
AAGTCAAACTGTGCCATAAACATTGCAGTTTCACTTGCCACTGAGGGAAAGAAGGTTATACTTGTTGACTGCGACCTTCGTAAACCGGTCGTTCATTCTTATCTTAAGATAGGATCGAATCGTCAGGGCCTTACAGAGATATTGGCAGGGAAGGCAGAACTTGATGACTGTATATTAAAGTTCAAGGATATAAAGATAAATGTCCTTACTACGGGTGCCGTGCCTCCGAACCCTTCAGAGCTCCTGTCACAAGAACGTATGAAGGCGCTTGTAAAAACACTTGAGCAGAAGTTTGATTATGTTATTATCGACGCTCCGCCCGTGTCCGTTGTTACAGACCCGGCTATCTTAGCCAGTTATGCAGACGGAGTTGTATTGGTTGTTCGCTCAAAGTTTGCATCTATAGAAGTTGTTAGGCTCGCCAAGAAGCGCCTGATTGATGTTAACGCAAAAATTCTGGGCGTTGTAGTTACACGTTATGATGCTAAGCGTTCTTCCAAAAACACGGGATACTCATATTCGTACGATTATAACTATTATGAGGAATAATCTCTATGACAGAACTACATTGTCACATACTTCCCGGTCTTGACGACGGGGCTCGTAATATAGATGAGTCTCTTGCTCTTTTGAGAGAAGAGGCTGAACAAGGGGTTAAGCGTATAGTTTTTACCCCTCATTTCAATGAGAGCATTACTGTTGATGACTTTGTTCTGCGTCGTGAAAAGGCTTTTGACCGTCTTAAAAGTGCACTTGACGGCACTGATTATAGTTTTGATATGCGTCTCGGAGCCGAGGTGCTTTATACTCCTGAACTTCGCAATATGAATTTGGCGCCCCTGTGCTTCAGCGGTACAAGCTATATGCTTATCGAATTTTCCGTAAGACACGAACCGAAGTTTGTGAATGAAACCCTGTCTTATATCACCTCATTGGGAATAACGCCTATCATTGCTCATGTTGAGCGGTATCCTTATGTGCTTGATGATTTAACGATGCTTTATGATTGGGTTTGCCGCGGAGTATGTGTTCAGGTTAATGCGGGAAGCCTTTGGAGAGATGACAAGCTAACCCGACAGATACTTAAACTTTTTGAGTGGGACTTGGCTCATGTTATATCCACTGATGCACATTCTCCCGACAATCGTCCGGTTACCATGCGTTGGGGATTAGAGGTTTTGGAACAGGCTCTCGGAACCGATTTTAAAAATAGAATTGTGGAAAACGGCGATGACATATTTGACAATGTAGAACTTGACATTTTTGATCCGTATTGTCCGAAAAAAGTTCTCGGAAAATGGAAATAAATACATAAGCGATACCGACGTTAGTTCCGGTGTCGCTTTTTTTCTGCAATTTAGGGTTTTGGTAAAAACTACTATATTATTCAATTGTTTTTTGGAAGTTTATATAAATCTTGCTAAAGCTTTTTTTGTATGCTAGAATTGTTATGTAATTCTATATCAATCAAAGTTTTTAATGGGGGATGAATTATGAGAATTCGAAGAGCTTTGTCAGTGATTCTGACTTTGGCTATGATTATCGGATGCTTCAGTGTACCTGTATACGCATTAGATGTTGGTACACCTGATTCTGCTTCCGGCAAAGCCTTTACTTTTAACGATGTTAAAGGCACTACTTGTTCAACAGTAGGTAAGAGTGCGACTGCACTTGTGTTCGGAAGAACTACTTGTCCGAACACAAAGGCTACTCTCACTAATCTTGCCGCTTCAGAATGGATAAAAAGTAAAGATGTAAATATAGTTTACGTTGATGTCTCCGGTGCCACAAAGGATCAAGTGACAACCTTTGCGGGTGAATTTGAAACCGACAGGATTAATTTTACTTACGGAAATCCTACATATGAAAGTACAACTCAGGACCCGGACAATCCTGACGCTGCTCCTGTTACTGAGACTTTAGAGGTTGTGCCTACAACATTAATGAATTTGTACATGACTGAACTTTCGGCTTCAAGACCTCTTTACAATTTGCCTGTAATTATCTATCTCGATAAATCGGGCGTTGCTAAGAGTCAGACAACAGGTTTAGTTACTGTAGAGAGGATTTTGGCAGAAGTTTCGGCTGCTAACGGAAAGGGCCTGACTGTCGAAAACGCCGAGGATCCTGAAAATCCTACAGAATATTTTGATGAATTGGTTGATATAAAAGTTGAGGCCGGCTTAAACAATGATATTGCTAAAGAAGCCTTTGATAAGATAAATACAATAAGGACAGAAGCAGGTCTTACGGCTTTAAAGTGGAATACACTCCTTGTTCAGCCGGCAACCCAGCGTGCTGCAGAGGCTGCTCTATATTATGATCATACCCGTCCGAACGGCGAGTCAGGTCGTACAGTCAGTGAATTGGCCGGTAATGAGAGCTTGGCAGTTGCATATTCTACTGCAGAAGCTGTTGTGAAGTTCTGGAATGACTCCACTTCCGATAAGGCAAATATAGTAAATGAAAACTATAAGTCGGCAGCTGTTGCTTGCTTCAATACCCCGGATAATTCGCAGGGATTCTACTGGG
>CAZIHW010000087.1:0-8549 GCA_964539045.1 uncultured Eubacteriales bacterium | reverse complement strand
GGCCTCAGCATAAGGGAGTTCCGGTTGAGGCTGCGCATCGCTGAGATCTTCAAAAGTTATCTTGTACTCCTCTTCATTTTCATCTTTAACTTCATCTTTAACTTCGTCTTTAACTTCAACTTTATTTTCATCGGAATCATCCGATACTTCTATGAGCTGATCCTTCTGATCCTTGACCGGATCTTCGACCGGATCTTCTCCCTCACTCTGTTCGTCTATAAGCTTTTGTACATCATTTATCGGTGAAACACCTGAAGCTTTCTGGGCAGCCTTCTGTACCCCCTCAGCAAAAACATCAATGCGTGTACGAAGCATTGTATTTTCCTTGAGAAGTGCGTTCTGCTTTGCGACAAGTTCACTGTTTTCACGTTTTAAATTCTCATTTTCGATCTGGAGTTGCTCTATAAAGTCCATTACGCTTTTCTTGTCAAAGCCCATAGGCTTCGTCTTTAAGCGGATATCCTTTTCTATGTCCATAGATGTTTTCTCCTTCATATTGAAAGCTTATAGTTATGAATTAATGATTTGAATCAGCCTGCATTTTCTACTTTATCGTCAGTCCAGGAAAGGATGTCGTTCATAACTTCTTCCCTGCAGAATTCATTGAGAATTTCGTGTCTTGCGTCCGGATAAAGTTTAAGCTGTACATTCATGCCCGCAGCTTCAAGCTTATCGGCAACCTTTTTCACTCCCGAACCGTACTCGCCGCAAGGATCCTCTTCTCCGGAAACAAGTAGTATGTTTCTGTCTCTCGGCATCATCTCTGCACAAGCATTACTGTTAACGAAAGTCAGCAACGAAAGCATATCTTTGTATCCTCTGTTTGAGAAGTAAAAACCGCACAAAGGATCTGCAATGTATTTGTCTACGATAGATTTATCCGTTGTAAGCCAATCAAACTTTGTTCTGTTCTGAGTTCTCTTATTATAAGTACCGAAAGCAAGTGAATCTACAAGCTTTCCATCGGCAACAATGCCCACATACTTAGCAAGTACATCGCAGATTTTCTCAGCAATGGGTGAAGCAGGATTAGGTCCTACAGTACCGCAGAATACAGATCCGGTGAGTTTGTCACCATAATACATTGTGAACTTTCTTGCGACCAGGGAACCCATTGAATGGCCGAAGAATACAACCGGTACACCCGGGTTTTCCTCCATAGCTATATCCATAAGGAGCTTGCAGTCTTTTACAAAAACCTCGCCCTGGGTATTTTTCATTCCGAAATATCCGAGTGGGTATCTGAAGTTTATTGATTTTCCGTGGCCTATATGGTCATTCATGTAAACCGCATAACCGTTCTCTGCCATAAAAACAGCAAATTGCTCATAGCGTTCAAGATGCTCTGCCATACCGTGAGCCATCTGGAAAACAGCCTTTACCTTCTTTCCCTTTGGCTTCCATGATACTGCATGTATCTCGCAATTTCCTACACTGGATGTGAAAAAGAATTCTTTTCTGTTTACTGCCATATAATCATGCCTCCGCAAAAGTAGATACAACTGTGATAATCGCTTATATATTCTATATTTTTTATTGTTTTATGTCAATTATTGATATATAATCTTTTCGAGCTTTAGTGCTCAAAATCTTAAGAAAGGAACTGAGAATATGCTTTTGGTTATTGATGCGGGAAACACAAATATAACTATTGGTGTCTATAAGGGTAATGACCTGTTATTTGTGTCCCGACTTGCGACTGACCGAACCCTCACTGAAGATCAGTTCGCCGTAAACATTAACAGTATTTTCGGCCTAAACGGTATTGAACCTGAAAGGTTCATAGGCGGAGTGATAAGTTCGGTTGTTCCGGAAATTACATCCGCTCTTGAAAACGGCGTGAAAAAAGTTACCGGCAAACGTCCTTTGGTTTTGGGACCGGGTATAAAGACAGGGCTCAATATACGCATTGATTCTCCGTCTGAGCTTGGGGCAGACCTTGCAGCCACTGCAGTCGGAGCGTTAACTCAATATGAGCTTCCGTGCCTGATACTCGACCTCGGTACAGCCACAAAAGTAACAGTGCTTGATGAAACAGGTGCTTTCCTCGGCGGAGCTATAGCTCCCGGGGTAAAAATTTCATTAAATGCATTGGCAAACGGTGCCTCCCAGCTTTCTCAAATAGGGCTTAAGCCTCCGAAAAAGTCGATAGGCACAAATACTACCGAGTGTATGCGCTCCGGCATAGTATACGGAAATGCGGACATGCTCGATGGTCTTTGCGACAGAATGCAAGCCGAACTCAACGTGCCTATCAAAACGATAGTCGCCACAGGCGGCCTTCTCGACATTGCAAAACATTGCAGGCACGACATTGTATTCAACAAAGACCTTCTTATGGAAGGTTTAAAAGCCATCTATGACAAGAATTCATAAAATTCATGTCATAATGCATTGTATCTGACGTATAGGGCAGAACAATAGCAAAGGAGTAAAAAATTATGAAAAAGGCTAATACCAACGTTAAAATTGTACGTATGACACAACTCGCTATTCTCATAGCGATAATTATTATCATGGCATTTACCCCACTCGGTTACCTGAAAACAGCAGGACTTGAGATAACATTCATCACAATCCCGGTAATAGTGGGAGCTATTGTGCTCGGACCGTCAGCCGGAGCTATTCTCGGCGGCGTATTCGGTATCACAAGCTTTTTACAGGCTGCAATGGGAATAAGTGCATTTGGTGTTGTTCTCATGGAGTTGAACCCCGTAGGCTGCTTCATCGTATGTATACCGACGAGAATACTTATGGGATTCGTTACGGGTCTCATATGGAAGGCATTCAAAAAAGAAAGCCTCATCGCATACTCAGTAACAAGCCTTTCAGGTGCTCTCCTGAATACACTATTTTTCATGTCAGCGCTGGTCGCTTTCTATTGGAACTCGGACTTTATCCGCGGACTTGCGGCAACTCTGGGAACCAAAAATATATTCGCCTTCGTCATAGCTTTCGTAGGTACAAACGGACTTATTGAAGCTATATGCTGCTTTGTAGTTGCAGCTGCCGTATCAAAGGCAGTAAACAAGTTCGTAAATAAAGTTTAAAAGTAAGGTTACTTATGAATATCAAACTCTTTTTTAAAACACACAGAGAAATTATCATGTACCTGATTTTCGGTGTCGCAACCACAATTGTGAGTTGGGGAACATATGATATTTTCGTAGCTCTGCTGAACATGACCGTAAAAACAGGAAACATACTGTCATGGGTATGCGCGGTTTTGTTTGCTTTCGTTACCAATAAGTTCTTTGTTTTTAAATCATCCGATCTGGATTTAAAGACTTTGATACCCGAATTTTCAACATTTATAAGCTCGCGTCTTTTTACAGGGGTTATAGAGATCCTGGGCGTACCGCTGCTAGTAAGAATCGGCCTGTCACAGGCCTTACTCGGCGCGGAGGGAATGCTTGCTAAGATAGTTGTTTCCGTTGTCGTTGTTATACTAAACTATGTTTTCTCAAAGCTTGTAGTTTTCAAAAAAGAGAAAAATTGAGCATACAAAAGAAGCTCAATTGTAAAAAAGAAACTCAAACGTAAAAGAGGTCGATTGCGAGCAACCGACCTCTTTTTATGTTTATCAGCTAACCTGTTTATCAGCCAACCTGGGTTCCGCAGTTCGGACAGAACTTAGCGCCCGGGTTTAATTTATTTCCGCAATTTGAGCAAAATCCGCCGGCAGGCGCCTCAGGTTTTGCTTTTCCGCAATTTGAGCAGAAGTTACCCTTGTTTGTTGCTCCGCACTCACATGTCCATGCAGAAGCGTCCGGAGCTGCTGCCGCAGGGGCTGACGGAGCTGCGGGTGCCTGTGGATTCTGGTTGGTCATCTGACCTAATCCTGCATTGCCTATAGCTCCCATGCCGAGACCTATACCCATCATTCCGGATGCACCTCCGTTCTCACCGGCAGCCTTAACACCTTCTGCCATAGTCTTCTGTACATCGTAGTTCGCAGCATTGGTATTGGCGCCCATGTTGAAGGCTTTCTGCATCTCCTGAATCTGAGCCTTATCCTCATCTGTAGGAACAAAAGCTCCGTTTACGGTAAATGTAACTACCTCAAATCCGCGAATACCTGCCCACTCTTCACTGAGGTCCTTGTTTATGAGATCTGCAACCTCAGATGCGTGAGCTCCGATACTTGTATACGGAATCGGCTGTGTAGCACCGAGAGTGGAAATAGCTGCACCTATTTTGTCGAGTATTCCCGACTTTATGTTTGAAAGAATTCCCTCATCATTAAGGTTTACTTCTACTTCTCCGTCGGTACCTGCGTACTGTGCGCCTATGTTTTCATAGAACTTAACCGGATCGCCTATCTTCATTGTAAGCTGACCGTTACCCTTGATAGATATATCAAGTTCTATATTGCCACCTGCCATCTGGCTCGTATGATGGAAAGCGATATCTCCGCAGCCCCATTTTACAGGTGCTGCCAGAAGCTCACACATGTTTATGAAGAATACCCTTTGAGAACTAAAGCGCTGTCCGCCTGCTTCCCACTGCTTAAGAATATCCTTTGCATACTCTTTCAGGGCGTCTGTAAACTTCTGTCCCTCTCCCGGAATAAATGAAGGAGCTTCACTCTCAATGTATGTATAACGTCCGGCCTCTGAACAAAATTCAACTATCTTGCCGTTTTCAACAAGGATCATTGCCTGACCCTCTTGAATGTCAATACCGGAACCAGCAGAAATAAGGTTGTCATCTGCCTTTGTATTTCTGCCTCCGTTAACTACAATTTTTTCACCGCGTTTCATAAGAACGCCTTTAGACATATCGCCGCTCTGGAAGTATTCCTTCCACATTGCGGATTGAGTTGCACCTGAGGCTGCTTGAAGACCTCCGCCCAGAACATCACTGACTGTTTCTGCCGCAAGTTTTAAAAGTCCCATAGTTTTTACTCCTTTTCAATTTTTAGATTATATTTCCAATAATAAATATTTCCGAATGTTCAATATCTTCCGATACTTAAAATCCGTGGCCACCGCCGCCGTGGGAGCCTCCTCCGCCTGAGGAATGGCTTGAGCCACCACCGCCGCCGCTGCTGTCTGATTTATAATAATCATGCAATACCTGAGTTCTGGTGCCCCTGAAGAATTCCTGCTTTGAGATGATTTTAAAGCCTTCATCCATATATGTATTTCCTGCCGGAGCTTTGTTGTTCAGAGAATGTATACCGAATGATCCCAATACAGCTATAACGGCAACAACAATAGATGCTATCAGCGAGGGAACCGTCGGTAAGAACGGATTCGGGGCCGAATCTATAACACCGTACTCCCCGCCGTAATCATAAGGTTCATATGCAGTATTATCGTCGGAAAATGCATACAGGGTCTTATCCAATGTGTTTATGAAGAAACCGTTGTAATCCCCGTCTGATGCGTATGTATAGGTATCATCCAGAACGGAATCCCATTCTTCATCAGTTACATTGTTTATGGCGACCCCCATCGTGTTGATGTAGACTTGCCTGTTGTCCATATCCACAGCGAAGAGTATACCGTCGCAATCCAAGCCGTAAAAATAATCAAAGAAATCGTCTGTGAATGTTCGGGTAGTCCTTCCGAAGGAATCGTCATAGGTAAGGAAAGCCAATGTAATTCCGTAGTTCGAGCCCTGCGCACTTGCTATATCTGACAGCCTTTTTTCCTCCTCATCACTGAGAAGATCCGCAAAGTCATATACATCGTCATACTTTATCTGACTCTTGTCAAGATTCGGAATCATGTAATCATACGAGTATCCGTTTGCCGCGGTATAACTTTCGGAATTTGTCGTAGCTTCATCTGTGTAGCTTTCAGAGCTTGTCGTAGTTTCATCTGTTACCTGGGTTTCATTTTCAGCAGATGCGCAAATACCGACTGAAAAGATCAGGACGATACACAAAATAAATGAAATAATTCTCTTATTCATATGCCTTGCCCCCTATCAATACAAGAATAATCTTATGGCAAGAGACACAAGCTGTGTCAGGACAAAACTGCCGGCAGCTATAGACGCAACCTTTGCCTTGCTGATAGGCAAGCTTCCGGCTATTTTTCCTGTTTCACCATTAACCGCGAATTTATAATCCTTACCCTTGTATACCACATTTACCAGCCAAACCGGTAACATGGCATATTTTGAAACCTCATTGCTATAGGAGGGTGTATATGTTCCGACTACTTTTTCCGTATAAAAACCGGCGTTTTCAACTGCTTTGTCCTTCATAGTTGCGGCTGTGCGCTCATATGCGTCATGTATGCTCTCTTCAGCGCTGTAGTCATACTCCTCCGCATAATAACCGGCCATATAAGCTGAGTTGAATTCAGTAAGCTTTGAATAGTCAAACGGTTCTATTGCCTGCATCAAAGCATCATCAAGGTTTTTCAGACCATCTGCCGGAACGCTCGCAAAGCTTCCCGAAACATCCATATCTATATCGTACATATGGTGTTCGATGATCTTATCGTCTCCCCTTTTGTGACTGCTTTGGTTCTCCGCATGTACTATAACACTGGCATTCTCGTCATAGGAATGAAGCCAAAACGGTATATACACACCTTTAAACTTCTTTATTTCATTCTTATCATTAAAGTTTCCCGGGGTGAGCAGGCCCTTCCTTGTATAGGCCTTGTAAATTGCCTTGGCCTTATCGTCATTCACCGCAAATGGTATGACCGAATCAGGCTTAAAGTTACCTACCATCTTATCCGTAAGCGCAATGGCTCTTCCGCAAAAGGCACACGTTGTGGCAACAGTCGACTTTGAGGTTATAACCTCTGCTCCGCAGTTTTTACAGGCATATACAACCAAATCAGCCAGATCAGTCTTTTCGGAATCATCACTTACTCTATCCTGTTCATTTGCCTCCCGAACTTGCTTTTCGCCATCCCCGCCGGATGTTTTTTTATTCAAATCAACGCCCTTAACAGCAGCGGATTTTGCCATAAAAGCGTCGAGTTCCTCGGGCTGGAATTCTTTTTCGCAGTACTCACACTTCAGCGCATTTGCTTCAGCATTCCAATAGAGCTCTGCATTGCAGTGAGGGCAATTGTACTTTTTCATTTCTAAGCCTCCCCCTAATTACATATTGCCGCTAAATTACATATTGCTGCCTACATTATACCACATAGAGGCATTAAAATAATATAAATAATACAAATTTAGAAAAAAATGTTGCATTTTTTCCGAATATCTGTTATTATCAGTCGGTAACAAAAAGTAACAAAACTGTTACAAAAGCTAAAAAATCATTACAGAACATACAGACGCATAGGAGTATCTATGAATAATACCATAAAAGTAAGGGCTGCAGCATTTTTGATGTGTGGCACAATAGCGGTTACAGGATTTGGAAATTCATTAGTTTCCTCAACCGAAGTACAGCTTGAAACAGGAAAAAATGCTTCAGGAAGCACAAATACCATATCAGATGTTACAACAATTGTAATAAATTCTGTAAACGATATTTTGAAGTACGGAACAGCGGAAGAAAAAGTTTTAAATGCCGCTCCGCTTGATCCGATGATAACAAACGACAAGTGGCTCGATGCAAAAGTTGAAGAGATTCTGGCAAAGGTTACAACAGAGGATATGTCGAATTACGAAAAGGTCAGAGCCATAAACAACTACATGGTTCAGACATTCAAATTCGAGAGTTCTCTTAAAGCTACAAACGTAAACTATAAAAGTACTTATGATAAAAAAATCGTACAAAGAGCCAAGGGAATTCTCTCGACAGGCTACGGCACATGCACAGAGTGGGCTGCCCTGTTCATGGTTCTTACGAGAAATATAGGCCTCGAGGTATACAGTATAACAGGCTCATACAAAGACGGAGATCATACATGGAATATACTCCGCACAAACGGTGAGGACTACATTTTCGATTCAGAACTTGACTTCAGAGTTTCCGGTGACGGAAACGGCCCTACAAAATACAGAAATTTCTGTACCAAAAATGCAACGAACTATCATCCTTTCAACAAGGAAGGCAATGTAAATTCATTTAAAAACTTCTCCGTATATTGATACAATTAAACTTCTGAAAAGCCGAAAGCGCAATGCTTTCGGCTTTTATTTTGTAACTAACATCTTTAACATCTCATAAACTGTTATGCGAGATATTATAATATCCCGTTTGCAGAAAGGAGAATAAGATGAAGAGATATAGTTGTTCTGATTCGCCGTGTTCATCATGCAGTGGGAATAACTACGTATGCGAATGCGGTGGATTGCCTATATGCGATATTCCCTGCCTTATGGGCGCAACCGGCCCCACAGGTCCTATAGGTCCGACAGGCCCAACGGGCCCAACAGGACCGATAGCTATAGGTCCGACTGGGGCTACAGGTCCGACAGGAGCCACAGGCCCGACCGGAGCCACAGGCCCAACAGGGGCCACAGGCCCGACCGGAGCCACAGGCCCAACAGGGGCCACAGGCCCGACTGGGGCTACAGGTCCGACAGGAGCCACAGGCCCGACCGGAGCCACGGGTCCGACCGGAGCTACGGGTCCAACAGGGGCCACAGGCCCGACAGGGGCCACAGGTCCGACA
>CAZIHW010000086.1:0-8200 GCA_964539045.1 uncultured Eubacteriales bacterium | reverse complement strand
GGTGTCGTGTGAGCTTTTGGCATCTTCAAATGACCTTAAGGCCGGACAGGCTATAGACCGAATCGGAGTTATGATGGGTTTGAATTTCCCATGCGGTCCGGAGCTTGAAAAACTGGCTATGGAGAGTAAAAGGCAGTTCGATGTGAGAATACCCAAGCTTTCGGACAAAGGGGACTGCAGTATATCCGGGCTCGAGAATCAATGTAAGAAGATGTATGATGACAGCGAACCCTATTGCGATATAGCTCTCTATTGTCTCAAGTACATAGAGAAGACTATATATACTATGGCCGAGTCAGCCGGTTTAAAATATCCGGGACGACCGTTCGTGTTTTCAGGCGGAGTGATGTCCAACAAAATCATACGTAAGAGCCTGAGTGAAAATTTTGAATGTGTTTTTGCGGAGCCTGAATTCTCGTCTGACAACGCGGCAGGCATTTCCGTTTTAACTTCATTGAAAGAGGATTAACTTATGATAGATGCAACGCCGAATGTTTATTCTGTTGCGCAGCTTAATAACTACGTTAAAACAATTATCGACTATGATGTAAATCTCAGAGCGCTTTTTCTGGTCGGTGAGATATCCAACTTTAAGGCTCATTCGAGCGGGCATATGTATATGACGCTCAAGGACGAGAGCGCATCAATTAAGGCGGTTATGTTCCGGGGCAATGCATCACGTTTGAAATTCAGACCCGAAAACGGGATGAGAATAATTGCGCTCGGCAATGTATCCGTTTATGAGAGAGACGGGCAGTATCAGTTTTATATAACAGATATGCAACCGGACGGGCTGGGTTCATTGAATCTTGCCTTCGAGCAGCTCAGAGAAAAGCTTCAAAAGGAAGGCCTGTTTGCCGCAGAGCATAAGAAAAGTCTTCCCGAATATCCCGACACAATCGGCGTCGTGACTTCACCGACAGGGGCCGCATTCCAGGATATAAGGAACGTGCTTTCGAGAAGATGGCCGATGGCAAAGGTAGTTATTTCTCCGACGCAGGTTCAGGGCGCGGAGGCTGCTCCGCAAATAGTATCCGCCCTCAGGGAATTGGATGACAGCGGATGCGCGGATGTGATTATTCTCGCCAGGGGCGGAGGTTCCATAGAGGATCTGTGGTGCTTCAATGATGAGCGTGTTGCGAGAACAATCTTTGATATGAAAACACCTGTCATAACCGGTGTGGGACATGAAGTGGATTTTACCATATCGGATTTTGTTGCGGATTACAGAGCCCCGACTCCGTCAGCTGCGGCGGAGGTTGCAGTGCCGGACATGATTTCCGAGAAGGAGAAACTGACCGGTCTGAATCTTCAAATGCAACGACAACTTGTAGGCAAGTTGAATTTCTATAAGGAGCAGCTTTTATCTCTTACAGGGCGGCAGGTTATGAAAGGTCCCGTGTCGCTGATAAATGAAAGAAGATTGCTCCTTGATAACTATCAGGAACGTATGAATAACATCATGGCTATAAAGACAGAGACCGAGAGGAGAAGGTTCTCGGTTGAAGTCGGACGACTCGAGGCTTTTTCTCCCCTTAAGGTTTTGGCCAGGGGCTACAGTATCGCGGAGAAGGCGAGCGGTGTTGTAAAAAGTATAAAAGACGTTGCAAAAAACGATGATATAAGTATCCGTGTTATGGACGGATATATAAATTGCTCGGTAAAGGAAACTCGGGAGGATAAATGATGGAAGAGAAAAAGTTGGGATATGAAGAGGCCGTAAAAAGGCTTGAAAAAATAGTTGCGGAGCTGGAGGACGGCTCAAAGGGACTTGACGAGTCACTTAAGCTATATGAAGAGGGCACGAAGCTTGCTGCTTTATGCAATGAGCTTCTTGAAAGTGCAGAGCAAAAGATTGTAAAGCTCCAAAGCGGAGAAATTCTGGATTAATTACCCAAGGGGAAGGGATAAGGAAATGGAATACGAAATGGATGAGACTGCTAAAAGACACTTTGTTTCATATGTAAATCTCATTAATGCAACATTGGATGATTATCTTTGTATCGAAAAAACCGACTATCAGGTAGTGGCTGATGCTATGAAGTATTGCGTGGAGGCAGGCGGAAAAAGAGTAAGACCTGTTTTGATGCTTGAATTCTGCAAAATTTGCGGAGGCAATATATCTGACGCTTTGCCTTTTGCCTGTGCTCTCGAGTTGATTCATACTTATTCGCTGGTGCACGATGATTTACCATGCATGGACAATGATGACTATCGCAGAGGACAAGAGTCATGCCACAAAAAATACGGTGAGGACTTTGCCGTTCTTGCCGGTGACGCACTCCTTACATATGCTTTCCAAATAGCATCTGATTCCGGTGTGGCTCCGGCGCTCGCTGTTAAGTGTATAAGGCTTTTATCAAATTATGCCGGCATTTACGGTATGGTGGGCGGACAAACTCTCGATATATCAAATGAGGGAAAGACAGATCTTAACATTGAAACGATAGAAAAAACACATAAATTAAAAACCGGAGCGCTCATTCGCTGTGCATGTGAGATCGGTTGTACGCTTGCGAGGGCGAATAATGCGAAATACGATGCAGCAAGGATTTATGCCGAGAATTTCGGGCTCGCTTTTCAGGTTATAGATGATATCCTTGATGTAACCGGCGACCCTGAGGTGTTGGGAAAATGCGTCGGCCAGGATGCAGACAACGGAAAGGTGACTTATGTTTCCCTGCTCGGTCTTGACGGCGCAAAGGAGCTTGCCGACCGGTATAGCCAAAATGCTTTGGATGCTCTGAATGAATTTGAAAATCCGGGAGACCTGATTGAACTTACCAGGCTCTTCTTAAACAGAGAAAGATAAGACCAGAGAGAGATAAGACTAGAGAGATAAGACCAAAGAGAGATAAGACTAGAGAAAGATAAAGATTATGGATATAAAATACTTGAACAGAATTAAAACTCCTGACTTTATAAAAACGCTGTCTCAAAAGGAACTTGAGGATCTGGCAGAAGAGATACGTTATGTTTTGATAAACACGGTCTCAAAGACAGGAGGGCATTTGGCCTCAAATCTCGGTGCCGTGGAACTCACCATTGCTTTGCACCGCGTGTTTGACTCGCCAAAAGATCATTTTGTATGGGACGTAGGTCATCAGGTTTATACGCATAAATTGTTGACCGGAAGGTATGAGGGTTTTTCAACCCTCAGACAGTCCGGCGGCATATCGGGTTTTCCCAGTCCGGATGAAAGTGAGCATGATGTATTTGCTGCCGGACACAGCGGAACCTCTGTTTCCGCTGCTTACGGTCTGTCAGTTGCAGAGAAGATGCACAACAAAGGTGCATATACGGTTGCTGTTATAGGCGATGGTTCATTTACTGGCGGACTTGTTTATGAGGCCATGAACAATGCCGGAAGAGAGGATACTAATCTGATCGTTGTTCTCAATGACAATGAGATGTCTATCTCACCGAATGTCGGAGCTATGGCAAAATATCTTGCAGCAGCAAAATCAAATCCCATCTATTATCGCCTCAAAGAGGATTTTGTAGATATAATCGAAAAAGTACCTGACGGAGGAAGGCTCTACAGAGTACTAAAGAATGCAAAAAAAGCTGCAAAGAACTATCTTTACAGCAGCAATTTCTTTGAAGATTTGGGCTTTGCCTACGTCGGTCCCGTGGACGGTCATAACATAAATGCTTTATGCAGAGCTCTTGAGGCCGCTAAAGAGTTTGATTCTCCGGTGCTTCTGCATGTCCTGACAAAAAAGGGTAAAGGATATTGTTTTGCGGAAAATGAGCCCTCGAAGTTCCATGGTATATCACAATTTGATGTATATACAGGCTGTACGGGAAATTCGGGTAAAAAGAATTATTCAAATGTGTTCGGATCATATCTTTGCGATATGGCTGAAAAAGACGAGCGCATTTGCGCTATAACAGCAGCTATGGCGCTTGGCACCGGTCTTGAAACTTTTTCGAAGAGATTTCCGTCAAGATTCTTTGATGTCGGTATAGCCGAAGAACATGCCGTAACTTTTTCAGGCGGCCTTGCCAAGGGCGGCATAATACCGGTGTTCGCAGTATATTCAACATTTCTCCAAAGGGCATATGACGAGATAGTTCATGATATAGCCATGCAGAATCAAAAGGTTGTGCTCGCAGTCGACAGAGCCGGATTTGTAGGAGAGGACGGAAGAAGTCACCAGGGTATATTGGATGTCGCATTCCTGAGGTCCATACCCGGTTCTATCATATACAGTCCCTCTTCTTATGAGGAATTACGGCTTCATTTGAACAAAGCCGCATATGGAGAAGGTAATGTTGTCGCAGTAAGGTATCCTAGAGGCGGCGAAGGATATTTACCTAAAAAATACAAGGTCGAAGATGAACCGGTAAGTGTCTTCGGAAAGAAAACGTCCCCGGTTGCTATTGTTACTTACGGATGCTTATTCTCACAATCGTCCATTGCATCGGAAAAGCTTCATGAATACGGTATAGATGTAAAAATCATAAAGCTTAACAGGGTATGGCCAATCGATGAAAGAGCAGTTGCAGAGGCTAAGAAGTCAGAAGTAGTTATTTTCTTCGAAGAAGGTATAAAGTCAGGTGGAGTCGGAGAAGCACTCGGAAGTATGCTTTTAGAGTCCGGATTTAAGGGTGAATACTCGCATGTGGCGGTAGACAATACCTTTGTGCATCATGCCGGTATTAAGGATCTTGAAGAGGAATTCGGCTTGTCTGCAGACCGCCAGGTTGAAGAAGTTTTAAGGAGAGTGTAGTCGCTTGAGCGATAAGAAGAGGCTTGATTTGGTCGTATTTGAACTTGGTCATACGGATAGCCGTGAAAAGGCAAAGGCACTTATTATGGCAGGCCAGGTGTATGTAAACGGACAGAAAGAGCTCAAGTCGGGTGCCCAGATAAAGACCACTGATGCCGTAGAAGTCAGGGGCAGCAAGATGCCGTATGTCAGCAGAGGCGGATTTAAACTTGAAAAGGCCATGCAGTCATTCCCGCTGACTGTCGAAGGTAAAGTTTGCATGGACATAGGAGCTTCTACCGGAGGTTTTACGGATTGCATGCTGCAAAACGGAGCATCAAAGGTTTATGCCATTGACGTCGGGTATGGTCAGTTGGCGTGGAAACTTCGTTCGGATGAACGTGTTGTAAATATGGAGAGAACGAATTTCCGCAATGTTACAAAGGCAGATATACCCGAGGCGATTGGTTTTGCAAGTGTGGATGTTGCATTTATATCACTGAAGCTTATTTTGCCTGTTATGCATACATTGCTCGAAGAACACGGTCAGGCAGTGTGCCTTATTAAACCTCAATTTGAAGCCGGTCGGGAAAAGGTCGGAAAAAAGGGAGTAGTCAGGGATAAGTCTACTCACGTAGAAGTTGTAAATGATATAACAGGTTTTGCTCTCGAATGCGGATTCACTTTGAAGGGACTTGATTTTTCTCCCATAAAAGGTCCGGAGGGCAATATAGAATATCTTATGTTTTTGGAAAAGGCGGAGAGTCCTGCAAACGAACTTCAAATAACAGCAGAAGATGTTGTGGAGCTCTCACATTCAACTCTTGATAAGAGTGTTAATAAAGAGGGAACAAAAGTATGAAAATAGCATTGTTACCTAATTTGTCGAGGATAAAGGCAAAGGATGTAACTGTTGAGATTTGTAAATGGCTCAGAAAATACGGAGCGGAATATGCCACCCTGGAGGGCTATCGCGAGGATTTTTCAAGCGTTGAGGCTCTTGACTATAAGCTCTTTGATGATTTGCTTAATTGGTGCGATGTAGTTATTTCCGTCGGTGGAGACGGCTCCCTTCTGAATGCTGCAAAGTCAACAGTTGACTATGAAAAGCCGATTCTATGTATAAATGCCGGTCGTCTTGCTTTTATGGCAGGTCTTGAAAGCAATGAACTTGAATTGCTCAAAAACCTGATAGACGGAAAATATACAATTGATCGACGTATGCTCATCGACGTAAAAGTTATAAGGAACGGCGAAGAGATTTATTCGACTCACTGTATAAACGATGTGGTGCTTGCCAGAGGTGCTACCCTCAAAATCACGGATATAGACGTGAACTGTGACGGAAAACTCATTAACTCATATCGGGCAGACGGTATTATTGTCGCCACTCCCACCGGTTCCTCGGCATACTCCTTATCAGCAGGAGGACCGGTGATAAATCCCAGTATAGAGGCGATTGTGGTAACACCGATTTGTCCTCAATCTCTCTTTGCACGTTCAATAGTTTTCAGCGCAGAGAATAAAATAGAGGTATTCTGCTCGGGAAAGTCCACGAATAACGACCTCTATTTGGCATATGACGGTGAAAAGGCTCAAAATGTAACAGTAGGCGATGTTGTATCGATAACAAAGTCTGAAAAATATGCGGAATTTATCAGAATCAAGAACGATCAGTTCTTTGAAATACTCAACAAAAAATTGGCCGGTAATGAGGGGAAAATATAATGAACATAAGAAAGAGCAGACAACAGGCTATTGTTTCTTTGATAAGCGAAGAACAGATATCTACTCAGGATGAACTTATCGGAAAGCTGAAGGCCAAAGGCTTTGATGCAACCCAAGCCACCATATCCAGAGATATCAAAGAGTTGAAGCTTGTAAAGAAGATCGGTACATCAGGTAAGTCTGCATACAGTCTCGGCACTACTGAGAGAGAAAAGATAGCATCAAAGTACAATGCTATACTTTCCGAAGCTTTAGCAGGTGCGGATTATGCACTCAATACTTGTGTTATAAAGACGCATGTAGGCATGGCAAACGCCGCATGCGCCTCGATTGACGCTATGCACTGGGATGGAGTTTTGGGAACAATAGCCGGTGATGATACTATTTTTGTTCTATGCAGAAGTGAGGAACATGCAGCAATATTTTGTGAGAAAATAAATGAAGTGTCCAAAAAATAATCAATAATCATTTTTATTTGGTGATACTATGCTGAGCAATTTGAAAATTGATAATATTGCCGTGATTGAATCCGCTCAGATTTGTTTTGAAAACGGTCTGAATGTAATGAGCGGTGAAACCGGAGCCGGTAAGTCTATTATCATAGATGCTTTGTCAGCTGTCCTGGGAGAGAGAACCTCAAAAGAGTTGATTCGTACAGGAACTGATAAAGCCCGGGTAGTTGCGGTTTTTGACAATATATCGGCGCGTGCCGCAGAGGTTCTGAAGAGCATGGACGTGCCTGCAGAAGATGATAACAGCCTTGTTATCTCAAGAGTTATAAGCCTTGACGGCCGCAATGTTTGTAAGATAAATCAAACTCCGGTAACAGTAGGTATGCTCAGGACCTTAGGTAAGGAACTTATAAGTATACACGGCCAGCATGACAGTCAAAAATTGTTGAATCCCGAATTCCATTACAGATATCTTGATGAGCTTGGAGGCTTGTCCGAACTATACGATGATTATTTGGAAAAATACACCTCATACTCAACTCTCTACCGTCAATATAAAGCTCTGAATTCAAATGAAGAGGATAAGCAAAAAAAGGTTGAGCTCCTTACATATGAGATAAACGAGATAGAGAGTGCAAATATAAGAATTGGCGAGTATAATGAACTCTGCGAGAAGCGTGATATGTACAGAAACTCCGAAAGGGTGATAGGCGGTTTAAATGACTCACTTGCGATTCTGACGGATACCGATGATAATACCGGCGTCATTACATCGCTCATGACAGCCGCTAAGCACCTCGAAAAGTCTGCCTCTCACTATGAACCGATAAAGGCTTTAGCGTCATCAATTCTCGATATAAGCTATTCGTTGTCGGAAAAAAAGTCCGAGATAGAAGAGCTTATATATGAATGTGATTTTGATCCCTCGAAGCAAGCGGAGATAGAGGATAGGATAAATTTTCTTTACAAACTAAAATCAAAATACGGTGAAAATGAGGAGGACATCATAGAGTATCTTGAAAGGTCCAGAGAAGAACTGGAGCTACTCACTCACATGAGTACAAACAAGGCTGAACTTGAATCAAGACTCGAACGCGATAAAGAGACCTTGCTTGAGGCGGCCGCAAAACTCAGTGACGCCAGAAAACATACGGCATCAAAATTTGAGGTTCATGTGAAGCATGAGCTCTCATTTCTTGATATGCCCAATGTTGAAATACATACGAATTTTGAACCTTGTAAACTTAATCCCACCGGTTCCGATATGATTGAGTTTATGATATCTCCGAATCCGGGAGAGGCCGT
>CAZIHW010000085.1:0-10612 GCA_964539045.1 uncultured Eubacteriales bacterium | reverse complement strand
TATGGACGCTATATCTACAGCAGGTGTTATAGCATTTGCGATGGAACTTCAGGAACGCGGCATGTATGAAAGTGGACTTGAGTTCGGAAAGATAGATAATATCTCACAGATGATAAACGATATAGCCCATCGAAACGGTGTTGGCGACGAACTTGCAAACGGTACCAAGAAAATGGCTGAGAAGTTCGGCGGTATGGATTTTGCTATCCAGTCAAAGGGTATGGAACTTTCTGCTTATGAACCGCGCAGAGCCGTTGGTCAGGGTCTCGGTTATGCTACGTCAAACCGTGGCGGATGCCACCTCAATGCAGGCTATACTGTATTTGTAGAGGGCTTGGGTTTGGATATCGATGCACTTACTCCAAATGGTAAGGCTGCAATTTGCGTGATGTTCCAGGACCTTATGGAAGCTATTTCCGCCTCAGGTTCTTGCCTGTTTACAAGTTATCCGGTATTCCCGGGATATGTGTTTGATAACCCTAACGCTGTAATAACAAAGGTTGTAACATTTGCTATGCCGCATTTGGGTCCTATCATTAAGATAATGAACCAACACTCAAAACTGCTTCAATTAAGTATTCCGCTCATTCCTCATACATATGCTATAAAATACGCAACCGGTATGAAGATGAATCTCGGAAAATTCCTTGTAGTAGGTGAACGCGGATACAACACTGAGCGCGTTTCAAATGTAATTCTGGGTCAAAAACCCGGCGCAGATACATTGCCGAAGCGACTTACAGATGAACTCCAGGATCCTAACAATCCAAAGACACGAGTTCCGCTTGATCAGCTGTTAAAAACTTACTATTCCGTACGCAAGTGGGTAAACGGAATTCCAACAAGAGACAGACTCAAGTGGCTCGGTATAGATATGCCTTCTCATTCGGCATATCCGTATGATTAAGGAGGAATATCGATGGCTGTAAAAGTAAAAATGTTTGGTGTTATACGCCTCGGTACGGGTATCAAGTCAACGGAGTGCAATGCATCTAATCTCGACGAGGTATTTGCTCACGTAAATAGTATAACTCCGGCCGATGTTGAAGATTTCACATTTGGCGATGCGATAGTTTTTGTAAACGGGGAACGTACAACAAAGAAGAATTTCGCAATACACGATGGCGATGAAGTGTGGCTTATGTCACCTGCATCCGGAGGCTGAAAGGAGTTATCATGGCTTATATTATCGATAAAGATTCGTGCCTTGGCTGCGGAGCTTGCAAATTTGCCTGTCCGTTTGATATACCGGAGTATAACGAGGCTGCAAATATATATCAAATTCCGGATGACAAATGCATCGGATGCGGTGAATGTCAGGATATATGCCCGGTAAGTGCTATCACTCCGGGTCCGGGACAGAAGAAAATTCGAAAGGTTACTATCAGTGAAGATAAGTGCATAGGATGTTCTCTTTGTGCCAAGAACTGCCCGAATGAGGCTATTTCGGGTGAACTTAAAAAGACCTACAAGATAGATCCGAAGAAGTGCATTTTATGCGGCTACTGTGCAACCAAATGTAAGAAGGATGCAATTACGGTAGACTATCTCGCATAGTAATTCGTAACAATCTTTAGTAAAGAGTAACAATCACTAACAAAAACACCTTGCGGAAAATGAATCCGCAAGGTGTTTTATTTTCTACTTCAGGTATTTGCTTGTAAAGTTTTCAACAAAGTCCCAATAGAGTTCGGGCTCGTACAGTACACTTGTTGCGTGGGTCGCATTCGGAACTATGAGCAGCTCCTTATCTGTAGGGCAGGATTCAAATAGCTCGTATACCATGTGTGTAGGAACAAACTTATCATTTTCACCATGAATAAACAGAATCGGGATTTTGGCATTTCGTACTCTATCCAATGCGTCACAGTCCTTGAAGCTGTATCCCGCTCTGACCTTATTTACACCGTTGACAACAGGCAGCAGGGGATATACGGGAACATTTACAGCGGAAAATTCGTGAATCATTTGATTCCAGGCACTTGTGAATCCGCAATCTTCAACACATACTCTCACATTGGAAGGTAAGTTTTCCGCACCGCACATACGCATTACAGTCGCTCCGCCCATCGAAACTCCGTGCAAAAGTATGTTATAAGTTTCTTTGTTTTCATTTATGTAGTTTATCCATTTGATACAATCGTCAGCTTCGAAGCCGGAGAAGCCCACATATCGTCCTTCGCTTTCTCCCGATGCAGTGTGGTCCATGACAAAAATACCGTAGCCCAATTCTTCATGATAATGTTTTACATACATCATGGGATCCTTAAAAGCATTTGCTTTGAAACCATGACACAGGAAAGCAAGTACATTGCACCCGGTTCTCGGCGGTAAGTAGTATCCGCAGAGTTTTTCTCCTCTGTCGTTCGTCATATAGAGTCTTTCAAAACCTTGGGATTCAAACCAAAGATAACCTGCGGACTCCGCATCATCGAGCTTTTTTCTCTCTACGGGCATTGCTTTACTTTTCTCTCTGCTCTTAGCACCCGGTTTTTTCAGAGAACTGTCAGTATCGAGTGCAAACGTTTGAACGGCTGCAGCCAATAAAACGGTACCTAATGAAACAGTTGTGCCCATCAGAGCAAAAACCGCTGCTATCCTCTTACAGTCCATAAAGTCCTCCCTGCAAAACCGAGATCTAATTCGCGCCATCATGCTAAGGCAAATATCAGAGCAAAATGATACCATGCTCCTTGCAAGTCTCTACCATATCATCGGGCCAAATTGATACCTGAACCTCTCCTATATGGGCCTTCTCAAGCATATACATGCATATTCTTGACTGTCCGATACCGCCGCCTATGGTGAGTGGTAGAGTACCGTTTACAATACCCTGATGATAGGGGTAAGCCAATCTGTCGGAAGCATCGCACTTCTCAAGCTGGGAAACAAGGGAAGATGCGTCTACTCTGATGCCCATTGAAGAGAGCTCAAATGCACAGCCGAGAACTTCATTCCACACGAGGATATCTCCGTTTAAACTCCAGTCATCATAGTCAGGTGCTCTTCCGTCATGCTTTTCTCCGTTTGAAAGCTTGTCGCCGATCTTCATAAGGAATACGGTTTTCTTCTCCTTTACGATGGCATTTTCTCTCTCTTTGGGAGAAAGGTCAGGGTAGAGGTCAAGAAGTTCCTGAGTTGTTATAAAGAATACGTCCCTCTCCATTTTCTTTTCGAGCTGAGGGAATGCAAAGTTTACGGCATCCTTAGTATCGGCGAGAGCCTTAACTATAAGGCGTACAATTCCCTTGAGGAACTCCTCCGTCCTGTTGGATGCGTTGATAACGCGCTCCCAGTCCCATTGGTCAACATATATGGAGTGAAGAGAGTCGCAATTATCATCTCTTCTTATAGCTGACATATCGGTATAAATGCCCTCACCGGGAAGATATCCGTAACGATAAAGCGCCATGCGTTTCCATTTCGCCAAAGATTGTACTACTTCAGCCTCAATGTCAATGTTAAGCATATCAAATGAAACTTTTCTTTCGACACCGTTGAGGTCGTCGTTTATACCGCTGGCCTTTGTCACTATGACAGGGGCGGTTACGCGGTCCAGGTTGAGGGCCGAGGCAAGATTCTTTTGAAATGTGTCCTTTGTTGTCTTAATAGCCTTTTGAGTTTCTTTCAAAGAGAGCTTTGATTCATAGGCGGTTGGAAATATCAATCCGTCCAAATTCCTCACTCCTAACTATACTTTGTTTTATAAGAGTATTTTTTCATGTGTATTAATATACACTTTATTCGTTTTTGTTTCAATAACATTTCATAATTTGGATTGAATAATACGCGACTGTATGGTAAAATTTTATTATTGTTTTTGGGGGGATTGGATGAGCATTTCCGACAAGATAGTACTGGCTTTTTGGAAGGGTGTCGGCGCATCTGATACAATGCGGCTGTCAAAGCAGACATATCCTGATGACCTCGTCGAGGTAAGGGATATAGCCTATCTTAAGGATGGGCATAAATATCACCTTCTTGACGTATACTATCCAAAGAATTCGGATGGCAAAAAGCTTCCGGTGATTATTGATATTCACGGGGGCGGTTGGTTTTACGGAGATAAGGAACTCAACAAGAATTATTGCCTCCATTTAGCACAAAGAGGCTTTGTGGTTTTCAATATAAGTTACAGGCTTGCACCGGAAGTTTGTGTGGACGAACAAGTGCAGGATTGTGCAGCTGCTTTGAAACACATAGGGAAGATAATGAAGGATTATCCTTGCGACAGAAAAAAGGTATTCCTTACGGGAGATTCTGCCGGCGGACAGTTGGCTGCTGTTATGGCGGCTGTAAATTGCTCCAAAAAGATTAGAAAAGCGTATGGCACTGAAGATCCGGGCTTGGATATAAAGGCTGTAGCTCTGACTTCCCCGGTTGCTTATTTGAAACCCAAAGGCTTAATGGGACTTTATATGTGCCGTGTAGTCGGTAAGAAGTATAGGAGAAAATCTTTTGCGAAGTATGTTAACCTCGACAAGATTTTGAAAGAATGTAAGGACTATCCTCCTACAGTTTTGTTCACAAGCTTAATGGATGTTGTTGCTCGTGGACAAACAAAGAGAGCATATAAAGATCTCAGGAAGATGGGAGTTAAGACTAAACTCTATATGTCTTACAATCCTACACTTAACCATGTTTACGCCGTGCTGGATCCTGAAGCCGGGGCTTCCGTAAAGGCTATCAATAACATGACTAAATTTTTTAAGAAGGTTTCTTAATTTTATGGGGTGAATTATGACTGTACCAATGTTAATCTTTGTTATCGTTTATATGGCGATGACGGTAGCGTATCTTTTTTCGGAAACCAGCGGAGTTTTCAAACGCAGAGCTATCAACAAAATTGCGCTTGCTTCGTTGTTTCTCATTTATGCCATAGTTGAGACAATACGTCTGGGCAATCCATACGGCGCATGGCAGTTACTTCTGCTCGCAGGCATAGTATTTTGCTACATCGGCGATGTATGGCTGTTGTGGAGCTTTACCAAGGGCGGCATTGCATTCTCAATCGGCAATGTAATCATCTTCATTGCGGTTAATATCTACTTGTCAATGAAGGGAATAGCCTTCTCAAGTTATTGGTTCTTCTTGTTGATATTTGCTGTTCTGATCGGCGGCTTTATGTATCTTGTAAAAGCCGGTTGGTTCGATATGAATGAAGGTATGAAGAAGAAGTTTCCGCTGTATATCATATCAGTTACATTGCACGGAACACTGTCTATAGCCGGACTGTTCTTCCTTCATGATACAAAGTCTGTACTCCTCTTTGTCGGCCTTATCCTGTTTATGATATCCGATTACTTTATTTCGCTTCACAAATTCAAATATAAAGAAAGCAAAGCTATTCTGAGATGTAACAGCTTTAGCTACTTTACGGGACTTATGCTCGCAGCATTAAGCTTCTCATTCTGAATTAATAAACTCTGAATTAACAACAAAAACCCGCTGAAAGGTATGCTTTCAGCGGGTTTCTTTTAATTGTTATCTAATCATTATCGTTCATCAATGTGACGAACTCATCCAGGTGCTGCTCGATACAGTCAAACAGTTTGTTTACGAGCTTTCTGTCTTCGCTGTTTCCTCGTTCGCAAATGGAGATAGTTATCTCACTTTTGTATGTCGTAACAGTCAGCAAGGCATATGGCTTATACTTTACTGCACCCGTTATAAAAGCATCGATAGGCTCATGTCCGCATAGGGTAAGCATCTTCGGATCAAGTATACCTATGTTGCTCATGGCGAGCAAAGGATTAGAGTAACCTATTTTTATAACTTCTTCGGAAGCGGCATACGGCATTATCGTGTAAGCCAATTTCAGAAGGGGAAGGCCGTATAAACCCATGAATTTGTCATCTTTATTTTTGAGAGCGCTGACTTTGGCATACTCAATGCTCTCTTTTATATCCCTGCCTTTTCTCGGCGTAGAGACAGGCATAAAGGCTGTGTGGTTTGTATAGCCTTTGTCAGACATGTCTGAGATATGTAGTCTCCTTAGGTCTATGGCACATGATAAGACTATCTCTTCATCGTCGCTGTAATCAGTAATATCATACATGGAATGGAGAAAAACACCGGCCATGATATCGTTTATGGTCGCATCGATCTTTTTGCCGGCAGCTTTGATTTTACCGAATCTCTCCGAATCGATCTTTCGTTTCACAAAGAAAGGTTTGTCTTCACCGTTGTCCTTGGTAAAAGGAATTTTATGAGTATCCTTGTTGGATACATTCTTATAAAGTTTTTTTGCCAAAGCTTTGTCTGTAGGGGACATGTCGGTGTAAACTTCTTCAAAAGAACGTGAACCGGAGCGCACGTCAAGAGGACTTATGCCGTCTTCTATGTATCCGGTATATCCTTTACAAAATGAATCGAGGAAATACTTTAAATCGCCTCCGTCCATGCACATGTGATTAACTACCAGACAAAGGGTGGATTTTCCGTCCTTATTTATAAGTGAAACCTTAATTTGAATATGGTTGTCGGGGGGAAGATACTGCATGAGGCATTTTTCGATCTCTTTTTCCAGATCTTCCGGCTCATCTACAACCGTCAAAATGTCCTCTATGCAATAATCCTGTTCCTCCCAATATGGATTTATCGGGCTTGGTTTAAAACTTGAGTGTAAAACGGGCACTTTCTCAACAAAGCAAATGATAACTGTTTTAAGTGCCTCTATGTCTATCAGATAGTCGTATGTAAAAGCGACATGTACCATCCTGTCGTTGAAATCACGGAACATATAGTGCATCTTATCCCAAAGCTCTGCACGTATCTTTTCTCTTTTAGGCATCAATGCTCCTCCTTTGTATCAGGCTTTTTACGAACTTTGTCGGTGGTCTCGGAAACTTTATACTTTTTATTAAAGGATCTGACGAAAATTGTTATAGATACTACGAGACCGGCAATTATGAGAAGCCATCCGGTTTGCCAATGAACAATTTTGAAAAGTCCGAGCGTTATGTATAGGCATCCTGCGGCAAGGGGTGTTGATACAATCGAGTGCCAAACAGAGTATTTTTCTTTGGTTAGAGCGGGAACGACCGCATCTGCCGAAAACAGCAGGAATCCCGTTATGGCAAATATGACACCGCTGTAGTGCATGCCGTATACTACTTCTACTATGAGCCAAACAAAAGTTGCCATAAGTAAAATGGAAATTCCCAGAGCATAGGCGAACGGTACTTTTCTGCGTCCCTTGTAGTGAAATTTATTAGGCATAAGAAAGAGCATTATTGCAAAGAGGAGTATACCTCCGACAATGATGATCCAGGAGTGTTCCCAGTCATCATTATAGAAGCTGTCAAGAATAAACAGTATACCTATAACCATAAAGTATGCAACGGCCAGGAGGAATTTCAGGATAAGCATCCTCTTTTCAGCTCTAGCTTCGATGGACTTACGCTGAAGTTTTATGAAGTCGTGACGGGCATCTATATTTTCACTGATTATGAGATCTTTTATAACCTTTGAATCGGAAAGTCCACGCTCGCGAAGCTGCAATTCACGGTTTCTCATGGCTGACTTACGTTCAAATTTAAACTTTTCAAGATCCTCTGCGGATTCGGCGTTGTTTGCAAAGTCAGATAGGGTAACGTCGATAAAATCTGTATAATCCTTCATGTTTCCTCCTTACAGTAATCAGAGTTGCTATCGTAGAACGAAGATGTGAGCGGTCACTCACGATAGGTAAATTATACTACACAGGTTGATATAATTCAAGATATCAGAATAAAATACAAGCAGTGTAGGCAATGGTTTTTTCGCCGTAGTAGTATTCTATGTTGTTGTCACGGCAAACCTGCGTTACAAACAGACCGTATGCTTCCATAGAGGAGTGGGCCCTCTCCGGGAATCTGCATGGCTCAGGATAAGCACATTTTTTACATATCCTACATCCGCCTGCGCCGAGGCAGAGTGCATCGGGAAACTCCTTTTGCATGCTTTGGGAAAGTTTTTCAAAACATTCCAGATGCTTTCGCTCCGTTTCTATATAAGCCCTGACATCGATGGCTTTAGAAAGATTTCCAACGGTTTGAACTATTATTCCGTTCGTGTATCTTGCCATTTTTTCGGCACATTCTTCAAGCTCTCCGCAATTCGGAGGGCATGTCCAATTCTTGCCGTATACATTGCACTTGTCTACAGCACACATTTCCCGTACCGATGGTAATGCTTTCAGTGTTTTGGGGTCGAGCGGTGCGGCAACGGTAAATCCGATATTTTTAGCCTCGTTTACCCATTCTTGTATTTTCGTATCGTCCATATTATCACCTAAAAATATCATACACATTATTTGCTTATTTTTAAAGTGATTTTTGTGTACAAAATCATGTATAAAATAAGTAAGTGTCAAATTCGCGCCATCAGGCCGGGAAAACATTTTTTAAATTTCATGTTGACAAAAGGGCAAATTTATAAGAAAATAACTTATAATGAATTTGTTCATAAAAATGCATGGAAAGGGGTATTCATTATGGATGAAAAGGAGATAGTAGTAACTGAAGCACAGGAGGAATCCTTAGCTGATGAACATGAGGGATTCACGGTGGGCCTTGCTTTGGTTGACGCAATCCCTGTTATTTTCTTCTCTGCCAGCCTCGTTTTGATAGCGTCTGCACTTGCAGGAAGCGGAGCAACATTTTGGATAGTACTTGTAGGAGCTGTTATGGTAGCTATTTCAGGACTTTGCAAAGTTTTGTGGAAACTCCTGTTGGGCCTGAAGGTGGGCGATATAAAGATTCTTAATAAGATTTTTGTTCCTTTCATGGCTGTAGGGTTTATGACAACTCTCGTCGGAGTTATAGTCGGTACCGTTACTAAGGTTATCAAGTGGAATACGGTACTTGGAAGGGCTTTGTCCATTCCTTCCGTTATCTTCTTTGTTTGCGGATTTATAGCTATGGGCTTCATGGGCAAGTTGAAGAAGTCTACAGACAGAGAATCATTCAACAAGGATGCTAAGAAGAACTGGATTGCCCAGTTTGTAAACGGATTTGCACAGGCTATGATTTTCCTGGGCATATTCACAGCAAGAGGCTGATAAATTCATATAAAATTTATCCGTCAAAATTGAATTAACAAATTAACCTTCGGCAATACTTTAAGTGAAACCAAAGTTTCATTTAAAGAGATTTGCCGGAGGTGTTTTTTTGCAGTGCAGCAAAGTTGAGATATGCGGTATAAATACAAATGAATTGCCTTGCATTAAAGATGCGGAGGCAAGGGAACTCCTGAGGAAGGCGCAGAGTGGAGATTCAAAGGCGAGAAATGAATTGGTACAGGGTAATCTCAGGTTGGTGCTTTCCGTGGTTCAAAGATTCCAAAACCGGGGAGAGAATCCCGACGATCTTTTTCAGGTTGGAGTAATAGGCCTGATAAAAGCTATAGATAATTTCAATTTAGAACTTGATGTTCGCTTGTCAACATATGCGGTGCCGATGATAATAGGAGAGATAAGAAGATACTTAAGAGATAATAATCCTGTCAGGGTCAGCCGCTCAATAAGGGACACTGCTTTTCATGCCATGAGGGAAAAAGAGGAGTTGCAAAACAAATTGTTGCGTGAACCTACCATAGAGGAGATAGCCCAAAGCCTTGATTTGCCGGTGAGTGAGGTGGTTATGGCTTTAGAGGCGATTGTTGATCCTGTTTCACTGTACGAGCCCATTTATAATGACGGCGGAGATACCATTTATGTAATGGATCAAATCGGCGACAAGAGCAACGATGAGGCGTGGATTGATGAAATCATGCTTAAGGATGCGCTGAAATCCTTGAGCGGAAGGGAAAAGCTTATTTTGGGGAAGCGGTTCATGGAGGGTAAAACCCAAATGGAAGTGGCAGAAGAGATAGGTATATCCCAGGCTCAGGTGTCTCGCCTTGAAAAGGCGGCCCTCGTGAGAATAAAGCAGAAATAAGCGATTGATGAATAAAAACAGAAACCGATCAGTATTTTGTACCGGTCGGTTTTGTTTTGTATAAAATTGCCGTTATCGGCAAAAATACAGATAGATATTGTTTTAATTACATTGATATATTGCCGATACTATGGTATACTGATAACAGTAATTTCGGAGGTCTTTATATGAAATATTTATCCGTTAAAGAGGTCGCTTTAATTTGGAATACGTCCGAACGCAGTGTTCGGAATTATTGTGCAGCAGGTCGTGTGCCCGGTGCTTTTCTTACGGGCAAGACTTGGAACATTCCCGAAAACGCTGAGAAACCCGAAAGAAGTAATAAAAGCAAGCCTGCTCCGCAGACATTGCTCGATATTCTGAAAGAGGAAAAGCGAAGTCAGTCCCACGGCGGAATTTATCATAAAATACAGATTGAACTGACCTACAACTCCAATCACATCGAAGGCAGTCGTCTTACCCATGATCAGACACGCTATATCTTTGAAACTAATACGATCGGCTTAACCGAAGAAGGTGTTCGCGTTGACGATATTGTTGAAACCGCCGCCCACTTCCGCTGTATCGATGAAATTATTGAGGGTGCTAAATCGCAGCTTAGTGAAAAATTTATAAAGCACCTGCATTTCATTCTCAAGACAGGTACAAGCGATGCAAAAAAAGATTGGTTTGCGGTTGGTGATTATAAAAAA
>CAZIHW010000084.1:0-17496 GCA_964539045.1 uncultured Eubacteriales bacterium | reverse complement strand
CCGCCTGTTCAAGCTTGTTGTCGCCGTATTCATAGTATTTGACGTCCTTTATGGCATCGGGCAAATATTGTTGTTTCACCCAATGGTTTGTATAGCTATGCGGATAATTATAGAACTGTCCTTTGTTGGCATTGTCTTCTCCGTCAAAATGCTTGTTCTGCAGTTGCCTCGGTATAGCGCCGCTCTTTCCGTTACTCACATCTGCCATTGCGGTCTCTATAGCCATACATCCGGAATTTGATTTAGGACTTGTAGCAACCAATATAACCGCATCCGCAAGTGGAATTTGTGCCTCAGGTAAGCCGACTTGCATTGCTATATCACAAGCTGATTTTACGATGGGAATTATCTGAGGGTAGGCCAGGCCGACATCCTCACATGCGCAAACTAAGAGCCTGCGTATAGCCGATGGTAAATCCCCGGCCTCGAGCAATCTTGCCAGATAATGAATGGCGGCATCCGGATCGGAGCCACGCATGGATTTCTGATAAGCGGAAACTATATCGTAATGCTCATCGCCCACCCTGTCGTAACGCATTGCGGTATGACCTGTCAATTGTACTATGGTATCAAGTGTTATCTCAGCCTCTGTTTCGGAACCGGTTACTGCCATAGAGCATAACTCTACGGTGTTTATAGCTTTTCTCACATCTCCGCCGGAGCTTTGCGCTATTCTGTATGACACCCCGTCCTCAAGTATATACTTTATTCCGTTCTCTTCTTCCAATATAGAGAAAGCACGCATGACGGCTTTTTCTATCTCTGATACGGATACAGATTTGAACTCGAATACCGTGCAACGGCTTATGACAGCATTATATACGTAAAAGTACGGATTCTCTGTAGTCGATGCAATCATCGTTATTTTTCCGCTTTCCAGATATTCAAGAAGAGATTGTTGCTGCTTTTTGTTGAAATACTGTATCTCGTCCAGGTAGAGAAGAATCCCGTTCGGAGTCATCAATGTATCAAGCTCCGACACCATATCCTTTATATCGGATATGGACGCATTGGTCGCATTCAGTTTATATAATCTTTTATTGGTTTCCTTAGCTATGATGCTTGCGAGTGTTGTCTTTCCGATCCCGGAAGGACCATAGAATATCAGATTAGGTATATTGCCCGATTCTATGATGTTGCGAAGGGCTTTTCCTTTACCGAGTAAATGCTCCTGGCCTACAATCTCATCTAATGACGCGGGACGTATTCTGTCAGCTAAAGGAGAGTTCATAATAATTCCTCCTGTATGATATAGATAACAATATATATAGTAATGTATAGATATTAATATAATAATATATATTATATATACCTTTATAATATAGTACACCTTAGCAAGCAAGGTCAAGGTTTACTTTGCCATTTTCGTTTGATATAATTATTACATCGCAAAGGAAAGAACCTGCGAAAATTTGGGGGCATTGTGACATGGAAAAACTGACTAAGATAAGTAGAAAAGAGGTCCTTAAGAATCTGGGATTTTACGATGAACTTCCGGGACCTGAAGCTACTGCAAAGATTGAAGAGTGTGAAAAATTTCTTTTGGAGAACATTCACCCGAGATATATGTGTATGTGTTATGACCTGAGGGCTGAGGGTGGCCGTATTATTTTTGAGAACTGCGATCTGAAGCTGGCAGGTGATAAGATTCTTTCAGAATTATATTATTGTAAGAAGGCCGTTCTTTTTTGCGCTACCTTATCCGGAGAGATCGACATGGAAATAGGTCTTGAAAAGGATATTGAAAAAGGCGTAATGCTCGATGCGATAGCGGCAGCCGCACTTGAAGATTATTGTGATCTCATAGAGTTGGATATAGCGGCAAAATTTCCGAGCTATCAAATCACATACAGGTTTTCCGATGCATATGGTGACTTACCGCTCCATTCATCAAATGATTTTGTAGCCGTGCTGGATTCGGAGAGAAAGATAGGAGTAAGTGTTGATGAAAAAGGAAAGTTTACTCCGAGATACTCAATAACAGCTATTTTGGGACTAAAGGAAAAATAATTATCCATAGAAGTATTACATAGAGAGAATATTTTGTGTATAAGAACAGGCTTAAGACCAATATCTTGAGCCTGTTTTTATTTGTAAAAAACTTTGGTAATTCTCACGAAATTTTTGCAAAAAAATTGTTGCGTTTCACAATTCGATGTGATATGATATTCAAGCATGCGAGAAAGGGCGTATTATGCCCATTTGCTTGCAGATATGCGTTGATGCGGGAGGTGGCCGCCGCGTTACGGTGCTTGCGAAGCCGTTTCGTAAAGCGGGAAATTTCCGCGGAGTATGTCCGATTTTAAACCGGGCGAAACTATTATTGCTGTTTTGCCACCCGGGAACAACCTCGTTTTCCAGGTTTTTTAAGTACTGAAAAGGGAAACGCCCGGCAGTGTGTGATGAAAAAGCAATGAGCCCGCCATTTACTAGGAGGAATTAAAAATGGCAGTAAAAGAAAAAATCAGAATCAGACTTAAGGGTTACGATCACAATCTTGTAGACAGCGCAGCTGAGAAGATTGTAGAGACAGCAAAGCGCACAGGCGCTAAGGTATCAGGCCCCGTTCCACTTCCTACAGAGAAGGAAGTTGTTACTATTCTTCGTGCTGTACACAAGTACAAGGATAGCCGTGAACAGTTTGAGCAGCGTACACACAAGAGACTCATCGACATCCTCAGACCTTCAAACAAGACTGTTGAAGCTCTGACCGGTCTTGAGCTTCCTGCCGGTGTAGAGATCGAAATCAAGCTTTGATCAAAACATTACATCGGAAGGGTCATGTTGGCTGAGAGCCAACCAATAACCAAAGGAGGAAAACATAATGCAGAAAGGTCTTATCGGAAAGAAAATCGGTATGACACAGCTTTTCGATGAAAAGGGAAATGTTATCCCTGTAACAGTAATCGAAGCAGGTCCATGCACAGTAACAATGAAGAAGACAGTTGAAAATGACGGCTATGAGGCTGTTCAGGTTGGCTTCGGAGATGTTAAAGTAAGCAAGGTAAATAAGCCAATGCAAGGTCACTTTGCAAAGGCAGATGTGGCACCAAAGAAGGTTCTCAAGGAGTTCAGACTTGATGATTGTGCCGCAGTTAATGTAGGTGACATTCTGAAGGCCGACGTATTTGCTGTCGGCGATAAAGTTGATGTAATCGGTACAAGCAAGGGTAAGGGAACAGCCGGTGCCATTAAGCGCTGGAACTTCTCACGTCTTAAGGAATCCCACGGTACCGGTCCTGTAGCAAGACACGCAGGTTCACTCGGTGCTTGCTCAGATCCGTCAAGAGTATTTAAAGGAAAGAAACTCGCAGGTCACCTCGGTGCAGAAAGAGTTACTATCCAGAACTTAGACATCGTTAAGGTCGACGCTGAGAACAACCTCATCGCTATCAAGGGCGCTGTTCCGGGTCCACGCGGTGGAATCGTTGTTTTGAGAGACAGCGTAAAGAATTCGTAAGGAAGGAGATTTGAGTTATGCCTAGCGTATCAGTTTTTAATGTAACAGGTAAAAAGGTTGGTACTATGGATCTCAGCGAGAAGGTTTTCGGTATAGTTCCGAACATGTCTGCTGTACATCTCGTAGTTGTAAACTATTTAGCTAACCAGCGTCAGGGAACACAATCTACCCTTACACGTTCAGAAGTTAGCGGTGGCGGAAAGAAGCCATGGAGACAGAAGGGCACAGGTAGGGCTCGTCAGGGTTCAACCCGTTCTCCACAGTGGACACACGGTGGTATCGCCCTTGGTCCAAAGCCGAGAAAGTATGGTTTCTCTATAAACAAGAAAGTAAGAAAGCTCGCTATGTTCTCTGTACTTTCCGACAAGGTAGCAAACGATGAATTTACCGTTCTCGACAGCCTTGAACTCAAAGAGATCAAGACAAAGGAAATGGTTAAGATTCTCGAGGCTCTCGGCAAGGAGAAGAAGACACTCATAGTTCTTCCGGAAAAGAACGATGTAGTTTACATGAGTGCCCGCAACATTCCGGGTGTTAAGGTTACACTCGTTAACACTTTAAATGTCTATGATATACTCAACTGCAATAAGGTAGTAATACTTAAGGATGCAGTTGCTAAGATTGAGGAGGTATATGCATGAGTAAGTTAGCACAGGACATAATCCTCCGTCCGATAATCACAGAAGAAAGTATGCAGAATACAGCTTTGAAGAAGTACACTTTCAAGGTTGCAAAGAATGCAAACAAAATCGAAATTGCTAAGGCTGTCGAAGAACTCTTCGACGTAAAGGTAGCAAAAGTAAACACATTATCAGTACGCGGCAAGCTTCGCCGTCAGGGCCGTTTCGAAGGTTACACTGCTTCCTGGAAGAAGGCTGTTGTAACTCTCACAGAAGACTCTAAAACAATCGAGTTCTTCGACGGTATGATGTAATCTAAGAGGAGTGTGAAATCTAATGGCAATAAGATTAATTAAGCCAATGACAAACGGTACAAGAAACATGTCCGTTACAGATTACTCAGAACTGTCAAAGGTTGCTCCTGAGAGAAGCTTACTTGCTCCTCTTAACAAGAAAGCAGGCCGTAACAGTTATGGTAGAATCACAGTTCGTCATCGCGGTGGCGGAAACCGTAGAAAGTATCGTATAATCGATTTCAAGAGACAGAAGTTCGATATGCCGGCTACTGTAATGACTCTTGAATATGATCCAAACCGTTCAGCTCATATCGCTCTTATCCAGTATGAAGACGGAACAAAGAGCTATATCATCGCTCCGGTTGGTCTCAAGGTTGGAGATAAAGTAGAGGCGGGCCCGAATGCTGATATTAAGCCGGGCAATGCACTTCCGCTTGCAAATATCCCAACAGGTACATTTATTCACAATGTTGAGCTTTATCCGGGTCGCGGTGCACAGCTTGCACGTTCGGCAGGAAATGCAGCTCAGCTTATGGCAAAAGAGGGCGTTTATGCTCTTCTCAGATTGCCTTCAGGCGAACTTCGTAACGTTCCTATCTCTTGTATGGCAACAGTAGGCCAGGTTGGAAACACAGACCATGAGAACGTAAAGATCGGTAAGGCCGGTCGTACACGTCACCTTGGTATTCGTCCTACAGTTCGTGGTTCTGTAATGAACCCGAATGATCACCCTCACGGTGGTGGTGAAGGTAAGTCTCCAATCGGTCGCCCGGGTCCTGTAACACCTTGGGGCAAACCTGCTCTCGGTTATAAGACTCGCAACAAGAAGAAAGCTTCCAACAAGATGATCGTAAGACGTCGTAACGGAAAGTAATCGTGAAAGGAGTTATGAAAAATGAGTAGAAGTACTAAGAAAGGCCCATACGTACAACCGAAGCTCCTTGCCAGAGTTCAGAAAATGAATGAATCAGGTGAGAAGATCGTTTTAAAGACATGGAGCCGCTCTTCAACAATTTTCCCGGATTTTGTTGGTCATACCTTCGCAGTTCACGATGGACGTAAGCACGTTCCTGTATACGTTACTGAGGATATGGTAGGACACAAGCTTGGCGAATTCGCACCAACAAGAACCTTCAAGGGTCATGCCGGATCAAAGACCGGTAAATAATAGTCAAAGGAGTGTGTAACAAATGGAAGCAACAGCTAAGGTAACATTCGTAAGAATCGCACCTCGTAAGGTTAAAATTGTACTTGACCTTATCAGAAACCAGCCTGTTGACAAGGCTATGGCAATTCTCAAGCACACACCTAAGGCTGCGTGTGAAGTTCTTGAGAAATTATTAAAGTCAGCAATTGCAAACGCAGAGAATAAGGATATGGATACATCAAGGCTCTATGTAGCAGAGTGCTCTGTAAGCCAGGGTCCTACTCTTAAGCGTATAAGACCTATGTCCAAGGGTCGTGCGTATAGAATCAACAAGAAGACATCGCACATAACTCTTGTACTCAAGGAAGCAGAATAATAGAGGAGGAGGTAGAACATGGGACAGAAAGTTAATCCAACCGGACTTAGAATCGGTGTAATAAAAGACTGGGAATCTCGCTGGTATGCAGATCCTAATAAATTCGGCGATACTCTCGTTGAAGACTATAAGATAAGACAATACCTTCTCAAAACTTTAGCTTCTGCAGGTGTACCAAAGGTTGAGATTGAGCGTGATGCTAAGCGCGTTCGTATCAACATTCATTGTGCAAAGCCGGGTATGGTAATCGGACGCGGCGGCTCAGAAATTGAGAAGCTTAAGGCTGTTTGCGAGAAGAAACTCGGTAAAGATGTTTCTCTCAACATCATTGAGATTAAGCAGCCTGACCTCGATGCTCAGCTTGTAGCTGAAAATATCGCAGCTCAGCTTGAAAAGCGTGTTTCTTATCGTCGTGCTTTGAAGCTTGCTATAGGCAGAACAATGAGACTCGGAGCTAAGGGTATCAAGGCTCAGGTTTCAGGACGCCTCGGCGGTGCGGAAATCGCTCGTTCAGAGAGCTATCACGAAGGTACTATTCCTCTTCAGACAATCCGTGCTGATATTGATTACGGTTTTGCTGAAGCAGATACAACATATGGACGTATCGGTGTAAAGGTATGGATCTATAAGGGTGAAGTACTCCACGATACAAGAAAGGCAAATAAAAAGGAAGGGGGAGCTAAATAATGTTAATGCCAAAGAGAGTTAAGTACAGAAGACAGCAGAGAGGCCGCCTTACAGGTAAGGCTACTCGCGGTAATACTGTTACTTACGGCGAATTTGGTCTTGTAGCATTAGAGCCGGCTTGGATCACAGCTAATCAGATTGAGGCTGCTCGTATTGCTATGACACGTTACATTAAGCGTGGCGGTCAGGTTTGGATAAAGATATTCCCTGACAAGCCGATAACAGAAAAACCTGCTGAAACCCGAATGGGTTCAGGTAAAGGTTCCCCTGAATATTGGGTAGCAGTTGTTAAGCCGGGCAGAGTTATGTTTGAGATCGCCGGCGTTGATGAAGAACTTGCTCGTGAGGCTATGCGTCTTGCAGCAAACAAGCTCCCGATTAAGTGTAAATTCGTTACAAAGAAAGAACAGGAGGGTGAACAGTAATGAAAGCACAAGAACTTAAAAAACTGTCAGCCTCCGAGCTTGACGCAAAGCTTCTTGAACTTAAAGATGAACTTTTCAAGCTTCGCTTCCAGCAGGCTATAAATCAGCTTGAAAATCCAATGCGTATCAAGGCCGTAAAGAAGGACATTGCACGAATCATGACAATCAAACGTGACATTGAGCTTCACGGCGAAGATGCGTGAGTAAAACGGAGGTTTAAGCTATGAGTGAAAGAAATCTTAGAAAAACTCAGGTCGGAATAGTTTCATCTGATAAGATGGACAAAACTGTAGTAGTAACAGTAAAAGACAGAGTTAGGCATCCACTTTATAAGAAGATCGTAAATCGCACAGTAAAAATTAAGGCACACGATGAAAACAACGAGTGTCATGTTGGCGATAAGGTCCTCATGATGGAAACACGACCTCTTTCAAAGGATAAGAGATGGCGTGTAGTTGAAATAATCGAAAAGGCTAAGTAATTAAGGAGGGAACCACTGTGGTACAGCAACAGAGTTACCTCAAGGTTGCCGACAACTCGGGCGCAAAAGAAATTATGTGCATTCGTGTGCTTGGAGGAACCGGCAGGAGGTATGCCAATATCGGTGACGTCATCGTTGCATCTGTTAAGAAGGCAACACCCGGCGGAACTGTTAAAAAGGGCGAAGTAGTTAAAGCAGTTGTAGTAAGAACAGTTAAGGGTGTTCGTCGCGATGACGGTACCTATATACGTTTTGATGAAAATGCAGCTGTTATTATAAGAGAAGATAAGAACCCGAAGGGTACACGTATTTTTGGACCTGTAGCTCGCGAACTTCGTGAAAAAGAGTTCACAAAGATTTTGAGCCTTGCTCCGGAAGTACTTTAATAGGAGGTGCTTGGATAATGAATAAGGTTCACGTTAAAACAGGTGATGAAGTTATCGTTATCAATGGTAAGTACCATGGCCAAAAGGGCAAGGTACTCCAGGTTGCACCTGCTGAGGGTAAAGTAATCGTTGAGGGTATCAACATCATCACAAAACACGTTAAGCCTCGCAAGATGGGTGAAGCAGGCGGACTTATAAAGGCAGAAAGTGCTCTTTATGCCGATAAGGTTCAGTTAGTATGCCCTAAGTGCGGCAAGCCGACACGTGTTGGTCATGAGAACGACAAAAACGGTAAGAAAATGCGCGTTTGCAAGAAGTGCGGCGCAAAGTTTGAATAAGGGAGGGACAATGCATAATGGCCAGACTTAAAGAAATGTACAGAAACGAAGTTGCCCCTGCTCTTATGAAGAAATTCGAATACAAGAGTGTAATGCAGATCCCGAAGCTCGAGAAGATTGTTATCAACGTAGGCTGCGGCGAAGCTAAAGACAACTCCAAGGTTATCGACGCTATCGTAAACGACCTTTCAATTATCACAGGTCAAAAGCCGGTTCTTTGTAAGGCAAAGAAGTCAGTTGCTAACTTCAAGCTCCGTGAGGGCATGGTTATAGGTGTTAAAGTTACACTTCGCGGCGACAGAATGTACGAATTCCTTGACAGATTCTTCAACTTGGCACTCCCGAGAGTAAGAGACTTCAGAGGAATCAACCCTGACTCTTTCGACGGAAGAGGAAACTACTCAATGGGTATCAAAGAGCAGCTTATTTTCCCGGAGATTGAGTACGACAAGATTGATGCCATCCGCGGCATGGATGTTTGTTTCGTAACAACAGCAAAGACAGACGAAGAGGCACGTGAGTTCTTAACTCTCATGGGCGCTCCGTTTGCAAAATAAGGAGGGATAGACAGTGGCTAAGAAATCAATGAAAGTTAAGCAGGCTCGTCCGGCTAAGTATTCAACAAGAGCATACAATAGATGTAAAATCTGCGGTAGACCACATGCCTATCTCAGAAAGTACGGCGTTTGCCGTATCTGCTTCAGAGAACTTGCCCACAAGGGCCAGATCCCCGGAGTAAAGAAAGCCAGTTGGTAATTTTGAGCAATAACAAGGAGGGATAAGCTAATGCAGATCACAGATTCAGTAGCAGATATGCTTACAAGAATTAGAAATGCTAATGCAGCTAAACACGATACAGTTAAAGTTCCCGCATCCAACATGAAGAAGGCTATTGCTCAGATTCTTGTTGATGAGGGTTATATCAAAAGCTTCACCGTTACTGAAGACGGTAAGCAGGGCATGATAGAGATATCACTCAAATATGGTCCTAACAAATCACAGGTAATTACCGGACTTAAGAGAGTATCAAAGCCAGGCCTCAGAATTTACACAGACTGTGAGAACATGCCTCGTGTAATGAAGGGTCTCGGTATTGCTATTCTTTCAACATCAAAAGGTATTATGACAGATAAAGAGGCTCGCAAGCAGAATGTAGGCGGCGAAGTTCTCGCATTTATCTGGTAAGGAGGAACAGTAATATGTCTCGTATAGGCAGAATGCCGATAGCTATTCCGGCCGGCGTAGAAGTTAAATTGGACGGAAATACTGTTACTGTTAAAGGCCCGAAGGGTACTCTTACCAGAACAGTACATCAGAACATGAAGGTTGAACTTAACGGCGCTGAAATAACAGTAAGCCGTCCTAACGACAACAAGGAGAATAGATCTCTTCATGGTCTTTCAAGAACACTTATCGCTAATATGATCGAGGGTGTTTCAAACGGTTTCTCAAAGGAACTTGAGGTAAACGGCGTAGGTTACCGTGCACAGAAGCAAGGCAATGACCTCGTTCTTAACATCGGTTACTCACACAACGTTGTTATGAAAGCTCCTGAGGGAATTTCAATCGACGTTCCGAATCCAAACAAGGTTGTCATCTCAGGCGCTGACAAGCAGATGGTTGGTCAGTTCGCTGCTGAAATCCGCGAAAAGCGCCCACCGGAGCCGTACAAGGGCAAGGGTATTAAGTATGTAGATGAACACATTCGTCGCAAAGAAGGTAAAGCCGGTAAAGGCGGTAAATAATAAAAGGAGTGAAACAGTATGGTTAATAAGGCAGACAGCAACAAAGCTCGTCTTAAGCGTCATAAGAGAGTACGCGGAAAAATTTCCGGTACGGCACAGCGCCCACGTCTTTGCGTTTACCGCTCACTCGACAACATCTATGCTCAGATTATTGATGATGTAGCAGGTGTTACACTTGTTAGTGCTTCAACAGCAGAGAAGACTTTCAAGGAGTACGGCGGAAACAAAGTTGCAGCTCGTGAAATCGGCAAAATAATTGCTGAACGTGCCGCAAAAAAGAAGATTACAGAAGTAGTTTTTGATCGTGGCGGCTATGTTTACCATGGTCGTATAGCAGAACTTGCAGAAGGTGCCCGTGAGGGTGGCCTCAAGTTCTAATAATGGTAAGGAGGAATAACTTTTGACTAAGATAGATGCTTCTAATTTAGAGTTACAAGAGCGTGTCATTACCATTAACCGTGTATCAAAGACAGTTAAAGGTGGACGTATCTATAAGTTTGCAGCCCTCGTGGTTGTCGGTGACGGCAACGGCATCGTAGGCTTCGGTATTGGTAAATCAGGCGAAGTTCCGGATGCTATCCGTAAGGGTATCGAGGATGCTAAGAAGAACTTAATCAAGGTTGCTCTTAAGGGAACAACAATCCCTCACGAGATAACCGGTAAGTTCGGAGCAGGCGTAGTTCTGCTTAAGCCGGCTGCTCCCGGTACAGGAGTTATCGCCGGTGGTCCGGTTCGTGCTGTTGTTGAGACAGTAGGTATCAAGGACATTCGTTCCAAGGCACTTCGTTCTAACAACCCTTGCAACGTTGTAAGAGCTACAATTGACGGACTTTCAAAGCTTCGCAACGTAGATGAAGTTGCAGAAGTGCGCGGAAAGTCAGTTAAAGAAATTTTAGGTTAAGGAGGGCGGTTTAAATGGCTAAAGCTAAAGTCGAAACTATAGAGGTTAAACTCGTTAAGAGTCTCATCGGCAGCAAGAAGGATCAGATCGCAACCGCTCATGCACTTGGCCTTCGTAAAATAGGCGATGTAGCTACACAGCCTGATAATCCTCAGACTCAAGGTAAGGTTCGTAAGATTGCACACCTTATCGAAGTTACCAAAGCTTAAGACTTAGGAGGTGCACACTATGAAATTGCATGAACTCACACCTGCCGCTGGTTCTAAAAAGGACGTTAAGCGTATAGGCAGAGGCCCGGCTTCCGGTCAGGGTAAAACTGCCGGCAAGGGTCATAAGGGTCAGCTCGCAAGAGCGGGTAGAGGTATGCGTCCGGGATTTGAAGGCGGACAGATGCCTTTACAAAGAAGACTCCCTAAGAGGGGCTTCAACAATATCTTTGCTAAGAAGATTGTTACCGTAAACATTTCCGATCTCGAAAAGAGATTCAATGACGGAGATGTTGTTGACGTAGAAGCTATCAAGGCTTCCGGTCTCATCAAAAAGGAACTTGATGGTGTAAAGGTTCTCGGTAACGGCGAACTTACAAAGAAACTCGAAGTTAAGGTTCAAGCTTATTCAGAGGCTGCAAAGGCAAAGATAGAAGCAGCCGGCGGAAAGGCAGAGGTGGTTTAAAATGTTGCAAACACTTGCCAACGCTTTTAAAGTACCCGACCTTAGGAAAAAGATGCTTTTTACTGCTCTCATTCTTTTCTTATTCAGATTGGGAGCTGCTATACCGGTTCCGTTCACAGATGCTGCTGCCGGAATTATTCAGGATTCAGCAGGCACAACATTCATGAACTATCTCAGTATGATGACCGGTGATGCGTTTAACTACGGAGCATTGTTTGCTATGTCAATCACTCCGTACATCAACTCATCAATTATCGTTCAACTTCTGACAGTTGCCCTTCCTCCTCTTGAGCGCCTTGCAAAAGAGGGTGAAGAAGGAAAGAAGAAGATAAACTTTATAACAAGAATCGGTGCAGTAGTAATCGCCGTTCTTCAATCAACAGCTTACTTCTTCTATCTCCGCAGCGGCGGATTTATCGTAACTGATGCAAACGGAAACGCTTTTACAGGTTTCTCTGCAGCACTTCAAGCTCTTACGATAATCCTGGTTCTCTCAGCAGGCTCTTGCCTTCTTATGTGGATGGGTGAGGCTATAAACATGAAGGGAATCGGCAACGGAATTTCAATGATACTTTTCGCCGGTATCGTTTCACGTATACCGACAACACTTACTTATATCTTCGGATATTTCCAGTATGGCGGACTTTACTATTTGTTCGCTCCGTTAGCTCTCATCATAATGATAGCTCTCGTAGTGTTCATAGTATGGATCGACAATTCGGAAAGAAGACTTCCTGTTGCATATGCAAAGCGTGTGGTAGGACGTAAAATGTACGGAGGACAGAATACGAACATGCCGATAAAGGTTAACATGTCAGGTGTTATGCCGATAATCTTTGCAAGTTCAATTCTTTCGCTTCCTCCTACAATCGAAATGTTCCTTGCAGGAAAAATTGCCCAGGGAAGCTTTTGGGATAAGTTCTTCGGTTTGTTTGATTCATCAAACTGGTTCTACGGAATTATCTATTTCCTTTTGATTATATTCTTCGCATATTTCTATGCGACAATACAGTATAATCCGATTGAAATGGCTAACAACCTCCGTAAGAACAGCGGTTCTATTCCGGGAATAAGACCCGGTAAGCCGACATCGGATTACATTGCAAAGGTTCTTTCAAGAATCACATTGCTCGGCGCTCTTCTTATAAGCGTTGTTGCAATTCTTCCTATAGTTTTCTCTCAGATCACAACACTCTGCGGAAAGCCGATGAATATCTCACTCGGCGGTACATCCGTAATCATTTTGGTTGGTGTTGCTCTTGAGACTGTAAGACAACTCGAGTCTCAGATGATGATGCGTCATTATAAGGGATTCCTTGATTGATAATTCAGAGGTGCAAGGTATGAAGATAATATTCTTAGGCGCTCCGGGCGCAGGTAAGGGTACACAGGCTGAGATAATCGCCGATAAGTATTCTATACCGACAATTTCTACCGGTAATATCATCCGTGAAGCTTTGAAAAACGGAACGGAGATGGGACTTAAGGCTAAGTCTTATACAGAAGCAGGAAAATTGGTTCCTGACGATGTTGTTATCGGCATCATCAAAGAACGTCTTGCAAAGGGCGACTGCGAAAACGGTTTTATTCTTGACGGTTTTCCGAGAACAATCCCCCAGGCGGAGGCTCTTGATGCTATGGGAATTTCTATCGATAAGGTTGTGGATATCGAAGTTCCCGATGAAAGCATAATGGAGAGAATGACAGGAAGAAGAGTATGTTCATCATGCGGTGCTTCTTATCATCTTCTTTTCAAGAAACCTGCCAAAGACGGTATTTGTGACAGCTGCGGAGCAGAACTTGTTCAGCGCAAGGACGATGCTCCCGAAACGGTTGCCGATAGACTGAAGGTTTATCATGAGCAAACGGAACCACTTAAAGACTACTATGAGAAGACGGGAAAACTTTCAATAGTAGAAGGCATTGGAGATGTGGCTGAAATAACAGCCCGCGTTATCAATGCACTAGAGGACTAATACATGATAGTGCTTAAAACATCTCATGAACTTGAGTTCATGAAAACGGCTTGCAGAATTTCTGCGGAAGCACTACAAGTTGCAGGGGAAGCTGTAAAACCGGGCGTTTCAACGTGGGAAATCGATAAGATTGCCCATGATTATATAGTCAAACAGGGAGCGGAACCCAACTTCCTGGGACTTTATGGTTTTCCCGGCACTGCATGTATTTCCATAAACGACGAGGTTATTCATGGAATACCGAGTAAAAAACGTATCCTTAAGGCGGGAGATATAGTTTCTATAGATCTCGGCGCGAAAATCAACGGATACAACGGCGATAATGCTGCTACATTCGCGGTCGGAGAAATATCTCCGGAAGCGCAGCGGTTGTGCGACACCACTAAAGAGTCACTTTACAAAGGTATTGAAGCGGCTGTCGCTGGCGGCAGAATCGGAGACATCGGACACGCAATACAAGAGTATTGTGAGAGCCGAGGTTACGGTGTCGTTCGTGAATACGAAGGACACGGAGTCGGCACTAAACTTCATGAAGACCCCGGAGTACCAAACTTCGGTACAGCCGGCAGAGGCATACGTCTTTTGCCCGGAATGACTATTGCTATAGAGCCCATGATAAATGAGGGCACCTATAAGATTAAACAGTTATCCGACGGGTGGACGGTAAAAACGGCCGATGGAAAACTTTCAGCCCATTTTGAACACACGGTTGCAATTACGGACAATGGTCCGGTAATTCTGACCAGAATTTAAAGTGGAACTTAAGTTTGGAGGTTAATTTATGTCAAAGCAGGATATGATCGAAATTGAGGGTACTGTTATCGAAGCTTTACCGAACGCAATGTTTCAGGTTGAACTAGAGAACGGTCACCAAATTTTAGCCCATATTTCCGGAAAACTCAGAATGAATTACATTCGTATCCTTCCGGGCGATAAAGTAACGGTTGAAATGTCGCCATATGACCTTACTCGCGGGCGTATAACATGGCGATCAAAGTAATGAGTAAACACAAAGTTTAGTTTTAGGAGGTAACACAATGAAAGTCAGACCTTCTGTAAAGAAAATGTGCGAAAAGTGCAAAGTAATTAAGCGCAAGGGAAAAGTAATGGTTATCTGTGAAAACCCTAAGCACAAGCAACGCCAGGGCTAATTGTAGCTCTAATAACAAAATCACTATTTTGGAGGTGCAGAAATGGCTCGTATTTCAGGTGTAGATTTACCGAGAGAGAAGAGGATTGAGGTAGCTCTCACATACATCTACGGTATCGGTGCTAAAACAGCAAAAGATATCATTAAGACTACAGGCGTAAATCCTGATACAAGAGTAAAGGATTTGACAGAAGAAGATGTAGCAAAGCTTCGTGAGTACATTGATCACAATGTACAGGTTGAGGGTGACCTTCGCCGCGAAACTGCTCTTGATATTAAGAGACTTATAGAAATCGGCTGCTACCGTGGCGTTCGTCATAGAAAGGGTCTTCCGGTAAGAGGACAGCGTTCTAAGACAAATGCTCGTACACGCAAGGGTCCGAAGAGGACTGTAGCAAACAAGAAGAAGTAATTAGGGAGGGGTACAATTGGCTATTAAAGGTTCGGCAAAAAAGACCACAGCCACACGTAGACGTCGTGACCGCAAGAATATAGACCGCGGTTCGGCACATATCCAATCCACTTTCAACAATACAATCGTTACTATCACTGATGTACAGGGTAACGCTGTATCATGGGCAAGCGCAGGCGAGATGGGCTTCAGAGGTTCAAAGAAATCTACCCCATTCGCAGCACAGACTGCTGCTGAAACAGCTGCAAAAATTGCTATTGATCATGGTATGAAGACTGTTGAAGTTTTTGTTAAGGGTCCGGGAGCAGGACGCGAAGCTGCAATCAGAGCTTTGCAGACAGCAGGTCTTGAAGTAACTTCCATAAAGGACGTTACTCCGATTCCACACAACGGCTGCCGCCCGCCAAAGAGAAGACGCGTATAATAGGAGGTGCAACAATATGTCAAGATATACCGGTGCGGTTTGTAAACAGTGCCGCCGTGAGGGCAAGAAGCTTTTCCTCAAGGGTGACAGATGTTACACAGGTAAGTGCGCTTTCGAGCGTCGTTCATATGCTCCGGGTCAGCATGGACAGGGTCGAAAGAAGAGTTCTGAATATGGTATCCAGCTTCGCACAAAGCAGCAGGCCAGAAGATACTATGGTATTCAGGAAGGACAGTTCCATAAATATTTCCTCATGGCTGAAAAGCAGGAGGGTATGACAGGTGAAAACTTGCTCAGAATTTGTGAGAGCCGTCTCGACAATGTAGTTTATTTGCTCGGTTGGGCAAATTCACGTCAACAGGCAAGACAGCTTGTTGTTCACGGTCACTACAAGGTAAACGGTAAGAAGGTTGACGTTCCGTCTTATCTTCTTAAAGCAGGTGACGTAATATCAATTAAGGAGAAGAGTGCTGATACTGAAAGCTTCAAAACAATTGTTGAAGCTAACAATTCAAGACCAGTACCAACATGGCTTGAGAAAGATGCAACAACAGGTAAGGTTGTTAATCTTCCTGAACGTGAGCAGATTGCTGCTCCTGTTGAAGAGCATTACATCGTTGAGTTCTACTCCAAATAATGCAGCATAGAAGCATAATGCATTACAAATTTTAAGGAGGGTTTTGAATGATAGGTATCGAAAAGCCAAAGATCGAATGTTTCGATTTGGAAGGCGACACTTATGGCAAGTTCACTCTTGAACCACTCGAGAGAGGTTTCGGAACAACAGTAGGTAACAGCCTGCGCAGAGTTCTTCTTTCATCTCTTCCGGGTTATGCCATAACATCCGTTAAGATAGATGGCGTTCTCCATGAGTTCTCAACGATTCCGGGCGTAAAAGAAGACGTAACGGAAATAGTTCTTAACTTGAAGAGCGTTATCCTTAAAATAAACGGCGATGGTCCTAAGACTGTTTACATTGAGGCCTCGGGCGAGGGCGAAGTAACAGCCGGAGATATAAAAGGCGATTCAGAAATAGAAATATTCAACCCGGATCTCCACATTGCTTCACTCGACAAGAATGCCAAACTCTCAATGGAAATGACTGTTGATATAGGACGTGGATACATCTCTGCTGAGAGAAACAAAGCAGAAATGCAGCCACCTATCGGTGTTATTGCAATCGACTCTATATATACACCTGTTTTAAAGGTTAATTATACTGTTGAGAATACTCGTGTAGGTCAGAGAATAGACTTTGATAAGCTTACATTGGAAGTATGGACAAACGGTACTATCTCAGCTAAAGAGGCTGTATCGCTTGGTGCCAAGATCCTCAACGATCACCTCAAGTTGTTTATAGACTTGTCTGAAAATGAATTCATAGCAGACGTTCTCGTTGAGCCGGATGACAACTCAAGAGAAAAAGTTTTGGAGATGACCATTGAAGAACTTGATTTGTCTGTTCGTTCATTCAATTGCCTTAAGAGAGCAGGCATCAATACAGTAGAAGACCTTACAAATAAGTCTGAAGACGATATGATGAAGGTTCGCAACCTCGGTAAGAAGTCTCTTGATGAGGTTGTAGCAAAACTTGATTCTCTCGGCTTCGCTCTTCGTAAAGAAGACGAATAAGGGAAGGAGTGTTTACAAATGCCAGGTACAAGAAAGCTCGGAAGAGCAAGTGATCACCGCAAGGCAATGCTTCGCGGAATGGTTACTTATTTGCTTGAAAATGGTAGACTTGAAACCACCGTTACCCGTGCAAAAGAAGTGCGTTCAATGACAGAGAAGATGATTACTATCTCTAAGAATGACACTCTTGCAGCAAAGAGACAGGTTCTTGGCTATGTCACAAAAGAGGACGTAGTAAAGAAGCTCTTTGATGAAATCGGTCCTAAGTACAAGGATGTTAACGGCGGTTACTGCCGTATTATAAAGACAGGCCCACGTCGCGGCGATGCAGCTGAGATGTGCATAATTGAGCTTGTTTGATAATACAA
>CAZIHW010000083.1:0-4200 GCA_964539045.1 uncultured Eubacteriales bacterium | reverse complement strand
AAACGTCTCTAGGAAATGCATTTACGAGAAACAGCTTGCATAGGATTCTAAGGAATAAAAAATATATTGGTGTATATAAATATGACGATGTGGAAATAGAGGACGCCATACCGCCTATAATCAGCCGAGAACTGTTCGATAAGGTACAGGCCACGATCAAACACAATTACGCTGCTAGAGCAAGAAGTAAGGCAAACGAGGACTACTTATTAACCACAAAGCTGTTCTGCGGTCACTGTGGTCATAACATGGTAGGTGAGAGCGGTACGTCTAAAACTGGTAAACGCCACTATTACTATAAATGTATAAATAGAAAGAAAAATCACGCCTGTGATAAGAAGGCAGAAAAGAAGGACTGGTTGGAGGAACTTGTAGTCCGGTACACGGTACAGAACGTCCTCACAGACGAGAACATCGACCTCATAGCAACTCGAACAATGGAGATCATAGAAAAGGATCTACACGACACATCGGTACTCACAGGTCTACAGAGTTTGTTGCGAGAGACAAATAAGAAAATCAAAAATCTATTGACTGCCATTGAGCAGGGAATTATCACACCAACAACAAAGGAGAGACTTGAAGAACTAGAACTGGAACGTCAGGACTTGGAGTGTCAGATCGCTAAAGAAGAAATAAAAAAACCGCCCTTGACGAAAGAGCACATAGTGTATTGGCTCACATCGTTCAAGAGCGGAGATATTAAAGATGTTGAATATCAGCGTAGGATAATCGATACATTGGTAAATTCCGTCTTCATCTATGACGACGGGGACAAAGGTCGAAGAATCGTATTGACATTCAATATTTCGGGGAACAATACCGTAACAATCACGAGTTCGGATATTGACTCCTTCGCTTCACCACAAATCGTCGCAAGCTACTATAGCAAGCGACGATTTTTTTTGCGCTTAAAGCCTATTGACATACTAGGAAATAGTGATATAATCTGTATATCCTATAAAAGAGGTGGGTTTTAGATGCGTAACGTATTTTTAAGTTTGCTCAGGGCCAATTTCCGTTTCGGTCGAATGTGCTGTTGTTTCAACCAGCCGTCAGACTAGATAACAAAATCTTTAAAGATCGAAAGGAAATGATTGAAATGGCAAAATATAGATTTGAAACATTACAAGTACACGCAGGTCAGGAGGCACCGGATCCTACAACTGATGCCAGGGCGGTGCCGATATATGCAACCACATCTTATGTATTTAAGGATTCGGCTCAGGCTGCAAACCGTTTTGGGCTGAGCGAGAGAGGAAATATATACACGAGACTGATGAATCCTACTTCATCAGTTTTTGAGGAACGGATAGCAGCCCTTGAGGGTGGTGTTGGCGCTCTCGCAACCGCATCCGGTTCAGCCGCCATAACATATGCCGTTCAAAATATAGCGAGAGCGGGAGATCACATTGTATCCTCTACTAACTTATACGGCGGTACATACAACTTATTCGCAAATACATTGGCAGATCAAGGTATCGATGTAACTTTTGTAGATCCTTCGGATCCCGAAAATTTCAGGGGTGCCATAAAGGATAATACAAAGCTTGTTTATGCGGAAACTCTCGGAAATCCGAATTCCGATATTGTTGACATCAGGGCTGTGGCTGATATAGCTCATGAGAATGGTATTCCGTTAATTGTAGACAATACCTTTGCCACACCTTTTTATCTGAGACCTATAGAGTACGGCGCCGATATAGTTGTTCATTCTGCAACAAAATTCATAGGTGGACACGGAACCGTAATGGGCGGAGTTGTTGTCGATTCCGGAAAATTCGATTGGGCAGCAAATGACAAGTTCCCGGGGCTCACGAAGCCCAACCCATCATATCACGGGGTGATTTTCTCCGATGCTTGCAAGGAGCAAGCCTATATAGTTAAGCTTCGAACCACATTGATGAGGGATCAGGGTGCCACAATATCGCCTTTCAATTCATTCCTTCTTTTACAGGGATTGGAAACACTCTCACTCAGATTGGAAAGACATGTCGAGAATGCATTGAAGGTAGTTGAATTTCTGAATAACCATCCGCAAGTTGAAAGGGTAAATCATCCGTCACTCTCGACCGGCAGACAGAAGGAATTATACAATGAATATTTTCCTGATGGCGCAGCTTCAATATTCACATTTGATATAAAGGGAGATTCTGTGACTGCCAGAAAATTTACGGAAGGTTTGAAACTTTTCTCTTTGCTCGCCAATGTGGCAGATGTTAAGAGCCTTGTTATCCATCCTGCTTCCACTACCCATTCCCAAATGAGTGAGAGTGAGTTGCTCGCATGCGGAATCAAGCCGAATACTATAAGACTGTCCATCGGTACAGAACATATTACAGATATTATTGAAGACTTAAAACACGGGTTTGAAATTGTGAAATAAGCGGAGGAGATAATATGGCTAAGAATATATATACTTCAGTTGATCAACTTATCGGAAAAACTCCGATGGTAGAACTGACTCATATAGAGAGGGAAAACAATTTAAGTGCAAAAATAGTCGCAAAGCTGGAATATTTTAATCCGGCGGGATCTGTTAAAGACAGAATAGCAAAAGCAATGATCGATGAAGCTGAATCTAACGGTCTTTTGAAAGAAGACTCAGTAATCATTGAACCCACCTCGGGTAATACGGGGATAGGGCTTGCGTCTGTTGCGGCTTCAAGGGGATACAGGATAGTCATAGTAATGCCTGAAACTATGAGTGTAGAGCGCCGGAAGTTAATGAAGGCATACGGGGCTGAAATTGTTTTGACTGACGGTACGCAGGGAATGAAGGGTGCTATCGCCAAGGCAAATGAGTTGGCGGAGCAAATTCCTAACAGCTTCGTTCCGAGTCAATTTGTTAATCCTGCAAATCCGAGAGCTCACATGCTCACCACAGGTCCCGAGATTTGGGAGGACACAGCTGGTGATATTGATATTTTTGTAGCCGGTGTAGGAACCGGCGGAACGATAACCGGAGTTGGAGAGTATCTGAAATCGAAGAAGCCCGACATAAAAGTTGTGGCTGTGGAGCCCGCTTCATCGGCGGTTCTGTCAACAGGGGTATCCGGTTCCCATAAAATACAGGGTATAGGAGCGGGTTTTGTTCCGCAGGTACTCAATACCTCCATATATGATGAGATAGTAACCGTAACCGACAAAGATGCCATTGATACGGTGAAGTCCATAGGTAAGTCGGAAGGGATACTGGTCGGCATTTCATCAGGCGCTGCCGTTTATGCTGCAATAGAGCTTGCTAAGCGCGAAGAGAATGCCGGGAAAACAATAGCGGCAATTTTACCTGATACCGGGGACAGATATCTTTCGCTGCCGTTTCTTACAGAGTGAGGTAGGATCCATTGTCATTCGGAATGAAATTCGGTCAATACTGAATTTCTTCTCCAGTGAAACAGATACTGCTGTGCGATACCGCGTATTCCTTGTGTGCACTCGGAGAGTCCTTCGGGATACATCTCGCTCATTATTCGTTTCACCCATACATCGATCGGGAAAGCATCTATCTGACCGCATCCGTAAAGAAGGGCACATTGGGCAACCTTTGACCCTACTCCTTTAATCTTAATAAGTTCGGCTTCCGCTTCTTCGAGCGGGAGCTTTCTTATTTTACCTAGGTCTACCTCACCTGAGGCCACTTTCCTTGCGGCGTCTATTATATATTTGTTCCTGAAACCTGCCCTCAGAGGCGCCAGATCCTCGGGCTCGAGCTTTGCGATGGTTTCAGCTGACGGAAATGAATATAAGCCGTTCGGATAAGAAGCACACGGCGGGACTACCTGTTCCCCGAAATTCTCGCATAGTCTATCTATAATACCCTTTATTCTGGGAATGTTGTTATTTTGTGAAATGATAAAGGAGCAGAGTGTTTCCCATGGATCCTGGTTTAATATTCTTATGCCGTAGAACTCATCTATGGCTTTGTTTATATTGCCGTCACAGCGCAGAACTTCGCAGATTTCATCATAATCCCGGTCCAGGTCGAAATATGGTTTCCAAAACTTTTCGACCTCATCCTCTGTTGCACCGTAGAAGGTCAATGTAGCGGTTTTTCTATCGGGGGAAAGCTCCTGTTCGATCTCCACATATTTGCTACATGGTGAATTGTTTACAATCCCGCTTACGACAGCGCACCATTTTCCATCCTCATTTTTATTCCAGCGGAATGCCTGTCCGCAATCAAGTGTCAGATCCAAA
>CAZIHW010000082.1:0-4658 GCA_964539045.1 uncultured Eubacteriales bacterium | reverse complement strand
CTTTCGGCAATTTACGCAAGCTTGCATACAGGTACCCATGTGGATGCTCCGTCGCATTTTTTCGAAGAAGAGGATGCGAAGACAATAGATGATATCCCGCTGGAAAAATTTATAGGCCCGGTGCAGATTATAACCCTTCCGGAAGGCCCCATAACCGGCAAAGTTGTAGAGGACCTCTTTCCTGAAGATGCAAAGAAAATCATACTTCGAACCAACGATACAACCGAACTCTTTGCCGGAGCCGCAGACGACATTGCCGACATAGGATATGACCTCATAGGATACGATAAAATTTCCATAGGCGGGAACGATGAAATCGGATCACATCGTGCAATCCTTGGAAGCGGTACGGTTTTACTTGAGGGGCTGGATTTGACAGATGTCCCCTGTGACGGCGAATACTTTCTTATGGCTCAACCGGTTCGTATAGACGGCCGTGAGGCATCTTTTACCAGAGCCGTTCTTATCCAGGATTATGTATTTTGGTCCGGCAAAGCCCCAACTGATTAAGGTGTCCCCTGATTAAAATTTCATGTGATTAAAGTTTCTTTTGATTTGTATAAATCACTGCAAAATAAAAAGACAAGCCCGAACTTGTGGTGTACCACATTGTTCGGGTTTCTTTTTATATCCTTGACTATATCTTTTATATTCGACAGTGTTTCATAGCCTTAGCTATATTCTACAGACTGTTTCTTATGTCCTGGTATGAGGCTATATTTTCAAGATTCGCGATAATAAACGCCTGGGCATTCATATCATAGAGGTTTGAAACATATTCCTTGTCACCCTGTTTCTCAACCTTTGTGCTGATGCCGATCGCATTTCCTTTCTTAGTCGCCTCCCTATGCATCCTCCCGTTTCGCATTACGCTTTCAAGCATCCCCTCTTTTTCAAGCCATTGAGCCATTCTTATTCCGGAAACCGTTTTCACATCCGGATCCAACGCCCTTTGCACACGATGGGAAATCACCGTTAATTTAACAGGATTTTCCGATATGGTTATTACTTCCCGTTGATTTTCGGTAATCCTGAATTTTGACTTCTTTCGGTTAGGTATTGTAATCATATAATCATTTTCTATCACTTTTCCCAACACATCAGATACAAAATTGAACATTCGACACATATAAACGTTGTTCAGCAGTTCATCTTCATGCATTTCAACATTATCCAAAGGATTTATCCCGCAAGCCAGTTTATCAATATAGAGCTTTGCAGTATGATATTGTTCTTTTTCCGTCATTTTGTCTCCTCCTTCTCAAATACGGATATGGACATAAGTGCAAACCCCGCATTATTTGAGATCCATGCGGTACCTTCTTTGGATACATTGCCGGCAAAATCAAAGTTTTCCTCTATTATTGTTTCTCCGGTTATGTCCACATACCCCCACTTTGACTCCATTTTTACCGCTCCGAGCCCGTTTGAAAAGGATTTTGCACCGTAAAACTCGGGGTTTATCACCACTTTGCCGCTTTTTGATACATATCCCCATCTGTCCCCGCTTCTGAACGCAAGTGGTTCACAGGTGGCGGAAGGATAGCATATATAATCGGCTTTAAATAGCTCATGTGGGGTAGAGCTTATATCACATATGGCACAAATCGAACCGTTTTTTCCTACAATTTTATCTTCAAATATAGTATCCCCGTATGTATTCGAGACCACATATTCATATGGCGTTTCCTCAATAACATTAAACGAGGTATTTATTATCTTAATAGTATCGTCTTTTTTGACTGAGGCCTTTCCGTTATTAAAGTTTCCGGCATATGTAAACTCAAAAGCGTGCTCATTGAACTCTTTATCCACATAACCGTATGTGTCGCCGCTCTTTGCAACCGCAAGACCGTTACAAAAGGGACCGAGATAATCATAATCCTTATCCGGCACGAGCCTCCTGCTTCCGGTTTCATCCACATAACACCACTTTCCGTCATTCACTGCCGGGAAAAGATATTCTCCTCCACTTCCTGCTATACCCAGTTCTGTTTGAGAGATTTTCATACACTCTTTACCCTTTTCATCATAAAAAGTGTACTTATTTTTAGATGAAACCCTGCACATGGTCTTCTCAGACACGGAAAACCATTCATCAACTTCTTCAATTTCCGGGAAATACTTCAATGTATATGAGGATTTTAACTTTTTCAAAAATTCCGCAGCACGCTTGTCACCTTCAACCCCGCCCAGTATCTTTGCGGCGTTTTTCAGCTCTCCCATTTTCTCGTATGCCCTTGCGGCAAGAATGGCAGACTTTGCATTTCCCTTTTCCAAGGCCAAAACTTTTTCACAGTACAACACCGTTTTATCGTATTCCTTTAGTTGAAAATAAGTTTCTGCCATACCGAAAAGTACGTCCTTGTTCTTTGGTTTTATCTCTAAAGCCAAACGGTAATTTGTAAGAGCTTCGTCATAGATCTTTTTCTCATAATATCCCTGTGCTTCCTGCATCAAATCATCAAATGCAATTCCTGAGTCATTGTGTGAATATATGACAGACACCCATCCGCACACACAAATTAAAACAAGTGCCAAGGCACAAAAAATTCTCTTCATATCAACACTCCTCCGACAACTCCCACGAGTATAAAAGGCGCAAAGGGGAGTGTCTCGTCCTTTTCTATTCGCTCGGAGACAAGCAAAAATGCAGCTACTATACCTGAAGCGATACATGTTATGAAAAGTGCTTCCGCAAATTCACTGAATCCAAGGAGCGCCCCCAATGCAGACATAAGCTTTGCATCACCGAGTCCGAGTCCTCCCGATGTGAAGAATATACATAAGGCACACACCGAGGCCGCGAAAACAAAGCCTATAATCTGCGATTTTATATCAGATAATACTACTGCCTTTAAGACAGCGGCACCGGCAATCACACACGGGATCAAATTCGGAATTATTCTCTTCCTTATATCACAAACCGATGCAATAACCAAAGAAATAAAAACAATTATGTATATAAAATATTCAATCATTCAGTGCTTTCTCCATATACGCAAACTCGATAGATATGCCGTGTTCCGACTCCACCCTTCCGGCAGTTTCCGATAATCGGGATTTGATATCTGTTTTACTCTTTGCTTCCTCAGGAACAACAATCAAAAGTCTCATATGTGCAGATGAATCCAACATCACCCTCGACCCATCATCCATATCTATAAGACCTTTTGAGCCTTCAACATCTTTCTTTATTTTTTCCGCGTAGTCACTGAGCTGAAGGTACAATTCGTCTTTCCCTTCATCAAAATTTGTATAGCTTTCAGAAAATACATTCATGGAATAAATCTCAGTTGCGATCCTATAATCTCTGTCAAAGAGATCAATACCTATTCCGCTTTTTACAGCCTTTTCGGGATACTGTAATTTTAACGTACTTACAAAGTATTTTCCCCTCACAAGCTGGTTCTCGCTCCATATGCTTGACGTGTTATACAAACCATCCGATGAATTCATATCATAATCCAAAGGAAGCCACGCCATAGTCTTTGCTCTTTGCTCTACCGAAAGGTTTTTTTCTAAAAAACCAAATGTGTTTACCTTGAGATCGTAGCATATGATAAGGTCTACATATTTATCTCCGGAAAATACATCGCTCTTATCAAAGCGTATACCTGAAACTCCGTCTTCTATGCCACGCCCGATAAGCCAATTCTCCATGTCTTCGGAAAATTCATTCAACCGCTCATAAAATATGTCCTTATAAGAAAAAACCAATTCGTCCGTATATTCTTCAACATAAGCTTTCTGGGATACTTCAAGCGCCGTCTCGTTTAATGCCTTCTGAATAACTGCCTTAACCTGAATCACCGACAACAGGGAGAGAAGCATCATGAAAAGTGCAGTAAATACCGTTATTGTAATGGCCCCTTCAAGCGTATACATACCTTCATTTCTTCCCGGATTAATAGGTAAACACCCTCTCTTTTTCAAGACTATATCTCCCTATTTCGGATTTTACTTTCAGAGAAACCGACTTGTGACACTTTCTTATATCAAAAGTTTCGTCCTCCCCCGAGCAATTTATTTGCATAACAACTGCACATCTCTTAAGCATAGAATTATTTGATTTCACACTGTTCAGCGCAGTAAATATCATCAGATTTAAATAATCCCCGTACGTCATTCCGAAACCTGAAGACACTACGAGTGTTGATTTATTTTGAGATTTCCCGGTTATTGAAAACTCATCGGCTTTTTCAGAATACTCTTTGATGATTTCCCTGAGGTCGTCCTTTATATTTTCCTTTCCTTCCTCCAACCTGGCATTGATTTTTTTGTTAAACTCCGACTCCAGGTCATCTGTAAACTTTGACAGCTGCGCAAAAAGTTCGGCGTAGGATTTATCTATAGATGAACTTACTTTTTGTCGTGCCTGAGTCTCCAGATCGTCCTCCCCCGAAAACAAATCGGGGAGGTTTGCGTGAATAATCCCGGCCAATTCGGGGGCGCAGTATTCCTTAAACAATTCCTTTGCTTTCTGCATACCTGCAGAATCAGCATCGACCATGTCTGCGGCCTCGAAAAGAATTTTCTCTATATCAGCTTGCGTACAGGTAAACCTTACCCCTGAGATAAGTCCGAATATTCTGTTTTCTATCGGAACGATTATTGAATTTGTTATGGATTCAACTGCAGCCCTGCCGGTTTGCTCC
>CAZIHW010000081.1:0-6969 GCA_964539045.1 uncultured Eubacteriales bacterium | reverse complement strand
GGCTAACAGAATTTTTTATCAGCAAGATTGTGACCTTTCAAGACTTGACGGAAAAACAGTTGCAATTATAGGTTATGGCTCACAGGGTCATGCACATGCGCTCAACCTTCATGATTCAGGGGTTAATGTTATTATAGGTCTCTATGAAGGCTCAAAGAGCTGGAAGAAGGCTGAGGATGCCGGTCTTAAAGTTATGACATCTGCCGAGGCTGCAAAAGCAGCAGATATAATTATGATTCTTATAAATGATGAAAAGCAGGCAAAGCTCTACAAAGAGAGCATCGAGCCGAATCTTACAGCCGGTAAGACACTTGCTTTTGCTCATGGTTTCAATATTCACTTTGGTTGCATCAAGCCTCCTAAGGATGTAAACGTTATAATGGTTGCTCCTAAGGGACCGGGACATACTGTTCGCTCAGAATATCAGGTAGGTAAGGGCGTTCCTTGTCTTATAGCTGTTGAGCAGGATGCTACGGGAGATGCTCTCGACATAGGTCTTGCTTATGCACTCGGTATCGGCGGAGCCCGTGCCGGTGTTCTTGAGACTAACTTCAGAACAGAGACAGAAACTGACCTCTTCGGTGAGCAGGCTGTTCTCTGCGGTGGTGTTTGCGCTCTTATGCAGGCCGGATTTGAGACTCTTTGTGAGGCAGGATATGACCCGAGAAACGCTTACTTTGAATGTATCCATGAGATGAAGCTCATTGTCGATCTTATTTATCAGAGTGGTTTTGAGGGTATGCGTTACTCAATATCAAACACAGCCGAATACGGTGATTACATCACAGGTCCTAAGATTATCACAGAGGATACAAAGAAGGCTATGAAGAAGATTCTTTCTGATATTCAGGACGGTACATTTGCTAAGGACTTCCTTCTTGATATGTCAGATGCAGGCAGCCAGGTTCATTTCAATGCTATGAGAAAGATTCACGCAGAGCATCCTGCAGAAGTTGTAGGTAAGGAGATCCGTGCTCTTTACTCATGGAGCGATGAAGATAAGCTCATCAACAACTGATGATTTTCCTGGGGTTGTGCGGGGCAGCCCGTACAACCCTATGTTTTTATACATGAGGAAACTATATACGGGAGGAAACTAAAATGATTAAAGATAAAGTAGTCGACGGATTTTCAAATGCACCGCATCGCTCTCTTTATCATGCTCTCGGTCTCACCGACGACGAGTTGAGACGTCCGCTTATAGGTATTGTAAGTTCATATAATGAAATAGTTCCCGGTCACATGAACCTGGATAAGATATGTGAAGCTGTAAAGCTCGGTGTGGCTATGGCAGGTGGTACTCCTATCATGTTCCCCGCTATAGCTGTTTGTGACGGAATAGCAATGGGTCACATCGGAATGAAGTATTCACTTGTAACACGTGATCTCATAGCAGATTCTACAGAGGCCATGGTTATGGCTCATGGATTTGACGGACTTGTAATGATACCTAACTGTGACAAGAATGTTCCGGGACTTCTTATGGCTGCTGCAAGGCTTAACATACCGACAGTTTTTATCAGCGGAGGTCCTATGCTAGCCGGAAGAGTCGGGGGTAAGAAAACCAGTCTTTCAAGTATGTTTGAAGCGGTTGGCGCTTATAGCGCAGGAAAGATAGACGATGAGAAATTAACGGAGTTTGAAAAGAAGACCTGTCCGTCTTGCGGATCTTGTTCGGGCATGTATACAGCAAACTCCATGAATTGCCTTACCGAAGTTCTGGGTATGGCTCTTTCCGGAAACGGAACTATTCCTGCTCCGTATTCTGCCAGAATAGAACTTGCCAAACGTGCCGGTATGCAAGTTATGGAGCTTGTAAGAAAAGATATAAAACCGAGAGATATTATGACAGCTGATGCCATAAAGAATGCTATAACAGCGGATATGGCACTCGGATGCTCCACAAACTCTATGCTTCATCTGCCGGCAATAGCTAATGAATGCGATGTAGAATTTAACCTCGACATGGTAAATGAGATAAGTGAGCATACACCGAATCTCTGTCATTTGGCTCCTGCCGGTACAACTTATATGGAGGATCTGAATGAGGCGGGCGGTGTTTATGCCGTACTCGCTGAGCTTTCACGTGCAAATCTTATAAATACGGATGTTATGACAATAACCGGAAAAACACTCGGTGAAAATATAGAGAATGCCGTAAACCTTGATAAAAATATTATCAGAGACATAGATAATCCTTTCTCAAAAACCGGCGGTATAGCAGCCCTTAAGGGTAATCTTGCTCCGAACGGATGCGTTGTAAAGAGAAGTGCCGTTGCTCCCGAAATGCTTAAGCATGAGGGTCCGGCAAGAGTGTTCAACAGCGAAGAGGAAGCCATAAAGGTTATTTATGACGGCGGCATAAATCCGGGAGACGTAGTCGTAATAAGATACGAGGGTCCTGCAGGCGGTCCGGGAATGAGAGAGATGCTCTCGCCGACTTCTGCTATTGCAGGAGCGGGTCTTGATAAAGAGGTAGCTCTTATCACTGACGGTCGTTTCTCCGGTGCTACAAGGGGCGCCGCTATAGGACATGTATCTCCTGAGGCGGCTTCCGGCGGCCTTATAGCTTATGTTCATGAGGGCGATATAATATCTATTGATATCCCGAATTACAGTATTGAGCTTAAGGTTTCCGATGAGGAGATAGCCAGGAGAAAGGCAGAGGACAAGCTCCCGCAGAGAGACGATATCACAGGATATCTCAAGCGTTATTCACAGATGGTTTCATCTGCTGATAAGGGAGCTATAATAAACAAAAAGTAAGAAATGGAGTGAGGAAAATGGGAATGACAATGTCCCAAAAAATCCTTGCGGCACACGCAGGACTTGATTCGGTTGAAGCCGGGCAGCTTGTGCTTGTTAATCTGGATAGAGTTCTCGGTAATGATGTAACTTCTCCGGTTGCCATTAAGGAATTCAAAAAAATGGGCGTAAAAGATGTTTATGACAAAGAAAAAGTTACTATGGTAATGGATCATTTTACCCCCAATAAGGACATAAAAGCTGCAGTACAGACAAAGACTTGCAGAGACTTCTGCAATGAACTGGGTATAGTAAACTTCTATGACGTCGGACGTATGGGCATAGAACATGCTCTCCTGCCTGAGAAGGGCCTTGTTGTATCGGGAGACGTTGTAATAGGTGCTGACTCACACACATGCACATACGGTGCCCTGGGAGCTTTTTCAACAGGTGTCGGTTCTACGGATATGGCCTGCGGTATGGCTACCGGAAAAGCATGGTTTAAGGTTCCGTCAGCTATAAAAGTAGTTCTCAAAGGAAAGCTTCCGCAGTATGTAAGCGGCAAAGATGTTATTCTTCACATCATAGGTGAGATAGGCGTTGACGGCGCTCTCTATAAGTCTATGGAGTACACAGGAGACGGTGTTGCAAGCCTTACAATGGCAGACAGACTTACTATAACCAACATGGCTATAGAAGCCGGTGCCAAGAACGGAATTTTCCCTGTTGATGAGATCACAAAGGCATACATTGCCGAACACTCAGACAGAGAGCCTGTTGTTTATGAGGCAGATGCAGATGCGGTTTACGATAAGGTGGTAGAGGTAAATCTCGATGAATTGCGTCCTACTGTTGCTTTTCCGCATTTACCGGAAAACACCCGCACAATCGACGAGGTCGGAGAGGTTGTCATAGACCAGGTCGTTATCGGTTCATGCACAAACGGTCTTTACAAAGACATAAAAGAAGCCGCTGATATAATTAAGGGACATACGATAGCACCTAACGTAAGGGCTATTATTATACCGGCAACTCAGGATATCTATCTGAGACTCATGAAAGAGGGCATACTCGCCGACTTTATTGAGGCCGGCTGCGTTGTTTCGACACCTACCTGCGGACCTTGTCTCGGAGGTCACATGGGTATTTTGGCAAAGGGTGAGCGTGCCGTTGCAACAACAAATCGTAACTTTGTAGGAAGAATGGGCGATCCTGAGTCCGAGGTTTATCTTGCAAGTCCGGCTGTAGCCGCCGCAAGTGCAATTGCGGGCAAGATCGCTGCTCCGTGGGAGGTGCTTTGATGGTTAATACAGGTAAAGTAGTAAAGTACGGGGATAACGTAGATACAGATGTTATCATACCGGCAAGGTATCTTACAACCGGCGATCCGAAGGAATTGGCAGTACATTGCATGGAGGATATAGACCTCGAATTCCACAACAAAATTTCCGACGGTGACATCATGGTCGGTGGTTATAATTTCGGTTGCGGTTCCTCCAGAGAGCATGCGCCGATAGCTATAAAGGCAAGCGGAATTTCTATAGTTATAGCTAAGAGTTTCGCCAGAATTTTCTATAGAAATGCCATAAACATAGGCCTGGCTATAGTTGAGTGCCCGCAGGCGGTTGATAGTATAAACGACGGCGACCGTGTGTCTGTTGACCTTGATACAGGCGTTATAACAAATGAGACTACAGGCGAAACATTTAAGGCTGAGCCTTTCCCTGAGTTTATACAGAACATCATCTCAAACGGCGGACTTGTAGAGTCCATCAAAGCCGGAATTATTTAAAGAAACGTAAATCTTCAGAACAGAGGTTTTAGAAATGGAATACAATATTGCGCTTCTAAAGGGCGACGGAATCGGCCCTGAAATAGTGGACAGTGCCACCGAGGTACTTGATAAAATCGGTGAAAAGTACGGTCATAAGTTTAACTTCAAATCTTACCTTATCGGCGGATGTGCCATTGATGAGACAGGTGAGCCGCTTCCCAAGGAGACGGTTGACGGCTGTCTTGCTTCCGACAGTGTACTTCTCGGTGCGGTAGGCGGACCGAAGTGGGATACTCTTCCGGGAGACAAGCGTCCGGAAAAGGCACTTCTGGGAATCCGTTCTGCGCTTGGCCTTTTTACAAATTTGCGTCCGGCAAAGCTCTATCCGGCACTCTCCGGAGATTGTCCTTTGCGCCCTGACATCGTGAAAAACGGATTTGATATCATGATTGTAAGGGAGCTTACAGGCGGTATATATTTCGGCGACAGAGGCTACAGAGAGGGCAAGTACGGTGAAGAGGCATATGATACTGAGTGCTACTCGAGAATGGAAATAGAGCGTATTGCAAGGGTTGCTTTTGAAACTGCGAAGAAACGCAGGAGCAATGTAATAAGCATAGACAAGGCAAATGTTCTTGAAACATCCAGACTTTGGAGAAAGACTGTACACGAGGTAGCAGAAGAATATCCGGATGTAACCTGTGCCGATATGCTCGTCGACAATGCCGCAATGCAGCTTGTTAAGAATCCTGCTCAGTTTGATGTTGTTGTAACTTCCAATATGTTCGGCGACATACTCTCCGACGAAGCTTCTCAGATAACAGGCTCTATAGGTATGCTGCCGTCAGCCTCCCTCAATGAGACTACAAGGGGTATGTATGAGCCTATACACGGTTCTGCGCCTGATATTGCCGGCAAAGGTATAGCAAATCCTATAGCTACAATACTCTCCGCTGCTATGATGCTCAGATATTCATTCTCCCTCTCAGATGAGGCCGATGATATAGAAAAGGCTGTTGACTCTTTCCTGAATGATGGATTGCGTACAGCCGACATAGTAGGAAACAGCGGAAAGACGCCGCTCGGAACAAAGGACGTAACCAAGGAAATTATAAGCAGACTTTAATGCTGAAAACACACCCTGCAAAGCTCTGTGACCGAAAACGGATGGTATTTTCGACGGATTTCGGCGCAGAGGACGACGCTGTCTAAGCAGGGTGTGTTTACGATTTTTCTATGGAGTGTAATTATGGAAAACCGATTCAGAGAATTTGAGAAGAAAATAGACTCAATAGTTGTATTTAAAGGGGTTAAAGAGGGCAGAGTTTTAGTGGCTTTCAAGGCTCTTCTGTCGGCCTTGCCCGTTGAGCGTGTAAAAAAATATGCCGAATTCGAGACGGAACTTTTTAAATACAACTATAATTTTTCAGAGTATTTGTCCGATGCTGTGGCAACCGATGAAAACGAGTATGTAAAGCTTATCTCCAAAGGCTTGCCGATTCCTAAAATTCTTGATGATTGTGTGAAAGGTGAACTCGGGATTTTCGGTGAATTGGCGTCGATAACATTTGAGGATATCGAATGCTTTATACACTACGATGGATATCTGCCTAAGTTTGAAACCACACGCGGATTGGACTTTGAGAGTGTGTACAGGAGCCGGATAAAGGATATTTGTCGTACCGGATACGGCATGTATGCCCACAATACTATGTTCCGCCTGGTAAATCATGAGATAGTTCCCGTAAAATCTCCGGATAAGACTACAGTGGACAGACTTTTCGGTTATGAGAGGGAAAGGGGACTCCTCATAGACAATACTAAGGCTTTGCTGGAGGGAAGACCCGCAGCGAATACATTGCTCGTCGGCGACGCAGGTACCGGAAAGTCCTCATCTGTAAAAGCTGTTGTGAATATGTTTGCCTCAAGTGGTCTGCGGCTTGTTGAGATACGAAAGGAACAAATAGAGGAGCTGCCTCTGATTATGGAGGAGCTTCGTGATAATCCGTTAAAATTCATAATATTTATTGATGACCTTTCATTTGGCAGGGAGGATAAAAATCTCGGCTCTCTTAAAGCTATACTTGAGGGTTCTGCATCCGCGACAACCGATAATACCGTGATATATGCAACGAGCAATCGACGTCATCTGATACATGAATCGTTCTCTGACAGAGAGGGCGACGAGATACACAGGCAGGACACTATCCAGGAGCAAATTTCGCTGTCTGACAGATTCGGTCTCTCAATACTTTTCGTAAGGCCGCAAAAGCCGCTCTATATAGAGATAGTTTTAAAACTCGCCAAGGCCAAGGGTATAGAGATGGATGAAAAAGAATTGGCGGATAAGGCTTGCATATTTGCCCTGAGAAAGGGCGGATTTTCACCCCGTGCGGCAGAACAATTTACAGACAGTTTACTGTGATTTATTTGCGTAAAATCGATCTTTT
>CAZIHW010000080.1:0-4086 GCA_964539045.1 uncultured Eubacteriales bacterium | reverse complement strand
CTGGGCATTTGCATGGTTACCACTATACTTGAGGTGATTACGAATACGTTCATGTTTACGGCACCGTAAGCAATTCCCATTCGATAAATAGTATCTTCTATACGATTCACTTCAGCGCCGGCATTGAAAAGTTTTTCTCCCATCTCCATGAGTAGGTGTAAAAGCTCGCCCGCCTGATTATCTGCTATTTCCATTTTGATCACCACCGGTTATATATTAGATGAAGTAAGATATTTATTGTTGATAGCATAAAATGCTTGTAGTAGAATTGTTTCATAAGAATATTTAAAAATAAAAGGAGTTGCCTGCATTGAGAAAGACAAAAATTGTTTGTACAATCGGTCCTGCCAGTGATAACAAAGAAGTTCTTATCGGTATGGCGAAAGCAGGTATGAATGTTGCCAGACTCAACTTTTCACACGGCACACATGAAGAGCATCTCGCAAAGATAAACCTCATTAAGGAAGTGCGCGATGAATTAAACCTCCCGATTGCACTTCTTCTGGATACTAAAGGCCCGGAGTATAGAATAAAAACTTTCGCTAAAGAGAGAGTGTATCTGAATGACGGTGATGAATTCATCTTTACTACCCGTGATGTTGAGGGCGATGAACACATAGTTTCCGTGAGCTATCCGAAGCTACATGAGGAGCTTAAACCGAATGACAGAGTGCTTGTAAACAACGGACTCCTTATTTTTACCGTTAAGGAAGTTCGCGGGCAGGATATAGTTTGCACGGTCCTGGCCGGAGGGGAGATATCAAACAGAAAAAGTATGAGTTTTCCCAATAAAGTCCTCAAGCAGATTTATCTCAGTGAACAGGATAAGGCTGACTTGAAATTCGGTATAGAGAACGATGTGGATTTTATAGCTTGCTCTTTTGTATCATGTCGCCAGGATCTTATAGATGTCAAGAATTATCTGGAAACAATCGGCGGCAAAGAGGTTGGAATCATAGCAAAGATAGAAAACCAATCCGGAATAGACAATATAGAAGATATTTGTGAAGAATGCGACGGGATTATGATCGGCAGAGGTGATATGGGAGTAGAGGTTCCCTTTGAAAAGCTCCCGGCTATACAAAAACAACTTATTACAAAGTGCCGCCTGCTCGGAAAAAGGGTAATCACCGCAACCGAGATGCTGGAGTCCATGATACACAACCCCCGTCCGACACGTGCTGAAATCTCCGATGTTGCGAATGCTGTATACGACGGGTCGAGTGCCATTATGCTCTCCGGCGAGACAGCCTCGGGAAAATATCCGGTGCTTACTGTGGCAACAATGTCGAGGATAGCAGAGTCAACTGAGGGAAGCATACACTATGCCAGAAGATTCACAGACACAGAGTTCCACATAAAAAACACGGTTGATGCTATTTCCCATGCTACCGTCGGTATGTCTATAGATATCGGGGCTAAGGCAATCGCTGTTTGCACATTGTCGGGAACTACTGCGAGAATGGTGTCACGCTTCAGGCCTCCCGTTGATATAATGGGTCTTACCACTGACAAGAAGACCTGGTATAAGCTCGCCTTGTCATGGGGTGTAACGCCGGTTATTATAGATGTATATGATTCTACCGATGTGCTTTTCTATACTGCAAAGCAGAGAGTAAAAGATATATACGACTTAAAATCCGGAGATCGTTTTGTTATCACGGGTGGTACATCCGGTTCCATCGGTAACACGAACCTGATAAAGATAGAGACTGTATAAGGAGGGCTTTTTTATATCTTCCTTTTGCAGAATTCCGCCATGCAACATTTTTCACACAGTGCCTTTCTCGATATGCAGACGGCACGGCCGTGAAGAACCATCCTATGGCAAAAATCATTGCTCTCAGCAGGGGGCAATATTTTTTTCAGTTCAAGTTCAACTTTCTTGGGGTCGGTTGTTTCAACAAGCCCCAAACGATTGGATATGCGAATTAAGTGAGTGTCGGCTACAACGGCAGGCTTTCCGTAAACATCTCCGACAATGAGGTTCGCGGTTTTTCTTCCCACCCCGGGTAGTGTTGTAAGTTCCTCGATGGTATCCGGTACTTTTCCGTTATACCTTTCAAGAACCCCCTGTGCCGCCCCTATTATATCTTTGGCTTTAGCCCTGTAGAAACCACAGGAGTGAACAAGCTCCTCCACGTCTGCAAGTTCTGCATTAGCAAAGTCCTCGATCGTGGGATATTTTTTGAAAAGGTCCGGGGTAACCAGATTTACTCTGGCATCAGTACATTGCGCGGAGAGTCTGGTCGCTACAAGTAATTGGAAAGGGTCATCTGCTACAAGGGAGCAAAGTGCGTCGGGATACTCTTTTTTCAGTGCCTCCACAGCCTTCAGCGCCCGCTCTTTTTTAGTCATCTCAACATCTCCATTTATATTCTACTCACAATCCATGTATAGAATTCAAGTATTACAAATACGATCGGAAGATGCACAATGTAAACTAACAGCGCATTCTTTCCGAGCCAATCAAGTGCCGGCACTCGCTGTGGATATGCAAATTGCGGCACCTTTCCGTCTCTTACTAAGACGCCGATGAAAGTTCCCCAGAAAAACACAAATCCGTAGGGGATAAGCGGGAAGTAATCGGCTGAATAGAATCCGGGATATTCTATGCCAAACGGGAACAGCCATCTTAGCTCAAACACTTCGTCCGGCAGGGAATATGATATATCACCCCAAAGAGATATGATGCCATTTGTCCAATCTCTGAATATCCAGAAGAGCACAACACATATGGTCGCCCCGAGAAGAGGGTGGATTTTTGACAGTGGTTTTTCGAGAAGTGCAAACAGTAAAATACATGCGGATAGGAAGTTCAGAATGCCGAATCGTATCTCGGTGTCTACGAAGCCGAGCTTTGGAAGCACAATTATAGATACGAAATTGAGACCGAGGGCGAGTGCCAAAAGTTTTAAGCCCCTGTTTAAATTGCTATGCGATAGTCTGCAACAAATGCCGCACACCCACATGAAAGCACAGGAAAAGAAAGGCTGTACCGGCTTAAAGAAGTGGTACGCTTCATATCCGAACGATATACCGTATTGCTCATACATAAAAATGAACGAATGATAAAAAATCATGCAGAGTACGCAAAACCCTCTGAATTCGTCCAAAAGAGCAATTCTGTTTTTAGATTTAGACATACAAATCACCATTGCCGATTATAGCAGATTGGGGTATAATTTACAAGCAAACGGAGGTGCCTTGACTATGAGATATAAGGCAGTGATTTTTGACTTTGACGGCACTGTGGCGGATACGGGCCGAGGGGTCAGAAATGCGATAAAATATGCGTTGAAAGAATTTAATATACCGGTAGGGGACGAGAAAAAACTTGACTACTTTATAGGCCCTCCTCTGTATGAGGGTTTTTCCCATGTATACGGTGTAGATGAGAAGACAAGTGAAAAACTGGTTGATACATATAGAATTTACTATGCAAAGCAGGGCGTTTTCGAGTGCGATCCATATCCGGGAATATTGGAACTGTTGAATGATTTGAAGTCGGCGGGCGTAAAATTGGCAGTGGCCTCTTCGAAGCCCAAACACTTTCTGGATGTGGTTGTTTCGTATATAGGCGCCGACAAATATTTTGATTTCATAGTTGGGCCGGAACTCACTAACCACGAGGCAAACAAGACACAGCTCATCATTTCTGCATGTGAAAAACTAGGTGTAGACCCGGATAAGAGTGTGGCTATGATAGGCGATCGCTTCTATGATATAGAGGGCGCAAACGGAGCCGGGGTCACCTCGATCGGTGTGGAGTTCGGATACGGAGAAAAAAGCGAATTGGAAAAATACAAAGCTGATTTTATAGTTTCAGATGTTAACGGCCTCAAAGACATACTGCTGTGATTCTGAGATATCTTTGCATTCGGTCGTGAGGCCAAGTGACGGTTAACTAGCCCCGTCGGGTAGCCTTTGTAGGGGCTAAAAAATTGTTGACAAGTCCCATTCTATATATTATAATGATTTTCGCTTGACAAATGGCGGCATAGCTCAGTTGGCTAGAGCACTCGGTTCATACCCGGGGTGTCGTAGGTTCAAATCCCACTGCCGCTACCAAGCAGAGAGCAGACT
>CAZIHW010000079.1:0-27896 GCA_964539045.1 uncultured Eubacteriales bacterium | reverse complement strand
AACTTTTCTGTCGGCATCTGATCCGACTGAATAAGATACAACATCCTCAATAGAAGATATCTCGGTATGAATAATTCTTCTTTCGAATGGATTCATAGGCTCAAGAGCTACTGATCTTCCATACCTTTTAACCTTACCTGCTGTACGTCTTGCTATATCCTTAAGTGTCGTTTCTCTCTTTTGACGATAGTTTCCGATATTTACGGAAATCTTTGAGAATTCATCTTCTCCCTTTCCTCTGTTCGCAACAAGTCGAACGAGGTATTGAATAGAATCGAGAGTTTCCCCTCTTCTTCCTATCAATATGCTGTAATCTTCTTCTGAAGAGATTTCGAAAAAGTACTCTTTTTCGCTTCGGAGAACATCTATCTGAGCTCCGTTTACACCTATTCCGGTAATTACTGTTTCAAGATAAGAATATGCCTTTTTTATAGGCTCGGGACAATCTTCAAGATTTACACTTTCTCTTGGTTTTTCCGTTTCATTCTTCTTCTCTGTTTCGTTCTTCTCAACGGTAACAGTTTCTTTCTTGCTTTCCTTACTAACGGGTGCTTTTTCTTTCTTCTTTGTGTTTTTTGTCGTCTTTTTTTCCTGCTTTTCCTCTTCGTCAGGTGCTTCATAATAAGCCCTTACTTCAGCCTGCTTGCCGCCGAAAATACCAAGTACCTTTTTTTCCGGCATAGTGATTATTTCATACTGAACCTCTGCGCTTATTGGAGCATCAAGCAAAAGAGTCGCAGCCTGTTGTGCTTCTTCGATGGTAGCACCTTTGGACACTGCTTCTTTAATCATGATTTTCCTCCGATTTGTACTTACAATTTATATCTCATTATCTTTCAGAAGCTTCGTATTTACCTTTACCGACTCTTCTTTTGATTTTCTCAATACTGTTTCTTCAACCATCATTTTTGCAATAACTTTTTTAGGTTCGTAGATTTTATTCAGTATAAGAACCTGAATAAATCCGAGAATGCTGTTTACTGCCCAATATATACCTATACCTATAGGAAACTGGAATGCAAGCCATAGTGACATAAAAGGCATAAACAAGAACATACAACCCATACTTGGATTATTAGCTGCATCCGGGGTTGTCTTTTTAGATTTTATCCAGCTGTAAATAGACTGAACCATTGCTGCTAAAAATGCTACTATCGGTACTGCGAGAACAACAGGTGTTGCCTTATACACTTCTTGCGGTACAGCACCGAGATCCAATCCGAACGCCGTAAAATCAAAATTTGCAATGCTGTCAAATACCTGTGCCGGTATATCCGGTAATGCCTTTCTCAATTCTTCTGTATGAGAAAGGACGCTTATCTCCAGTATTCTTCCTTTATTTCCACCTGCTTCTGCTAACTTACTCATTGCGGAAGTAAGTGCATTTACAGTTTCTTTATCCAATCTTATTATGTATGATAACGGCTTGTAAATTGCACCGTAAAGACCCATAATTATTGGAAATTGGATGAGCAATGTACCGCATCCGGCAGTCATTGATCCATATCCTTCTTTTTCGTAAAATGCCTGGAGTTCTGCATTCATTTTTGCCTGATCCCCGGCATATTTTTTTCTGATTTTTTCTATCTTCGATCTTGTGCGAAGCGATTTTGCCTGATTTTTTTGTGTGCTTATTGAGCTCGGGAGTAACAATAACTTTGCAAGTATCGTAAATGAGATAAGAGCAAGAGCGTAGTTATTATTAAAGATGTGGTAAAGCAACCATAAAATCCAGCCAAACGGATAAGAAAAAATGTCATATAAACCGCCCATATTTTCCTCCTGTCATAACTGTTTTTAACTTCTTTCCGGTTTTTCCGGAACAGGATCATACCCGCCACTTGTCAAAGGACTGCATCTGATAATACGCCAGATAGTTAAAAGAGATCCCTTTATTGGGCCAAATCTTTCTATTGCAATCAATCCGTATTCTGAACATGTAGGATAAAATTTACAAGTGGGTGGGAACTTTGGTGAAATGTGCTTTCTGTAAAACTTTATCAGCGAAATTAGAAAATTCTTCATACCTAATTATTTTGAAACAATACCAGCTTCCACGAGTTGCGAAATCATTATTTTTTCAATTTCTGTACTTTTTTTATATCTTGTTTTTACTCTGCATACAAAAATTATATCATAGCCTACTAACTCATCTTTGTATTCTTTATAGACCTCTTTGAATGCCGCTCTTACAAGTCGACGTGATTTATTTCTTTCTACGGCATTCCCTATCTTTTTGCTCGAAGTTATACCTATACGACAAATTCCCGCACGGTTTTTCATTAAATAGGATACCAGTGCAGGATTTGTATAAACTTTTCCTCTTTTATAGAGTCTCTTAAAGTCAGTATTACGATTTATTGTTATTGTTTCAGACAAAGTGATCGTCCTTTACTCTTATACAGTAAGGCTCTTTCTGCCCTTTGATCTGCGACGAGCAAGTACCTTACGGCCGTTTCTGTCTGCCATTCTGGCTCTGAATCCGTGAACTTTGCTTCTATGACGCTTTTTAGGTTGGAATGTTCTTAACACAAATATCCCTCCAATCAATTCAACTTGCAGAGGGTAATTATATAATATATATAGTAACTATGTCAAGAAAAAAATAGTTTTCCGCAATTGTGTGTAATGACTGTTAAAACTCCTCTTTTTTTATTGAAAACACGTTCATAATGTGGTAGAATTTATGAGTTAATATGTATTTTATTATTACTATATTTATATTATACAGTTAATTGTTATTTTATATAGAAGACATACAGAAGACGTATAGATAAAAGGCACAAATATTCAGGGGTGATTATTCGTATGGAATCATATTCAGAAGCTTGGAATCTTGTAAAAGAATACTGTAAAAGTAAGGTCACAGACACTATTTATACACTGTGGCTTGAACCTCTCACTATGATTTCTTTTGAGGAAAATAAAATTGTTCTTTTAACCAGTGAGTTTAAAGCAAATATAGTAAAAAGCAAATTCTTGGATCTCTTATACGAAGCATTCAGAGAAACTATGGGCTTTGACGTAGAGATAGAGATAGTTACACAAAATGTTCCGAAAAAAGAAGAAAAAGAACATAGAAAGCAAGTTCTGAAAGAAAATCTGAATAGCTACGAACTTACATTTGACACTTTTATAGTAGGTTCATCAAATAAATTTGCCCACGCTGCAGCCCTGGCTGTTGCTACAACTCCCGGACAGGCATATAACCCACTGTTTATTTACGGTAATTCCGGCTTGGGCAAGACTCACCTTTTGAATGCTATTTGCTATGAGATAAAAAAGAATAATCCCGATTCCAAAATTATTTATACAAACGGAGAGGATTTTACAAATGAACTCATTTATTATCTCGGTATAAATAAAACATCGGAATTTCATGCAAAATACAGAACGGCAGATGTCTTATTGGTGGATGATGTACAATTCATTGCCGGTAAAAAACAAACACAGGAAGAATTCTTTCACACATTTAATGCTCTCATACAGGAGAACAAGCAAATTGTTTTGACATCAGACAGACCGCCGAAAGAAATTGCTCTTTTGGAAGACAGAATAAAGACAAGATTTGAATGGGGTCTGCTCGCCGATATTCAACCGCCTGATATTGAAACAAGAATAGCCATCATTAAGAGAAAAGCAGATCTTTTAAATTTTGAAATGCCTGATGAGGTTGTTCAATACATAGCAGAAAAGATAAAAAACAATGTAAGACAGCTTGAAGGTGCAGTAAAAAAGATAGATGCTATATGTACCATAAGCGGACATGAACCAACTGTTATCATTGCTCAAAAAGCTATAAAAGATATATTATCTGACAGCCAGCCTATACCGGTAACCATAGATAAGATATTGAATGAAGTAGCGAGAACATACGGAACTACAGTTGAAAATATTCTCTCATCAAAAAGAAGTGCAAATATATCAAAAGCACGACAGGCAGCAATGTACATTGTGAGAGAAGTAACATCTCTTCCTATGGAAAAAATAGGAGAACAATTCGGAGGTAAACATCATTCCACTGTTATTTACAATATAAAAGAAGCTGAAAAGGATATGGAAAACAATAAATCCGATAAAGCAACTATTCAGGGAATTATAAATAACATAAATGAAGGATCAAATAATTTTTAACATTTTCATTGTGAATTAACAGTATGTTTTCCTCAAATTAAACATTGCACGAAACTTTTTAATCTTTTCTAACAAAATATCATAATTAAAAAATCAAGAACCTTTGTCCTTTTTTTGCTTTAACTATGGTATTTACAAAATTTCCCTCAAATTTAACATACACTACTAATACTACTTAAATTAAATCTATTCTTTTTATAACGGAGGTAAAATGAATGAAAATTATATGTAATACCGAAATTCTAAGCGAAGCTTGCCAAAATGTTCAAAGGGTTGTTTCAACTAAAACATCAATTCCGGCTATTGAAGGCATATATATGAAAGCATTAGGAAATGAACTTATGCTTACAGGATATGATCTTGAAGTCGGTATAAACACTTCTATAGAAGCAAAAGTAGAAGAACAAGGATCTATTATTCTCAATGCAAGAATACTTTGCGATATATTGAGAAAACTTCCTGATGAAAATGTAACTATAGAAGCAGATGAAAGACAGCTTTGTATTATAAGATGCGGGGAAGTAGAGTATAAAATCGTCGGAATAGCAGCAGAAGAATATCCGGAGCTTCCGACTGTTTCCGGAGGATATCCGATTATAATTGAAAGTGATATTTTAAGAGATATGGTAAAACAAACAATATTTGCCGTATCAAAGAATGATACAAAAATTGTACACACAGGAATAAAATTTGAAATTAAAAGGGGTCAAATCAGACTTATCGCAGTTGATGGTTTCCGCCTTGCTATTCGTACGGAAAAAATTAAATATACAGGCGATGACATCTCATTTATAGTTCCTGCGAAGACTCTTAATGAAGTTATAAAACTTATTGATAATTGCGATGTTATTTCAATGAATATAGCAAAAAGACATATTATTTTCGAAATAGGAACTTACAGTATTATTTCAAGACTCCTTGACGGTGAGTTTCTTGATTATAATGCCGCTATTCCTAAGAGTCTTTCTACAGAAGTAAATGTAAATGTAAAATCTTTCATTGAAAGTATAGAACGTACATCTCTACTTATAACAGACAGACTTAAGAGTCCTTTACGCTGCATATTTGATGAAAATATGATAAGAATTTCAACAGTTACATCGCTCGGTACGGCAAATGACAGATTCTCATGTCAGACAGAAGGAAACAGAGTAGAAATAGGATTTAATAATATGTTTCTTCTCGATGCCCTTAAGGCATGTAATATTGAAAATGTCAAAATAACATTGAACGGATCTCTTTCTCCAATAACAATTGTTCCGCCTGAAGGAGATAATTTTCTGTTCCTGGTTCTTCCGGTAAGGCTTAAAAATGAAAATTAAAAGTATTAAAGTCAAAATAAAAGAAAACGGGATTCCTGTTCTTATAAACACTCCGTTTATAACTTTAGATAAAGCATTAAAGTATTCAGATATTGTTTCAAGCGGAGGTCAGGCAAAAATACTGATTTCAGAAGGACAAATTTCAGTAAATAATGAAGTCTGCCTTATGAGAGGAAAAAAGTTAAGAGACGGGGATACATTTTCCTATAACAATCAAGTATTCAAAATTAAGAGTGAGTGAAAAGTAAATGAAAATAAATTCTCTACATGTTCAAAATTACAGAAATATAGAGAATATAGAAATCTTACCTTGTGAAGGAGTAAATATAATCTACGGCGAAAACGCACAAGGTAAGACAAATTTGCTTGAATCTATGTGGCTCTTTACGGGATGTCGTTCGTTCAGAGGATCAAAAGATAAAGAATTGATACGACTTGATAGTGATTTTTCAAAAACAGAAATAGTTTTCGATGATGAATTAAGAATCAGAGAAGCAAGTATATTGCTGGACGATAAAAAAAGAGTCATCATTGACGGGGTTGAATATAATTCATCATCAAAATTATTCGGAGAATTTTTCGGAATAGTTTTTTCTCCAAATCATTTAGATCTTGTAAAAGGTGGTCCTTCGGAAAGAAGAAAATTTATTAATACCGCACTTTGTCAGTTGAAACCGAGATATTCGAATGTACTGAGCAAGTATAATAAAATTTTGGAGCAACGAAATACTCTTTTGAAGGATATATCCTTTCACAGCGAACTCTATGATACTTTGGATGTTTGGGATGAAAAATTTTCATTGTATGCCGCAGCAATTATATCGCAGAGAATTCATTATTTGAGTGAAATGAAACCCTTTCTTGAAGATATATACGGCGGCATCTCATCGGGAAAAGAAAAAATATCCCTTCTGTATGATTCAAAGGAAGGTTTTGAAAGTACAAATTTTGAAAGTACAGATATAGATGACTTAAAAGAAGAAATTCTTTATAAGCTGCAAAATAGCAAAAAAGAAGATATAAAAAACGGAATAACGTCAATCGGACCCCACAGAGATGACATACTTATACAGTTGGACAATCTGCCGGTAAAAGTATACGGTTCACAGGGTCAACAACGTTCCGCAGCTCTTGCCTTGAAATTATCCGAAGCGGCGGTTATAAAAAAAATAACCGGCAAACAACCGGTTGCTTTTCTTGATGATGTGATGAGTGAGCTTGATGAAAATCGTCAGGATTATATATTAAATCATATAGAAAACTGGCAGGTATTCATTACCTGTTGCGATCCGTCATCAATACTTAAAACAAAAACAGGAAAAATATTTGAAATAAAAGGAGGAAGACTATGTTCCTCCACTTAGGGCAATGTACCATAATTAAAACAGATGATATAGTAGGAATTTTTGATATAGATAATACAACTGTTTCAAAGTATACCAGAGAGTATCTTTCAAATGCCGAAAAACAAGGTATAGTCGTAAATGTATCAACTGAACTACCAAAGTCATTTATAGTTTGCAATAAAAACGGAAAAAAAACAGTTTATATAAGTCAACTGTCACCGGCCACACTTATTAAAAGGTTTTCTTCCAATTCTTTAGATGGAGGTTTTTAATTTGAATATTGAAAACACAAATCCTGAAATTTTAGAAGAGGATATTGTTGAAGAGATAGAAGACATCGAAGCTTTGAAAAAAGAAGAGCTTGCAGAAAAAAGAGAAGCTGAACTTGAAGCACAAATCGGAGAGTTTGACGATGTTAATTCAATGGATACCGTCGTAACTGAGGAATACGGTGCAGATCAGATTCAGGTTCTTGAGGGTCTTGAAGCTGTTCGGAAAAGGCCGGGTATGTACATAGGTTCAACAGGTCCGAAAGGTCTTCATCATCTTGTATATGAAATTGTTGATAACTCAATAGATGAGGCCCTGGCAGGATATTGTACTCACATAGAAGTAAATATATTGCCCGACAATGTAATAGAAGTTTGCGACAACGGTCGTGGTATCCCTGTAGGCATAAATGAAAAAATGGGCATATCAACCGTAACGGTTGTCTTAACAGTTCTTCATGCCGGAGGAAAATTCGGAGGAACCGGATATAAGGTTTCCGGAGGTTTGCACGGTGTCGGATCTTCTGTCGTTAATGCTCTTTCCGAGTGGTTAGAGGTAGAAGTTTCTCAGGCAGGACATGTTTACTATCAAAAGTTTGAAATGGGAAATCCCATAGACGATCTTAAAGTAATCGGCGATACTGACAAGACAGGTACAACAATTCGTTTTAAGGCATCTCCCGATATATTCCAGGAGACAACAGAATATGAATTTGATATTCTCGAAAAGAGATTGCGCGAACAGGCTTTCCTTAATGCGGGACTTAAAATCACATTGACAGATTCACGCACAGATGAAACTCATACGGAAGTATATTGCTATGAGGGAGGAATTACATCCTTTGTTGAACATATAAACAAGGGAAGAGGATTTACTCCGATACACGATAAGCCGATTTCGTTTAGTACGGTTAAAGGGGACAGAGAGGTAGATATTTCCCTGATCTATAACGACAGTTACAATGAAATTATATATTCATTTGCAAACAACGTTCGTACCATAGACGGCGGTACTCATGAAACAGGCTTTAAAACAGCATTGACCCGTGTGTTTAATGACTACGGAAAAAAATATAACATTCTGAAAGACAGTGATAAAAAGCTTTCCGGCGATGATGTTCGTGAAGGCTTAATCGCAGTTATATCAGTTAAGCTTACAGAAGCTGAATTTGAAGGACAAACAAAGGGAAAACTCGGAAATACCGAAATGACTCCTCTTGTCTCAAAAACAGTTTATGATAAGTTAATGGAATATTTTGAAGAGAATCCGGCCGTTGCAAGAGCTATATTTACAAAGGCTCTGGAAGCATCCAGGGTTCGTGAAGCAGCAAGGAAAGCAAGAGATCTTGCCAGAAGAAAAACAGCTCTTGAGGGCAATTCACTTCCCGGAAAGCTGGCAGATTGCCTGGACAAAAATGCTGAGCTTACAGAACTGTACATCGTAGAGGGAGACTCTGCAGGCGGTTCTGCGAAAGAAGGAAGAGAACGCCAATACCAGGCTATTCTTCCTCTTTGGGGAAAGATGCTCAATGTTGAAAAAGCGAGAATAGATAAGGTAATCGGAAATGATAAACTTACTCCGGTCGTAACGGCACTAGGTACCGGAATAGGAGAAGATTTTGATATAAACAAACTTCGTTATAACAAGATAGTGCTCATGGCCGATGCCGATGTAGACGGTGCCCACATAAGAACACTTCTTTTAACATTCTTCTTCCGTTATATGAGGCCTCTCATAGAAGAAGGTCATGTTTATATAGCACAACCCCCGCTCTATAAAATATCAAGAGGCAAGAAATTTGCTTATGCTTTTTCTGATGAAGAAAGAGATGAGAAAATAGAAGAACTCGGAGGAAACTGCGATATACAGCGCTACAAGGGCCTCGGTGAGATGGACCCGGCCCAACTTTGGGAAACTACAATGGACCCAAAAACAAGAATTATGCTTAAGGTTCATCTTGAAGATGCTATGGAAGCAGATGAAACTTTCTCCATTCTTATGGGTGATAAAGTAGAACCGAGACGCGAATTCATAGAAAAGAATGCAAAATATGTTCAAAATCTTGATGTCTGAGAGGAGGGGAATGAAAGATGTCTAATAAGAAGATATCTGCGGAAATGCAGAAGAAAAAAGAACAGGAATTCAGAGAGAATCTTGAGACTTCGAAAGTAGTCAGCGTAGATCTTAATAATGAAATGCGAAAATCATTCCTCGACTACTCAATGTCCGTTATTATACAGCGTGCATTGCCGGATGTAAGAGACGGATTAAAACCGGTTCACAGGCGTATTCTCTATACAATGTTTGAAAATGGCTTATCACCGGATAAGGCATATCGTAAGTGCGCAGATACAGTAGGTTCCGTTCTCGGTAGATACCATCCGCACGGTGACTCATCCGTTTATGATGCCATGGTAAGATTAGCTCAATCTTTCTCAATGCGTTATACACTTGTAGACGGTCACGGAAACTTCGGTTCTATTGACGGAGATCCACCGGCTGCATACCGTTATACAGAATCACGTATGAGCAAGATTGCTCTTAAGATGCTTCAGGATATCGATAAGGATACAGTAGATTTTCAGTCTAACTATGATGATCGTCTGAAAGAACCAACGGTTCTGCCTTCACGTTATCCGAACTTATTAGTTAACGGTTCTATGGGTATTGCCGTAGGTATGGCAACAAATATACCCCCGCACAATCTCAGAGAAGTAATAAACGGAATGTGTGCGGTAATCGATAACCCTGATATAGAGCTTGCGGAGCTTATGGAACATATACCGGGTCCCGACTTCCCGACAGCAGGCATTATAATGGGTCGAGCCGGAATAAGGGCTGCATACGGAACAGGCCGCGGTAAAATTACGGTTCGTGCCCGTACCGAAATTATTGAAAAGCCAAACGGACGTTATGAAATAAAGGTTACTGAAATTCCTTACAATGTAAATAAGGCTCGCCTTATCGAGAGCATCGCCGATCTTGTAAAAGAAAAGCGCATAGAGGGAATTGCCGATGTAAATGACTATTCCTCAATGCACGGAATGTATATCTCTATAGATTTAAAGAGAGATGCAAATCCGAATGTTGTCTTAAATCAACTTTTCCAATATACACAGTTGCAGTCTTCTTTCGGCGTAATAAATCTCGCAATTGTCGACGGACAGCCTAAGATATTAACATTAAAAGAGATTCTTGAGCAATATATTGAGTTCCAAAAGGAAATAGTCACAAGAAGAACTCTATTTGATTTAAAGAAAGCAAAAGAAAGAGCTCACATATTAGAAGGTCTCGCTAAGGCAATCGACATTGTTGACGAAATCATAGATACAATTCGTCATACAAAGGGCGGAAAAGCGGAAGCAAAGCTTGCCCTTATAGAAAAGTACGGATTTGATGATCCTCAGGCAACTGCTATTGTTAATTTCCAACTCGGACAATTAGCAGGACTTGAAATTAAGAAAATAATGGATGAACTCGAAAGTCTCCGTGAAAGAATCGCGGAGTATGAAGAACTCCTTGCTGATGATCATAAGATTCTTGCTCTGGTAAAAGAAGAGGCAATGGCCATCGCTGACAAATTCGGTGATGATCGTCTTACTGAGATATGCAATGTATCCGGTGAGGTTGATATTGAAGATCTTATTCCGGAAGAAGCGAGCGTTCTCACACTTACACACATGGGTTACATCAAGCGTATGCCTACGACAGAGTACCAGATTCAGCACAGGGGCGGACGCGGTATTTCGGGTATGACGCAAAAAGAAGATGATGTTACAGAGACCATGTTTACATGTTCTACCCATGACCATGTTATGTTCTTTACAAATCTCGGAAGGACATACAGAATAAAAGGTTATGAAGTACCTGAGGCATCAAGGCAGAGTAAAGGAACAAATATAGTAAACGTATTACCTCTTATGCCGGATGAAAAGGTTACTTCTATGCTTCGCGTTCCCGAAATTGAAGGCGAAGAATACATCTGTATGATGACAAAGAAGGGTATAATAAAACGTACTCCTCTGATTGACTATAAGAATGTTCGAAAGAGCGGTCTTATAGCGATAAATCTTGACGATGATGACGAGCTTTCATGGGTTAGACTTACAAGCGGAAATGATGATCTTATTGTTGCTACTAAGGAAGGTATGAGCATCAGATTCCATGAGACAGATGCAAGGACTCTGGGAAGAACCGCCCGCGGTGTAAAATCCATAACGCTGAAGAAAGAAAACGATCAGGTTGTCGGATTTGACGTAATTAATGAGGATGCGACTATTCTTACAGTATCTGAAACCGGATACGGAAGAAGAAGCAATCCCGGGGATTATAAGGTTCAAAAGCGCGGAGGCTCCGGTTTGCTCAATTATCGTGTTGATAAATACGGTAAGGTTGCGGCAATAAGAGTTGTAGAACCCGAAGATGAATTGATAATGATATCTTCAAACGGAATCATTATAAGAATTTCTTCTGATGAGATAAACTGCGTTTCACGTCCGGCTAAGGGCGTTAAAGTCATGAGAATATCCGGTGAGGACAAGCTTATTACTCTTGCGGCAATCCGTGAAGAGTGGGAAAAGCAAGATGTCATCGCAGACTCCACGGAAAAAGAATCCGAAGAAAGTGAAAACGAGACATCTGCCGAATAGCGATAACTGAAATTATTGGATATTGGGAGTAGTTTTTTAATGAATAAAATGGATAAAAACGAGGATATTGAATTTAGCAAATATCTCGAAGATTTTGGAGATATAGAAGCTGAAGATATAGAAGAAAAGCCGGCACCTGAAAGGGTGCCGGACGCATCGCCAAGGGAAGATAGCATCGGAAAAAATAAAATGAGCACATGGTGGAAAAACCGGACAAAAAAGCAAAGGATCTTGATTATCGCAGTTTCGGTTTTATTGATTCTTGTAATTGCTATTTGCGGATTCATATGGTCAAAAATTTCGCTTATAGATACAGATGATGATTTTACGGGAAGCGACGATATTGTCCTTGATGATAATATAGATGCGGCAGAGATGGATAGCATTACAGATGCCAACTCGCTTCACGACTATCTCAAAAAGTGGGCGACAAACGGCGGAGAAAAACTATCGGCAAAATATGTTAAGAATATCTTGCTTGTCGGACAGGATTCTACCAGCGGATGCACAGACACGATGATGTTAGTTTCGGTGAATGACAAAACGAAGAAAATATCAATGGTTTCATTCTATCGTGACAGCTGGACATATGTGGCTCCAAAAGGAAAAAGGGCTACATTCGCAAAAATGAATGCCGCTTATTCAAAGGGCGGAGCAAAATGCATGATAGAAACCATAGAGAACGATTACAAAATCGAGATAGATGATTATGTAATGGTAAACTATGATTCTTTCCCAAGGGTTGTTGATGCACTCGGCGGAGTAGATGTTTATGTAGAACCGCGTGAAGCGAATTATTTAAATACAACATGGCAAAACTGGACGAGAACCGGAAAGAAAGTCAGTTATACATCCGGCGTGAATCATCTTAACGGTGAAAAAGCTCTTATGTTCTGCAGAATCAGAGGACTTGATTCCGATATAAACAGAACTGAGAGGCAGAGAAGTGTAATTACGTCTATAATGAACAGCTTCAAAGACGCAAGTATTACACAATTAAATTCTGCAGCTAATGCATTGCTGCCAAACATAAAAACCGGGCTGTCAAAAACTCAGATTTTATCCCTTGTTGCCGATGGCTTTTCAAGAGGATGGCTCAAATATGAGATAAATCAGGCAACCATGCCTACCGAAGACACCTCTAAAGGCGGATTTGTAGGAAAAACCTGGGTGTGGCTCGTTGACTATGAGGGAGCAGCTTATCAACTCCAGATGTTACTTTACGGACAATCCAATATCAAATTGAGTGATGACAGGGTATCCCCGATTAAACTCAAGCCAACTACAAATGCAGATAACTATGCCTACCCCACAAAGAAGCATTCAACTGGTACTTTAACAACAAGAAAGTATCCTCAGGAAGATCCATCATCGCCGGTTGAGCCGACAAGTAACGGACAAATTGAGGTTACAACGGAGCCGGGGAATAATATCGAGGAAAGTACAACGGCAGCGGAAGAAGCTACAACAACGGAACAGACTACTTCTCCATCCGAGAACGAGACTACAAATCCCATAAAAGACAGACTTGAAGAATTATCAAGTCAGTTATCCGGTTATAGAAAATAAAAGAAGGTCGGGAGTAATCCCGACCTTTTTGTGTATATTATTATCAGACATTTTTTTGCATGTTAAACATTTTCTGCGCGAAAATCTATAGTGATCTCGTCCCTGATACCTTTCAGTTGTGTATATTTTACACCTGCGGCATTCAAAATTCTTTTTGCCGCCATATTTCCGGATGTACCGTCATACTTATCGGAAAGATAGACAACCTCTTTTATACCGGATTGGGCTATTGCCTTAGCACATTCATTGCACGGAAAAAGTGCTACATATATCTTACATCCTTCGAGGTTGCGGCCTGGATTGTTGAGAATCGCATTTAACTCTGCATGGCACACATAAGGGTATTTGGTATTATAGTCATCGCCTGTTCTGTCCCAGGGAAATTCATCGTCGTCGCATCCGATCGGGAATCCGTTATATCCCATGGACATTATTTTGTTTTTCTCGTTTACTATACAAGCGCCCACCTGAGTGTTGGGATCCTTGCTTCGCATTGCCGAAAGCATGGCAACCCCCATAAAATATTCGTCCCAAGATATATAGTCTTCCCGTTTACCCATTGTTTTATCTCCTTATACTGATAATAGACCGCCGACCTGCCGGCTGGCCTGATAGCTAAATAGATTTTAACAAAAACATGCATTTATTTCAACAGCGATACAAATAATTCAACATTGCATTTCGGGGTGGAAAAATTTTGATATTATGATAGAATGTTCTTGAGATATAGCCGCCAGGCTAAGAAAACGGAGGAATCAATGTGCCTGAAAAAGTTGATTTTTTATCAAAGAGCAATATTAAGAAAATTCTGCTGATTTGTTTTTTGGTTATATTAATGTTTGTCGCCATATACAATATAAGGGCTATTTTCGGTGTCGTTTTATATTTTATCGACTTGATATTTCCTTTTATAATCGGCGCCTGCATAGCTTTTATTTTTAACGTACCCCTCAGGAAGATAGAAACAGGATTATTTAAGAAAAAGCCGGATTTCAAGGGAAAGAGGGCTATTTCATATATCCTGTCACTGCTTTTAGTAATCGGAATATTAACTCTGGCCCTTTTTGTAATCCTCCCGGAATTGATAGAAACCGTAAAGCAGATCACAACTCAAATACCGAATGCGATTGAGCGAAGCAAAGATTTCCTCCTGGGACTTACTCATAAATTTCCCGAGATAAATCGCGCTGTTGAGAATATAGAGATAGATTATCAGGGAATCATAAACAAACTGGTGTCATTCTTTACAGATGCAACCGGCGTACTCTCACAAACACTTGATTTTGTTACGGGTGTTGTAAGCGGATTTGCCACGTTTTTAATCGGTTTTGCTTTTTCTATTTACGTTCTGTTCAGAAAAGAGGAACTTGCACGCCAATTTAAAAAAGTTATCTATGCTTTTATTCCGGAAAAGCAAGCGGATAAATTCCTGGATATATGTGATTTGTCGAATAAGACATTTTCAAATTTCATCACAGGTCAATGCCTGGAAGCTTGCATCCTTGGATTAATGTTCTTCGTTGTTTTAAGTATAATGCGCATGCCATACACATTATTGATAAGTGTGTTGATTGCCCTTACTGCATTAATTCCGATTTTCGGTGCATTCATAGGCTGCGGTATAGGAGCACTTTTGATATTGTTTATAGATCCAAAGCAAGCACTTATATTTATAATTACATTCCTTATACTTCAGCAAATTGAAGGAAATCTTATATATCCGCATGTTGTCGGCGGTTCGGTAGGTCTCCCTTCCATTTGGGTGTTGGTTGCGATAACAATAGGTGGCGATCTCATGGGCGTAGCCGGAATGCTTATTTTCATACCGCTATGTTCCGTTGTATATGCTTTATTTAAAGAATTCGTAAATGCGAGACTTAAGAAAAAAGGAATTCCGCCGGAAATGTATGAAAAATCTCATCAAAGCAAAATAGCAGTGGCTCAGGAAGCTGAAAATAAAGCGCAGCCGAAAAACAAAACTAAAAAAGTATAAAAAGAAGACTCTGTGATGAAAATCACAGAGTCTTTAAGTTTCATTATTTTAGCTTATTCATGACTTAATACTTCGCCGTTACTTCATAGCTTCTTCAATTGCAACTGCGCAGGCAACCGTAGCACCGACCATCGGGTTGTTACCCATACCTATGAGTCCCATCATCTCAACGTGTGCAGGAACAGAAGAAGAACCGGCGAACTGAGCATCTGAATGCATGCGTCCCATAGTATCTGTCATACCATATGAAGCAGGACCTGCAGCCATGTTATCCGGATGAAGAGTACGTCCTGTTCCGCCGCCGGAAGCGACAGAAAAGTAACTTACGCCGTTTTCTGTACACCATTTCTTATATGTGCCGGCAACAGGATGCTGGAATCTCGTCGGATTCGTGGAGTTACCGGTTATTGAAACACCGACATGTTCGAGTTTCATTATGGCAACACCTTCCGGAACATTGTCTGCACCATAACAGCGAACCTTAGCACGGGGTCCGTTGGAATATGCTTTTTCCTCGACAACCTTTACTGTCTCGGAGTACGGATCAAATTCTGTTTTGCAGTAGGTAAAACCGTTTATCCTGGAGATAATCATAGCGGCATCTTTTCCGAGTCCGTTAAGGATAACCTTAAGAGGTTTTACTCTTACCTTATTAGCATTAAGTGCGATTTTTATAGCTCCTTCTGCAGCGGCAAAGCTTTCATGACCGGCAAGGAAGCAGAAGCATTCGGTTTCTTCTGATAAGAGCATTTTACCTAAGTTACCGTGACCGAGTCCGACTTTTCTGTTTTCTGCCACGGAACCGGGTATACAGAAAGACTGAAGACCCACACCGATAGCAGCGGCAGCGTCGGCTGCTTTTGTGCAACCGGTCTTTATAGCAATTGCCGAACCTACTGTATATGCCCAAACAGCATTCTCAAAGCAGATAGGCTGTGTTTCGCGAACTATCTTATCTACGTCTACACCCTTTGCAAGAGTGATTTCTTTACATTCTTCGATTGAAGAAATGCCATATTCTTTTATTACCGCATTGATTTTATCAACGCGTCTTTCATAACTTTCAAATAATGCCATTGTAAATCCTCCTCTCGCAATTATTCTTTTCTCGGATCAATGTACTTTTTAGCATCAGCAAATCTGCCGTAGGTACCGATCGCTTTGTTATATGCGTCGTTAGGTGAATCACCTTTTTTTATGAAGTCTGTCATCTTACCGAGCGATACGAATTCGTATCCTATAACCTGATCATCCTCGTCAAGTGCAAGTCTTGTAACATATCCTTCTGCCATTTCAAGATAACGAACACCCTTGTGTTTGGTTCCATACATGGTTCCGACCTGGGAACGGAGTCCCTTACCGAGATCTTCGAGACCTGCGCCGATAGAAAGACCGTCATCAGAAAAAGCTGACTGAGAACGTCCGTAAACTATCTGAAGGAAGAGTTCACGCATAGCTGTGTTTATGGCATCACAGACGAGGTCCGTATTTAAAGCCTCAAGAATGGTTTTTCCCGGAAGGATTTCAGCAGCCATGGCGGCTGAGTGAGTCATACCGGAGCATCCTATTGTTTCAACAAGTGCCTCTTCTATAATACCGTTTTTAACATTAAGAGAGAGCTTGCATGCTCCCTGCTGCGGGGCACACCAGCCAATACCATGTGTAAAAGCGGAGATGTCTTTGATTTCGTAAGCCTTTACCCATTTACCCTCTTCGGGAATCGGGGCCGGGCCGTGATGCGGGCCTTTTGCAACCACGCACATGTTTTCAACTTCAGCAGTGTAATTCATAAAGTCAAAAACCCCTTTCTTTTTCAGTGTACTTTCTTTTCAGTGTAAATGTATAACATCTTCATCGTACAATATGATTATACATATTAAAAGAAGTTTGTCAAACATTTGACAAACTTCTTTTTAAAACCTTAATTAGAAAATTTGGTCTCTATAATTTTATTTTCTACAACCTTTAAAACCATGGTATAAAGACGCTTTCCTTCATCTATGAAGTTTGCATCATTTTCTCTTCTGCAAAGCATAGCGAAGGCCTCCCCTATATCATAAGGAATATCGGAGCCGCCTTTTCTCACACTCAAATAATAGAATGAAAAAGCCGGACTACTAATAATTTGCTCATAAATAGGGAGATTATGCGAGCCCAGTGTTTCATGTAACGAATTTATAGCAATAGTAGAAAGCTGCTGGGACGGAAGGTAATAGTTCAATGCCGCTTCTGTTGAAAAAAGTATAAGGGCACAAACCTGAGGAAAGATATCACCCGACATAAAAATGTCGTCACTCAAATTCTTATTCTGGCCCTCTTCGAAAGCCATGTTGGCCAGATCCTGTCCGAGCGCCTTCGCCTTATCAACATTTCCGTTTTGTCTGTGGTGATTCATACCTTCGACAAAAGAAAGAACTCCCCCGTCGGTATTTGCTTCTTTTGACGGTTTAAAGATCTTGATGTCGCTGTCTTCTCTGTTTGCCACTAGGTGTTTCTCCTTTAAACTTATTTCCCAACTTATTTATCCGATTCTGCAGCTTCTTTAGCCGCTGCCTTCTTTTTCGCACGCTTCTGTTTTGCCTGATATCCGGTTAATGCTGTAAGATGCTCATCCGGTGTAGTATAGTCAGCCAGATGTGTGACATGCGCACTGTACATACCGTGAAAATCAGAACCGCCTGTCATCAGAAGGTTGTTCTTCTTTGCGATGTCCATGAGTTTTTCAACCTGCTCCGGTGTGTTTTTCGGGTGCCATACCTCAACCCCGTCAAGACCATTGGCGATAAGTTCATCGAGGATATCAAAGTTATCATAAAATCCCGGGTGAGCCAGAACCGCAATACCGTCAGCCTCATGAATAGCCTCTAAGACTTCAATAGGTGTCGGAAACTTAGGCATAATGTTTATGTTGTCAGGATTATTAGTGTTAAACAATTCATCATACATATTGCCGAACAACTCAGTAGTATATCCGCATTCCATTAGAGCATGGAGAATGTGCTGTTTATATATGTTAGTAGATCCTGCTGCACATTTTAAGACAAGCTCGGATGAGATAGGATAGCGTTGGGATGCTTTTACCACCATAAGCTGACTCGCTTTACGGCGGGAGAGGGAGTTGCGTCTGCATAAGCCCTCAAGCCTGTCCGGATTTTTTGCAAGATAGCAAAGAATATGTACTTTTTTACCGTGTTCTTCATCGAAAGCGGAGAGTTCAACGCCGGGTACAACATTAACCCCGTGGCGTTCACCGATTATTTTACCCCTGACAGTACCGGCAAGGCAATCGTGGTCTGTGATTGCTATGGTATCGACTCCGCTTCGTTTTGCAAGTAGTATTAAATCTTCGATACCAAGTGAGCCGTCGGAAAGTCGGGTGTGACAATGTAAATCTGCCGGCAAAATAATTCCCCCATTAATCTAAAGTCAATTTATACAAAATTATTATACTATATTTAGGCAAGATAAAGCAAGAAAAATCTATTGCATATACGGGTGATTTGTGATACAATTTGCATTTATAAAAAAACGGACAGGGGAGTGGCAGCATGCCCAAAAAGGTTTTTGTCGGATTGAGCGGCGGTGTTGACTCCGCTGTTTCAGCAGCGCTTCTTTTGGAGCGGGGATATGAGGTAGAAGGTATACATCTTCTGCTCACGGGCTATGGCGATGAGAAAAGTGCACCGGATGCCGAAGCTGTTGCCAAGTCTCTCGGAATACCCTTTCACTGTATAGACATGAAAGAGGAATTCAAGAGATATGTTATCGACTACTTTGTCAATGAATATATGAACGGTCGAACCCCGAATCCGTGTATAGTATGTAATGAGCATATAAAATTCGGTCTGCTGCTTGATAAGATGTCAGAGCTTGGCGGAGATTATCTGGCCACCGGTCATTATGCCCGCATAGAAGATAAAGGCGGCGAATTTTTTCTCAAAAAATCGGCAAGCAGCAAGGATCAGAGCTATTTCCTTTACAGACTTTCTCAAAAAAGTCTCTCCCGTACGCTTTTCCCCGTGAATGAATTCGAGAAGAGTGATACAAGGTTGATGGCGGAAAAGTGGAACCTGCCCGTTGCAAAGAAGGATGACAGCCAGGAAATCTGCTTCATTCCGGACAATGACTATGTCAGCTTTATAAAAGAATATTCGGGTTATTCTCCGATCCCGGGTAACTTTGTTGATATGGAAGGCAATGTAATCGGACAACATAGCGGCATAATAAATTATACTATAGGACAACGAAAAGGACTCGGTGTAGCCTTCGGTGTACCGATGTTTGTTACCGGCATAAATCCTGAGAAGAATGAGGTTCTTCTAGCTCCCGACGGATATCAGAAAACTTCCGTGTTCAAGGTTGGCAATATAAGTTTTATAAATAATCATACAGCGGACAGGATACGATCAGATCCGGGTATGTGTGTATCCACAAAAATTCGTTGCCAGGCGAAGCCCGTGCCGTCGAGGATATCTTTTGACGGAGAGCTTATTTCAGTTGAGTTCGAGGAACCCCAAAGAGCGGTCACCCCGGGTCAGTCTGCAGTTTTTTATGAGGGAGATACAGTCCTGGGCGGCGGTTTTATACAATAAAACAACAATAAAAAATACAAAAAAAGAGCCCGATAAATTGAACCGGCAATATAGTGCAGTTCAAAAATATCGGGCTTTCTTTATATCAATTCTGTCAAATTCGCGTCTGTCAACTTTGAGCCGTCAGGCTAATCATAGATCCTCGTTGTATGAAGAATTGTCTAAGTGAATCCTTACTCCGCGGGACTGATTGGCCCAGATACTCAAGCCAACTATTGTTGCCCCTGCTGCGACAAGCAAGGTAATGTTAACACCGAGGATTATCTTTACTTTTTTCATAAGAAATCACCGTCCTACAAAAACATTCTATCATAATTATTGCACGAAAAACAGATAAAAAGGCAATCTTTAAAAAATTTTGAGGGCTTTAGAAAAAAAATACTTGCAATTAAAGGGTGCTGATGCTATAATTCCATTTGTCGCAAGTCGGTGTCTATAACAATGAGGGTCCACCCGTTCCCATCCCGAACACGGTAGTTAAGCTCATTAGTGCCGAAAATACTCGGAGGGCAGCCTCCCGGAAAGATAGGTCGATGCCGACACGATTTCAACCAACCGATAGGTTGGTTGTTTTTTTTTGCCTGCCGTTGTATAATCCTTCTGTATTTTACATTGTTTAAGGTGATGAATAATGACTGGACTGAAAAAGTTTACAAGGTTTGCTACGGCCTTTGTTCTGGCTTTTGTTTTAATAATGACTTTGTCTTCCTGCTCCGGAGGAAATGATGAGATTGACGAAGCTCTCTCCGTCGGCAATGCAAAAATCGGCGAAGATATATACACATATTTTCTGGACACTGCATTGCATGGTGAAAACAAGAACTTGTCGGAGTCGCAGGCACGCAAACTGGCAGAGGGCGATATAGCTTATTATGTGAAAATAAATACAGAGTTCGAGAAGAGAAATCTGTCTTTGGCATCCTCCGAAAAGGCTGATATAGCGGCGGAGGTTAATTCGCTCTGGAATATATACGGCGGATATTATTCCAAAATCGGTGTTTCGAAACAGACTCTTACCAAGGTTTATGAGAGTAGGGCTTTTGAGCAAGCATTGATAAACAGTATATACGGCTCCGGCGGAGATACGGAAATTCCGGAGGCGAGCAGAAAAGATTACTTTTCAAAAAACTACGTATTTTTCAAAGCTATAAATGCCTATCTGTGCACGGTAAATGAAGAGGGAAAAACCGTACCGGTAAGCGATGAAGAACTTAACTCCATAAAGAATAAATTCTCATCGATGAAGGATTCGATAAGTGCTGAAAATACTATAGATGCCGTAAATGTCGCATATGTCGAGTCGGCGGGCGGTTCTACTGAGTCGGAGATGCCGGTTATGTCTGCAACATCAAAGACGGATACCTATCCGAAAAACTTCTTCGGCGATGTATCCAAGCTGGAGAATGATGAGGTTGCTGTATTGACTTATACCGATTATATATTCTTGGTGCAGAAGAAGAACGGTACCGATCTTTACTCGGACTATGCAGCTGATGTGCTCAAAGATATGGCAAGTGACGATTTTTCAAAATATATCGATGGGGAGTATAAAGATATAAAGGTATCCGGTGTTGATTCTGTGGAAAAAGATTGTTTCAGTATTATTGAGAAAAGCAGGTAAAATCAAAGGTTATGTTTAAGCAATAATGTAAAAAAGTTAACCGAACGAGTGGTTCATCCGACCACTCGTTCTTTTTTTGTCGCATTTTCCCAACGCGCGGAATACATAAATTGAGAGGTGTTGTAAAACGAGACTGGGAATTGTGGAAAAAGATAAAACTTTTATAGAGAGATTCTCTCACATGGTACGGGAAAATTTTGAGGATATATCGGTTTTCGTATTTCCCGGAATTAAAAAGGCGGAAACTGCAGCGAGGGAGATGCACCTTGATGCACTGCTCATTGATGCAAGCTTTAATTGCAAATCTATAGAAAAGAATATACCTGAGCAGTGCCGTATAGCAATACTTACGGATTCGTATATTGCGGATAATCAAGTATCTTCCGGTTTGGCAGTTTGCAAATATCAGGGCATAGAACAGTGGCAAAAATTCTTTGATTTACTCAGTACCGGCACTTCCTCGGCTTTACAGGGCGGTGAGCCGAATGGGGTGGGAGGCAAATCAAAGCTATGCCTGTTTTGCTCCGCGATAGGGTGTGCCGGCACTACCCTTTCAGCAGTTGCGTTTGGCACGTATTTATCCATAAAAGGTAAGTCTGTCCTCTATATAAGCGCAGAAACAATAAACAGTGTTGAACGCAGCTGCAAAAATTGTGACACCGTGAAAAAAAGCGGTATGGAATACGAATATCTGGATTCCGACTTTTGTATGACCATTGAGAGGGACGGGGAGTACATTGCAAATTTTTGCGAAGAAAAAGCGAACTTAAACAAGTATGATCTTTTGATCCTTGATATGAACTTTGCGGTTCCGGAGGCGATAGTACTGCCGTTCATAAATGCTGATAAGTTTGTGCTGGTATTGAGCGGTGAGGCCGGATCTTCATACAAGACAAGGCGTCTGATGACCATAATTCCCAAGCTTTCCGGGGTGTCATCCAATGATTTCTATAAAAAGACATTATTGTTATACAACAAGTTCGATGCGAGCGGAAATATATTGCGGCACGAGGATAGCATGATAAAGCGGCTCGGGGGCATCAGACGACGTGAGGGCAATCCGGATTTTGAAGAACTTATAGATGATGTTCTGAAGGAAGATTATGAAGTTTTCGACAGATTGGCGGATGAGCTCGATGTATGAAGCAATAAAAAAAGAATTATATAAGTTTAACTTCCTCTCTGAATTATCAAATGATGAATTGCACAGGCTGATAAACAGCGTGTTCCTAAGACAAAAGGGGCATGCGGCATTATCGGAAAGCGAAAAAGAAGCGCTTATAGAGAAGGTGTTTCGATCCGTAAGGGGCCTTGGCATACTCGATGAATTGCTCTCCGATGACAGCGTGTCCGAGATAATGATAAACGGGTATGACAAGATATTTGTTGAAAAATGCGGGGCTATTTATAAAACAAGTCTTATGTTCGATAATGACAAGGACTTAAACGACACGATACAGAGATTGGTGGGCAAAAGCGGACGAGAGGTCAACGCGGCCAGCCCTATAGTTGATATTCACCTTGCTTCGGGGGAGCGGGTCAACGTAGTTCTCCCGCCGGTATCTTTGGTAGGCTCAGTGGTTACGATAAGGAGATTTCCCAAAGATCGTATGAGAATGGATGATCTCATAGACAGAGGCTTTATAAGTGAAGAAGCAGCAGAATTTTTAAAGGTTCTCGTTAAACACAAGTACAACATATTTGTGAGCGGGGGTACAGGTTCGGGAAAAACTACATTCTTAAATGTACTTTCCGACTATATACCGAAGGACGAGCGGGTTATAACGATAGAGGATTCTGCGGAATTGCAAATAACCGGCATAGAGAATCTGATTTGTCTTGAGGCGCGCAATGCAAACACCTCGGGAAGCGGAGAAGTACCCATAAAAGAGCTTATACGTGCATCATTAAGAATGAGACCTGACCGAATAATTGTCGGGGAAGTCAGAGGAGAAGAAGCTTTGGATATGCTCAATGCCATGAATACGGGGCATGACGGTTCCTTGTCTACAGGCCATGCCAACAGCAGCATGGATATGATTTATCGTCTCGAAACAATGATATTGCAGAGCGGGGTGACATTTCCTCTTAATGCAATAAGACAACATGTAGTTTCAGCTATAGATATAATAGTTCACTTGTACAAAGACGGAAACGGAGTACGTAAGGTGTCGGAGATAAGCGAATTGGACAGAGTAAAAGACGGTGAGGTTATCTTAAACAAGCTGTATATTAGCAAAAACGGTACATTGGCACGTGGAAAAACCGGATTGATACATACTGAAAAGATGGGACTGTATGGTGGTGAAAGTAAGATTGAGAATCAGGCATGAATATTGCGGTAAGGTATACGGGTTATACCACTTGATTCCTTTATTTTTAATTTTTTTCTGCCTTGGATTTGTAATTTCTGAGATTATTTATTCAAATCTCCTTATAAATGTTATTTTTTCTTCTGTTTCGGGTGCTGTAGGAGCATATGCTTGTATAAGCGTGAGGATAGGGAGGAGAAAAAGAGAGTTTAAATTGGAATTTTGTGATTTTTTGGATTCCCTTTCAAGTTCTTTTTCCTGCGGAAGAAACTCGTATGACGCAATTATTTTCGCCGAAGAGGAAATGAGAAGTCTATACGGAAATGATGCCCCGATATGTTTTGCGGCGGGTAAGGTGGTCGACGGCATAAAAAACGGAAGAGATCTCGGGGAGGCATTGAATGAGATGGCAATAAACAGTGAGTGTGAAGATGCGATTATCTTTGCCGATGTGTATTCAATTTGCAGTGAAAAGGGCGGCAATCTGAAAGATATAGCGCTGGATGTAAAGAATGTTATAGTCGAAAAGATAGCTGTGGAAGCGGAGATAAGTACGCTGCTTTCGGAACCCAAAAACGAGCTTAATATTATGAGCTGCATGCCTCTTGTTATAAGCCTTTCATTCAAATTGTTCAGTACGGGAGTATCAACCGATAATAGCTTTTTGATAAGCACCATAACATTAGTGATATTTGCTTTTTCATATCTCTTGGGGAGAAAAATCGTTGCGGTGAAGGTTTGATGTGATGAATTACAGACTGAAAATTGTGCTTTTAAGTATATCAACGCTTTTTCTCTTATTTGATCTGGTCGTATTTGCGATTTGCAGAAAAACCGAAGTGAAGCAGACCGGTCTTAAGGTTTTCTTCTCAGAACACCTGTTTTTTATGGGCGCATTTGCGGCCGGTTATGTGCGCGTGTCTCCTGTAAAATACGGAAAAAGAGCAAGAAGGCTGGAGGAATTATACGATTCAGATTTGGCAGGACGAATAAGTAAAAATTCCTTTTATGCCTCTTATACATATGTGATGATTTTTCTTCCTGCTTTATTAAACATATCGGTACTGGCAAATAATGTGAAATTGCTTTTTGTATTTTCCGTTTTACTGATCTTTATGTGTAAGTATTTCGATATTTGGCTTGATAGGGAGATAAATAAAAAACGTGCCTGTATACTCTGCGATTTTGCAACTGTTTTGTCAAAGATGTCGCTTCTGATAAATGCCGGTGTTACTGTAACAGAAGCACTTGAACATGTTGCATTTTCATCGGACGGAGCCTTATATACGGAATTGCAAAGGACTGTCCTGGAAATCAAACGCGGCACCTCGTATGATGAGGCCCTGAATGGGCTGAACAGGCGTTGCGGATGTAAGGAAATAAGAAAGTTTACCAGTGCCTATATGCAGAATATCGTTAACGGTGGTCCGGAGTTTCCGATAATAATATCTGATATGGCCATCAGCGCATGGGAAGGGCGAAAGAACAGAGCGAGACTTGCCGGCAGTGCAGCATCTCAAAAGCTGTTAATACCGATTATGTTGATGTTTATAGGTGTTTTAATCATGGTTATAGTACCGTCATTCAATACATTGTTAGGATAGTGATTTATGTGGGAAAGTATTTTTATTTAATGGTTTGCAGCCTGACTTATTTGCGTGCTTTTTTGAATGAAGCCAAATTTCTTTTTTATGAGCGCTTAAAAAGGGTAGTTCAGTGTGAAACCGGGGAGATAAACATAATATCAATGGTGCTGATAATTATAGTTGTAATTGCCCTGGTATCAATATTTCAGACAGAGATGACAGATATCGTCACGAAAATGTTCGACAAGATAAGAGATGCTATGGGAGTTTAAAATGGGGCTTCGGAAAAACTCGGGTTCTGTGCAGATTGTCGAGATGTCTTTTGTACTTCCGGTAGCTATAGCCATAATGCTATCACTTATATATCTGTCATTTTCACTTCTCATAAGAGTGCAGGTTCTGAGCATTGTACAGAAAAATATGTACGATGACAAACACCTTGCCGGAGAAACACATATGTACTGGCAATTGACAGGAAAGCCTTTTGAAGAGGATACCATTGCACAATTTGAAGAAAGACTGAATGAGGAATTGAAAAAATGCTGTATCCTGCCCGGATTCAAGGCTGTCGGTACAATCACTTATGTTTATGTGAAGGATGAATACAGAATAACGGTTAGTGCGGATGTCAAATGTTTCGGTGAGCCGACATTTTGTATCAGCGAACAGGCACTTTTGCTTTCGGCAACCGACTGTGTATATAGCCAGGATTTTTATAATGATACCGGGATAAATTTGAAAGATTTAGATGATGTTTATGATACGTTTTTTTAATGATATAAAAGGCTCAGTTTCCGTATTTTTATTGCTTGTTATGATCCCCATGTACTCTTTCGCATTTGCCATTGCCCAGGCTGCGGCTTATTCGGATTCAAAAGCAAAGCTTAGCGGTGCGCTCGACCTTTTAGGTAATACTGTTTTGTCGGGATACAATGTAACACTGAAAGAAAAGTACGGATTGTTATCTGTTTCGGAGAGTTCGGACGCTTTATCTCAGAATCTGTCGCTTGACCTTACACAAATGATGAATAATGCTTCGGAAGCCGAGGTGTTATTTTATGCCGATTCAGGACTTTGCAACACATCGGTTTTGAGAGAAATAATTAAAACAAGCATGAAGTACGAGGCGCCGTACAAATGGGCCACCCTGGTAACGAAAAGGTTTTCGATATTTGAAGAGGCGGATAAAATTAAAAAAGTTCTGGACAAGAGCAAGGACTTTTATAAGGCTTTGTCATCGGTTAAAGACTCATATCAAAAGGTATACAGCAGCATAAAAGAGATAAACATAGATGCAAATCATAATGATCTTGCAAAGCAATTGGACTCGCTGTCTGAGTTTGTACCTGAGCTTAAAAACAATGCAAAGTATATACAGGAGGCTGTTACTGCATATAAATCAGCTACGGATGAGATCAAAAGTGAAGAGATCAAAAACGTAATGAATAACGATGTGCCGTTTCTCTCTGTTCCGGATGAAGACGATATAGCGGAATTTGAGAAATGTATTAATTCTGATATGGCTCAGCTTAACACATCAGAAGCCGCAGAGGAGGAAGAAGCAGAAAAAGACAGCGGACCTTCCGAACTCTCATTTACAAAAACAAATCTTTATAATTACCTGGTAAGCTCCTTCGGAATATACAGCAGCGGTGATGAAGAGAGCACATTGAAATCTGATTTGGAGGAAATATCATCTGCCGATATAGAATCTGTTCTCAGTGATGTGAAAAATGCGTGCATAACCGAGCTTATATCGGAGGACATATATACTGATCTTTTAGGCAGTGCGTCCGACGAAAAATCGAGCTTTAAATACGGCGCTTTTTCTGCGGTTGCCGAGAATTGCTTTGAGGCAGAATTTATATCATCTCGTTTTAATAATCTTGTATCACATTCAGAGGGAGATATTTTCGTCGGGGAGCAGGAGTACATCCTGTTTGGGAACAGAAACACACGGACCAATATTTCCTTTTTTCTGGACAGCGTGTTTGGTTTGCGCCTTATTTTGAATTCGATCTATGCTTTGACAAATTCAAATATGAGACAAGCTGCTCTCGGTGGCGCGGCTGCAGTGGCGGGATTCACGGGTCTCGGTGTGCCTGTGGTACAGAACCTGATTCTCATTTCATGGGCAGCAGCGGAATCAATCATAGATGTTGTCTCTTTATGCAAGGGATTATCTGTACCGATATACAAAAATTCATCAACCTGGAATCTCAGTCTTAACGGAATACAGGAGGTCTTAAAGTCAGGTGTGGAAAATGCTGCAAGTATCACGGTTGACAATGTCTTTTCGGCCATTGAAGACTTCTCACAGGATAAGGTCGGCGAACTGAAAAGCAGGACGTTACAATATGCGGAGCAAACCGGCAGGGCTGCAGTTGAATCCATAACAAATTCAATAATCGTTCCGATAGAAAACAGAATATTCGGACTTATCTCAGGGGTAAGGTTTACCTGTACGCAAGCTGATATAGAGAAAATTCTTTTCGAGGCCGC
>CAZIHW010000078.1:0-2192 GCA_964539045.1 uncultured Eubacteriales bacterium | reverse complement strand
GCATACTTTGACTTCGAGGGCTGTACAAAATGGAAGACAGGCTGTTTTTCCTGCCCGGGGAAGCATAGCTATCCGGAGTCTCTTTTCCTTGATCGTTCAAAAGCAAATTACAGGAAGAAGAAAGCCCTTTTCAGCGGACTGGACAATTTGACATTGGTTACGCCGTCACTGTGGCTTAAGGATGTAGTAAAGGAGTCTTTTCTCGGAGGTTATGATTGCCGTGTCATCAATAACGGAATCGATCTTTCTGTTTTCAAGCCTTACAGCGATTCAGTGCATATAGCAGAAAAGTACGGTATACCAAAGAGTGTATACCACGGCCTTAATACTACGATAGTTTTGGCTGTTGCAAACAAATGGGAGCCCAGAAAGGGCCTTGATTGGCTTGTGGAGTTGAGTGCCATACTCCCGGACGATTGCCGGATGATAATAGTAGGTGTGTCAAAAGAACAAAAGGCTCAGCTTCCGCCACATGTTATAGGAGTGGAACGCACAGAGAATGCATACGATTTGGCTGCCCTTTACTCACTGGCCGATGTGTTTGTAAACACAACCCTTGATGACAATTTTCCGACTACAAACATAGAAGCTCTTGCGTGCGGGTTACCTGTCATAACTTTTAAGACAGGCGGCAGTCCGGAAATCATAGACGAAAATACAGGATTTTGCGTAGAAAAGTGCGATATTGAATCGATAAAGAAAATTATAGAAGACAGACTGTTTGAGCGGTGCTCGGCAGAGAATTGTGTCAGTAGAGCCGAACAGTTTTCGAGGGAGTTAAAGTTCAAAGAATATGTTGAGCTTTACAGGGAAATTTTGAGTAGATAATTCATCGAAGGTGAGCAACATGAGTCCTTACATAGTGCTTTATATATTTGTCTTGGTTATGTTGTTCATTTCCTTGATCAATAAGAAGTACGTCAATGTATGTTACCGCTTGGCCTTTACGGCTATGACGATTTTTTTGTGCTTCAGGGCCGGACAGGGAACAGACTATCCGGCATATGAGTGGATTTACAGGTTAGTACCCGATACATTTTCCTTTACACATGAAGTTTATTTCAGCGGTACCGCTTCAGCCGAATACGGATGGTGGATACTTTGCAATGCGGCAAAATCGCTGGGATTGTCGGTACATGTTTTCATATCATTGCTCGGACTTTTCGAAATGGTTTTGGTGAACCGCTTTGTCGGAATATTCGGGAACGGAAGATATAAGCTTTTAACGCTCGTTATAGCTTTTCATACGTTTTACTTTACCTTCATGTATTCGACTTTGAGGCAAGCTCTGTGTCTATCGATATTTCTCGGAATAATGCTTCCGGATTTTTCAAAAAAGAGGTATTTGCGTTACATAGCAACGGCACTTATTTTAACTGTGTTTATACATAGGTCCTCTTTCATATTGATTTTATTGCTTGTCGCCGATCTGTTTAAGCGGAAGCATTTTAAAGTTTTGCTTCCGGCCTCATTGGTAGTAGGATTGGGACTTAACTTTGCAGGAGGCAGTTTGCTGAGACCTCTGTTTGTGTTGGTTGGTAAGACCTCTTATCTCTCGCACATGGGAATAAGTTACTTTGCGGTGCTTGAGAGACTTGTTATGCTGGCAGTGGTTATTTATCTATATGACTTTTATATAAGAGATAACCATGATAAAGAAACAAAAGTGTTGGTAAAATATTATTGTCTCGGTGTGTGTTTCTACTTAGCTTTTATGGCTTTTCCGCTTGTAGCGAGCAGAATGGGTATATTCTTCAAGATAGTTGAGATATTACTTATTCCGAGGATGATTGTCTCGGTTGGAAGACCTCAGCAAAGAATGATACTTTCCCTGATTGTCGTCATAGCAACCGGCATGTTCTTAAAGAACATAGGTTCAGCTTTAAATGAAGGTGATTATCTGGATTCTGTAAATGTTTACAACTATCCTTATGTTACCGTGTTCAATGCGGAAGATATATATAATTACAGAGAATCCATTTATGAGACCGCCAATCTTTAGTGAGGATGCATATGAAAATTCAGCAAAAGAATATCCTGTCAAATACAGTTTCTCTGTATTTGATGAATATAGCTAAACTTATTTTTCCGCTCATAACTTTACCATACTTAACCAGAGTTCTTTCTACTGATTGCTACGGTGTGGTAACTTATGTGAAGGCATGTATGACATATGTTCAGCTTCTTCTCGA
>CAZIHW010000077.1:0-2228 GCA_964539045.1 uncultured Eubacteriales bacterium | reverse complement strand
TGCTTTATCTGTGTCTCATCCAGGTCAAGGCAATTTACGGGCACTACCGGCACCGAGTACCTCTCAACCATTTCTCTGGCAAGAGCCTTTGCGCTTTCGGAAGCCGGATACATGCAGTTGAGTACAATGACAAATGGCTTGTTTATGTCGCGAAGTTCGTTTATAACACGCTCCTCCGCCTCCATGTACTCCGCCCTCGGGATATCACTTATAGAGCCGTCTGTCGTGACAACCAAACCTATCGTAGAATGCTCGCTTATTACCTTTTGTGTGCCTATTTCAGCTGCCATATTGAATGGTATCTCCTCTTCATACCAGGGAGTATGTACCATTCTCGGCATCTCGTTTTCTATATATCCCAAAGAGCTCGGAACTATATATCCTACGCAATCTATCATCCGCACACTCAAACGGGCATTATCCGGAAGCTCTATTAAAACGGCGTCTTCCGGTATAAACTTCGGCTCTGTTGTCATGATTGTTCTGCCGGCAGATGATTGGGGCAGTTCATCAAGAGCTCGTGTCCTTACATATTCATCATTGATATTCGGAAGCACCAACGCATCCATAAACTTGCTGATAAAGGTAGATTTACCGGTTCGTACAGGCCCTACTACACCTATGTATATATTTCCGCCTGTTCTGGCCTCAATATCGCTATAAAGATTTGTGTCAGCCATCTTTTTGCCTCCTTGATATTACTCGTTAAGAAAGCATATGCGGGAAAGCCGTATTTTATTACCACAGCCTGACAGCGAAAAAAAACACCTGCTGAAACAAAGCGTTCAGCAGGTGTCTTTTATCTAATCGTGATTATTTAATCATGTTTGCAATCTCGTCAGCGAAATTTTCTTCTTTCTTTTCTATACCTTCACCCTTAGCATAACGGGTGAATCCTGTTACCTTGATGTTTCCGCCGAGCTTCTTAGCAACATCGGCAACATAACCCTTTACATCGCCCTTGAAAAGATCGGAACGAACGAATTCCTGATTCATCAGGCAAACATCCTTGTAGAACTTGCCCATCTTACCTTCAACGATCTTCTTAAGAACTTCGTCCGGCTTGTTAGCCATCTTAGGATCATTCTTCATCTGAGCAACCTGGATTTCCTTCTCGTGCTCGAGTGTCTCTGCAGGAACGGAAGCCTCATCAAGATACTGAGGCATCATAGCAGCGATCTGCATAGCTACGTTTCTGCCCATCTCATTGAATCCTTCCTTATCGGCAACGTCTGTGTCAAAAACAACCATAACGCCTACTACGCCGCCTGCATGGATATATGTGCAAGTTGTACCCTCTACTCTCTCAAAACGGCGAATCTTCATGTTTTCACCAATAGAAAGAATGAGATCCTGAAGGTTTTCCTGTACAGTTCTGTCTGTTCCTACAAGGTTAACGCCGAGAAGATCTTCAACATCACCCGGATTCTTCTCAACAATAGTCTTAGCTATGTCAAGAACGAAAGCCTGGAACTTTTCATTCTTACCGACAAAGTCTGTTTCTGAATTAACTTCAACAAGAACGCCAACGTTCTTAGCTTCGTCTGTATATGCGAGAACAACACCGTCTGCTGCTGTTCTTCCTGCCTTCTTAGTAGCTGCTGCAAGACCCTTTTCTCTGAGGTAGTCAACAGCCTTATCCATATCACCGTCAGCCTCTGTAAGTGCCTTTTTGCACTCCATCATACCAACGCCTGTTTTCTCACGAAGAGCTTTAACATCTTGAGCTGTAAATGCCATGATAAAAATCCTCCTTATTCTACCGCTTATTCTGCTACTTCTTCTGCTGCCTCTGCTACTTCTGCCGGAGCTTCTTCTGCAGCCTCCGGAGCGGTCTGTTCACCCTGGCGTCCTTCAATAACAGCATCAGCCATAGCGCCTGCAATAAGTCTTACGGCACGGATAGCATCGTCGTTACCCGGAATTACGTAGTCAACTTCATCAGGGTCACAGTTTGTATCAACGATAGCAATGATAGGAATACCAAGCTTGTGAGCCTCAGCTACAGCGATTCTCTCCTTGCGTGGGTCTACGATGAACATAGCAGCAGGCTGCTTCTTCATCTCTGTAATACCACCCATGAACTTCTGGAGCTTCTCAATCTCAAGCTCGAGCTTTACAACTTCCTTCTTCGGAAGAAGATCGAAAGTACCGTCTTCCTTCATAGCTTCGAGTTGTTCAAGTCTCTTAATTCTCTTTTTGATTGTGTTGAAGTTTGTAAGCATACC
>CAZIHW010000076.1:0-4098 GCA_964539045.1 uncultured Eubacteriales bacterium | reverse complement strand
TCGTATCTCTGGAAACCATACATTGCCTTACATACTTCACTAATTCATCGTATTTTGTGTATGAAGGAGAAGAAGATTTCTCACCGTTTGAGTAGTATACAGGCGCTTTACCGCCGGTGCCTACATGATTATCATAAATCGGGTTAACCCCGAAACAGCTTTGAGTCACTGTCCTCTCGCCGATCGCAGAACCCGTTATGCTCATGGGCAAAAAGCAAGACACAGCAAGTGCGAATGACAAGAGAATGGAAATAATTCTCCTTTTGTACATAAAAATTCCCCCTTATAACCCCTTATAAAGTCAATTGCTCTCCTGCCGTATCCTCCGCGGATGGCATAGCGCCGAGAGCCGGAAGATTCTTAGTGCGATAACGGTGCGGCTTTTGGAATTCGCCCTCCGAATACGGACGTACACTCAAAAGACGTTGACCCTTCTTCATTGTCATTACACCTACACCCTGTGTATCCTTTGTGGTCTTAGGCATTATAACAGCAGTATTGAAGAGAAGCATTCTGCCCGATGACGATGTCATAACAAGCTCCGTATCTTCTTTTATATACATTGCATCAAGAAGCGGTGATTTGTTAGCATAGGCTTTTATAAGCTTCTTTCTGTTATTCTTTGTGGCATATGAACTCATGTCCACCTTTGCTACCTTACCGTTTTCGAAGAAGAACAGCATATAACCCTTATAATCATCAGTTACCGCCATGTACAGCGGCTGCTCGCCGTCATCGAATTCGAGGACGGACGGTATATAGTCTCCGAGCACAGACGCCTTTGAATCGTCAAAGTCAGATATTCTCGATTTATAGACCTGACACTTATCGGTGAAGAACAGGAGTTCCCTGGAATTAGTGGTTTCAATAGTTTGAACTATCAGGTCGCCCTCTTTCACCTTTTGCTCGCCGCTCATACGAAGAGACTGCGGAGTTATCTTTTTAAAGTAACCGGCCTTTGAGAAGAAAACAGTGAGTTGATAATCCGGGATATCATCATTTATATCCTCGTCCTCATCTTCAATATCCGTCGCGTATATAATCTCAGACCTACGCGGTTTTCCGTACTTTGCAGAAACCTCTTTCAACTCATTTACTATTATCTTTTTTATCTTTGACTTGGAGTTTAAGGTCTCCTCCATATCCTCTATGGCCTTTTTCAGATCCTCAACATCCTGCAGACGTTTTATGATATATTCACGGTTCAGATGACGAAGCTTTATCTCGGCTACATATTCTGCCTGTACCTCATCAATCCCGAAACCTATCATGAGGTTCGGAACAACTTCAGCTTCGTTCTCAGTCTCTCTTACTATCTTTATGGCCTTATCTATATCGAGAAGGATTTTCTCAAGTCCTTGCAACAAATGAAGCTTTTTCCTGGATTTTGACAGGTCGAAGTAGACACGTCGCTTAACGCATTCTGTACGGAAAGCAATCCATTCAAGGAGCAAATCCTTAACACCGAGTACCATAGGAGTGCCGGCAATAAGCACATTAAAGTTACACGGGAATGATTCTTCAAGCGGGGTTTGCTTGAAAAGCTTTTTCATGAGCTTTTCGGCATCTGTACCCCTCTTTAAATCAATAGTTATCTTAAGACCCGACTTATCAGTCTCGTCTCGTATATCTGATATCTCTTTAAAACTACCGCCTTTTACCTTTTCAATTATCTTGTCAATAATAGCTTCAGCGGTGGTTGTCGGTGGTATCTCATAAACATCTATGCAATTATTCGCCTTATCATAGTTATACTTAGCCCTTACAAGTATACCGCCGCGTCCGGTAGCCAGGACATCTGCTATGCTATCACGGTTATAGATTATTTGTCCTCCACCCGGAAAGTCAGGTGCTTTAATAGTCTCTATGATGTCAAAATCGGGATTTTTTATGAGCTCAATTGTGGTTTCACAAATCTCATTTAAGTTAAATGAACATATATTGCTCGCCATACCTACAGCGATACCGGTATTGTTGTTAACAAGCACTGACGGGAATGTTACAGGGAGCAATGTAGGCTCTTTCATAGTGGCATCGTAGTTATCTACAAAGTCCACTGTATCCTTATCTATGTCACGGAAAAGTTCGGATGCTATACTCTCCAGACGAGCCTCGGTATACCTCGAAGCGGCCCACGACATATCTCTTGAATATGCCTTACCGAAGTTACCCTTTGAGTCAACAAAAGGATGGAGCAAAGCCTCATAGCCGCGCGACAGACGAACCATAGTATCATATATAGCCGCATCACCGTGTGGATTAAGTTGCATGGTACGTCCTACTATGTTCGCCGATTTTATTCTGGGGCCCGATAAAAGGCCCATTTTGTACATTGTATATAGAAGCTTCCTATGGGAAGGCTTAAATCCGTCAATTTCCGGGATAGCACGGGACATAATTACGCTCATGGCGTACGGCATATAGTTAGTTTCAAGAGTTTCGACTATAGATTGGCTCGCAACTTCACCGGCGCCCAAAATATGTGCATTCGGATTTTCCTCCTCATGGTTTACCTGAGGCAATTTAGGTTTTCTCGGTGCCATTAGTCTCCCTCCTTATGAAAGATCTGTCATATCAAGATAAAGATGTCCATCGGATGCAATATGTTCCTTACGTCCGGCAAGGTTGTCTCCGAGAAGCAAATCGAAGGTCTCAGCTGTCTTTTGCGCCTCAGCTACATCTATCTTGATAAGACGGCGCGTCTTAGGATTCATGGTAGTAAGCCACATCATGTCGGCATCATTTTCACCGAGACCCTTAGACCTCTGTATGGTATATTTCTTATCCCCTATTTCTTTTATAGCCTGAGCTTTTTCCGGCTCAGTGTAAGCAAACCATACCTCGTCTTTACATGTTATCTCATAGAGGGGAGATTCAGCTATATAAACCTTTCCGGCCTCAATGAGTGTCGGCATAAGTCTGTATATCATCGTGAGAATGAGGGTTCTGATCTGATATCCGTCCACGTCGGCATCGGTACAAATGATAACCTTGTCCCATCGCAAATTCTCGAGATTGAACGCATTTACATCCTTAGACTTTGTCTGAACCTCAACTCCGCATCCGAGAACCTTTATAAGGTCTGTTATTATCTCACTCTTGAAGATTCGATTGTAATCAGCCTTGAGGCAATTTAATATCTTACCCCTGACAGGGATAACAGCCTGGAATTCGGAATCCCTCGCCTGTTTACAAGAACCGAGAGCCGAGTCACCTTCCACAATAAAGACCTCGCGCCTTGACACATCTTTCGTTCTGCAATCCACAAACTTTGCCACACGGTTTGACATATCCATGTTTGCAGTAAGCGTTTTCTTCATATTCTTTCGTGTCACTTCGGCATGGACACGTGAACGCATGTTGATAAGCACTTGATTTGCGACCTTATCAGCATCGGCCTTATTCTCTATGAAGTAAATCTCAAGCGAGTGCTTAAAGAAGTCTGTCATGGCTTCCTGAATAAACTTATTTGTGATTGATTTCTTCGTCTGATTTTCATAAGAAGTGATAGTTGAGAAAGAAGATATAACTATCATAAGACAGTCTTCAACATCCTGGAACTTAATCTTAGAGTCAGACTTTTTATACATGTTATTATCTTTCAGATACTTGTCTATCTGGTTTACAAAGGCTGTCTGAACAGCCTTGTCCGGTGCACCGCCGTGTTCAAGCCAGGAAGAATTATGGTAATACTCCTTTATCTGGTGCTTATTTGAAAATGCCACCGCCGCATTTATAAGCACCTTGTAGGTCTCCTTATCCTCACGATCTTTGCCCCTACGCTCCGCTGTCCAAAAGAGCGGCAAGGTCAAAGTTTCGTCACCTGCTATCTCCTTTATATAGTCGACAATACCATCCTTGTAGAAGTATTCGTAAGTATCAAATGAGCTGTTTGATACTTGATATTTCAATATAAACGTAACACCTGAGTTTACTATGGCCTGTCTTTTGATAGTGTCTTTAAAATATTCAACATCTATATCTATATCTGTAAAAACATCAAGATCCGGCTTCCATTTTATCCTTGAACCTGTATCACGTTTCGAATAAGGCTCCTTTTGGAGGTCTCCGACCGGATTGCCCTTTTCAAAGTGCATG
>CAZIHW010000075.1:0-6518 GCA_964539045.1 uncultured Eubacteriales bacterium | reverse complement strand
ATATAAATCAATCGAGGAAGTCCTTAAGCTTCTTTGAGCGTGACGGATGACGAAGCTTACGCAAAGCTTTTGCCTCAATCTGACGGATACGCTCACGTGTTACATTAAATTCTTTTCCTACTTCCTCAAGTGTCCTCGGATGTCCGTCTTCAAGTCCGAAACGAAGGGAGAGAACCTTCTCCTCTCTCGGTGTCAGGGTTTTCAGAACCTCTGCAAGTTGTTCCTTAAGAAGAAGCATTGAAGCTGCGTCAGCCGGTGCCAGTGCATCGTCATCAGGAATAAAGTCCCCGAGATGCGAATCTTCTTCCTCGCCTATCGGTGTTTCCAGAGAAACCGGCTCCTGTGCCACCCTGAGAATCTCTCGCACCTTTTCAACCGGCATATCAAGTTCTTTTGCAATCTCCTCAGCCGTCGGATCCCTTCCGTTCTTATGGAGAAGAATACTATTTGTCTTCTTTACCTTGTTGATAGTCTCAACCATATGAACCGGGATACGAATGGTTCTGGCCTGATCGGCAATAGCCCTGGTGATAGCCTGACGAATCCACCAGGTTGCATATGTCGAAAATTTAAATCCCTTAGTAAAATCAAACTTATCGACAGCCTTGATAAGACCAAGATTTCCCTCCTGAATAAGATCAAGGAACTGCATTCCGCGTCCTACATATCTCTTGGCTATACTTACAACAAGACGGAGATTTGATTCAGCAAGCTTTTGCTTTGCTGCCTCATCTCCCTCGGAAATTCTTATGGCCAGTTCTATTTCCTCTTCCGGAGTCAAGAGCGGTACACGACCTATCTCTTTCAGGTAAACCTTTACCGGATCATCCATGGCTGCGTTGCTCTTTCCGCTGTCTACCGCACCCATCTCAACGGCCTTCGGCATTTCCAGATCAAAATTAAGACTTTCAAGGGCTGCGTCCCCGAGGTCATCTATAATCTCAATATTGTTCTGTTCAAGCGTTTCATAGAGCTTATCAAGCTCCTCCATATCCATATCAGCCTCAACAATTGCGGCGTCTATGTCATTAGTGCTGAGTCGGCCTTGTGCTTTGCCCTTTTCAAGGAGGGCATTTACAGCAACTGCGCCCTTTTTCTCTTCCATCGTTTTACTCTCCCTCTGTCACCCTGAAATGTAACAGTTATTCTACTATTCGTTTTTCTGTAAGTCAAACAATTTTAAGAAATCATCATCATTTAAATCTGACGGTTTCAAATCCTGCATCTTAACTCTTTTCTTTTCGGATTTGATTACCCGCACACAATCTTCGATCTCTTTCAAAGTGTTTGAAATAAGCTGATTACCATTTTGCAGCCATGTAAGGCGGCTCATATCCTCCGGAGAAAATTCCGAAGACAGATATATAAAGTCAACAGACTGACCTTTTTGTATTCTGTCCTGTAACACGGCAAATGCATGTCTGTAAAAATCTCCGGTAAAATCCTCCGTAGTCAGTTCCGTATTGAGTTTCTTCAAAAAATCCGGATTGTTTAAAAGCGATGCAACTATTGTTTCTTCTGCCTTAAGAACCTTCATACCGGAATCACCGGAAGCGGTTTTCGGAGCTTTATCACCTGCAAATTCTCTGTTAAGAGAGGAAAAATCCATTTTTTTGTTTTTCCTTATTATGCGCTTTTCTTCCTCTTTAATTTGCAGAGAAATAGCTTCCTTTGACACACCGAGTTCCTCTGACAAACGCGAAGTATAAACATCCCTTTCAATAGCACCGCTTAAGTTAGCTAATATGGGCACAGCCCTGCGAAGATACTTTATTCGTCCGTCATCTGAACTTATGTCGAGACCCTGCTTGCATTCCGATAGTTTATATTCTATTTCGTTAGAAGCTCCGTCTATTATAGACTTAAATCGCTCCGCACCGAATTTTTTGATTACCTCGTCCGGATCTTTTCCGCCCTGCATAATCAGCGGGTGGATCTGAAGACCCGTTTTTTCAAACTTCTGTATAGCCTTTTGCAGAGCCTCGTGACCTGCCGCATCGTTATCGTAAGACAAATATACTTTTTCACAATATCGTGAAATAAGTCTTACCTGTTCGTCGGTCAGCGCAGTTCCAAGACCTGCGACGGCATTTGTAAAGCCGGCCTGGTGCAATGTAATTACATCCATATACCCCTCACAGAGTATCAAGCTGTTCTCTTTTGAACTCTTGGCAAAATTAAGAGCAAATACTGCAAGGCTCTTTTTATAAACCAAGGTATCGGATGTATTCACATACTTCGGCTTTGAGTCATCCAGCACTCTGCCACCGAAAGCAATTATATTGCCCCTGAGATCTATTATCGGGGTCATTACCCTGTTTCTGAAGTTGTCGTAGTACGTATGTTTCTCACTGCGTTTTGCAAGGTTAGCCTCATACAGCTCAAGCTCAGAGTATCCCTTTTTCTTCATGTGCCGAATCAGCTGAGACCAATCGTCCGGCGCATAGCCGAGTCCGAAATGTCTTATTGTCGAGATTGACAATCCTCTGTTAAGCCAATAATCAAGGCCGACCTTTCCGGCAGGACTCATCATATATTCATGGTAAAACCTTGCGGCCTCTTTGTTTATTTCAAGCATACGACGTTTCTTTTTGGATAACGTATCGTCGTAGTTGTCGTCGGGCATATTGAGGCCCGCTTTTTCTGCTAAAAATTTCACTGCCTCCACATAATCCAGATTTTCTATTTCCCGGATAAATGTTACGGCATCCCCGCCCTTAGAGCATCCGAAGCAGAAGTATGACTGCGTGTCCGGATATACGGTAAAAGACGGAGTTTTTTCACTGTGGAAAGGACAAAGTCCCTTTGAAAGACGGCCGGCTTTTTTCAGATCAACATAAGAGCCTATGAGAGCTTCTATGTCTATTCTGTCTCTCAGTTCCGTCAGGAACTCTTCTCTTATAGCCACACGGTCGCCTCCCTTTAAGAATTCGCGGCTTGTTTATTCAGCCCAGAATTTAGGTACAAACAAGTTGTTATACATCGCCAGAGCATAATGATCACTCATGCCGGATATGTAGTCGCAGGCACCTCTTTGCGCAGACTCTTTTTCTGCCAGAACCACATATTCATCGGGCATCTCTTCCGGATGTTCTGAGAAGTATCGGTAAAGCTCCTGTACTATAGCTATCGCCTTACCCTCTTCGCCCTTGCAAATCGGGTTTGTGTAAACATTCTTAAACATAAATGAGTGGAGTTCCCTATAAGCCTCATCTACATCCGGCGCCATTTTGATATCGTGGTCCGATGATTCTATGATAGATCGAACCATGGTATTAATCCTTTGGCTCTTGGACTTGCCGAGAACATCCTTGATATGTGTAGGTATGTCGCCCTCAGAAAGAATACCTGCTCTCTCTGCGTCATCAATATCATGATTTATATAAGCTATATGATCAGCATATTTTACAATTCTGCCTTCTAGGGTATCTGCTTCCTTTCCGGTCGTATGACACACTATGCCGTCTCTGACTTCAAAAGTCAGATTCAATCCCTGTCCGTTCTTCTCGATGACATCTACTACACGAAGACTTTGCTCGTAGTGCTTAAAGCCACCCGGATACACCTCGTTGAGAGCCCGCTCTCCGGCATGCCCGAACGGAGTATGTCCGAGATCATGACCCAGTGCTATAGCCTCAGTCAGATCCTCATTGAGCCGAAGTCCCCTTGAGATGGTTCTCGCTATTTGAGAAACTTCTAAGGTGTGCGTCAAACGTGTCCTGTAATGATCCCCGGTAGGAGCCAGAAATACCTGAGTTTTATGTTTGAGTCTTCTGAAAGAACTACAATGGATTATTCTGTCTCTATCCCTTTGGAAAGGAGTCCGAAGCTCGCACTCCTCCTCCGCTGCTTTTCTTCCCTTGCTCTGGCTTGAGTGAGCAGCTAAAGGAGAGAGGGTTATATCTTCAATTTTTTGCGTTTCTTCTCTGATATTCATTCACTACGCTCTTTTCTCAGAATAGCACCGCCCGGTATGTTTTCCGAGCAGCGAATACGTATTTTTGCCATCGGATTCGGGGCCACATCAATGGATTCCCCGTTTTCGCCAAACATCTCTTCTACCTTTATAGAAAACGGCTTTGTTTGAGGCATCAGGACCTCAAGTACATCACCTTTAAAGAACCTGTTTCTTTGGATAACATCTAAGAATTCTCCGTCAGAGGCGAGTACATTTGCGATTATGTCCCACTCTCTTATATATATGCCGTCATAGTAGACATGAGCATCGGTATGCGGCTCATTAAAGTAAAATCCCGTGCAATAATCACGGTAACTTATTTTCCTCATCTCATCAACTATCCATTGCTCAGGCTTATAATCCTTTGATGGGTTGGCAAGATAACCATCTATGGCCGCACGATATGCATTGGTAACCGCCGCCGCATAATAGGCGGATTTTGCTCTCCCCTCTATCTTGAAGCTGTCAACACCTGCGGCTACAAGTTCGGGAATATGCTCTATCATGCACATATCCTGCGAGTTCAATATATAAGTTCCTTTTTCGCTGTCGGTTATTTCAAAAAATTGTCCGGGCCTCTTTTCCTCGACCAGATGGTATTTCCAGCGGCAAGGCTGTGCGCAGTCGCCTCTGTTGGCATCGCGGCCGGTAAGATAATTCGAAAGCATGCATCTTCCCGAAAAAGACATACACATCGCACCGTGCACGAAGCACTCTATCTCCAAATCACGGGGCGTCTTCGCTCTTATCTCAGCTATATCGTCAAGAGATATCTCGCGTGCCGTAATAACTCTCTTGGCGCCCAGATCATGCAATGCACAGGCCGTTTCATAATTCACTATACCGGTTTGCGTAGACATATGAATATCAACACCGGGCGCGTATTTACGTGCAAGCTGCATAACGCCTATATCGGCAATGATAAACGCATCCACGCCGGCATCTTCGGCCTTTTCAAAGAACTCCTCAAGGTGTGGAACCTCGTTGTTCCGCGGCAATGTATTGCAGATATAGTGCACACTCACACCTTTATCATGAGCCTTTTTAACCGCTGCTCTCAGAGCGTTATCATCAAAGCTTTCTGTTGCCGCTCTCATGTTAAACAGCTTTCCCCCGAGATAAACTGCATCGGCGCCGTACATAAGAACAGCATCGAGACGCTCTGCATCTCCCGCCGGAGCCAAAAGTTCAGGACGTTTTGTATAGCTCAAAGGACCTACCTCTTTAGTTCAAATTTGTTTAACGGTTTTGTCAACAGGCATTATTCATCCATGTCATCTTTATCTTTGTCACTCAGGGCATTGGTGTAATTTGCCTGATGCTCGGCCTCGGTCTTTGCGGTATATATCTCTCCGGCCTTGTCATGGCAGAAGTAGTATGCATCTGTCTCCGCCGGCCAAAGAACCGCCCTTATGGCATCATCACCCGGACAACATATAGGACCTGCCGGGAGTCCGATACATCTGTAGGTACTGTACTTAGCCCAATAATTATCAAACTCTCCGCCGGTAACATTCGGTTTGATATACCTGTCCACGTAAATATTCGTTGCATCGGATTGAAGTGATGGGAATGCCGATGAATTAAGTCTGTTAATGAAAATTTTAGCTATAACAGGCATCTGTTCGGCATTTGCAGCTTCCTTCTGGATTATTGAAGCCAATGTCATAACTTCATCCACTGTCATACCTATTTCCTTCGCGCGGGCCTGATATTCATCTGTCCATCTCGCTCCGAAGTTTTCAAGCATCTTGTTTATAACCGAGCTTGCATTCTGGTCAACGTAGAATTCGTAAGTATCAGGATACAGGTATCCCTCAAGATATTGATATCTTGCAGATTTATTTTCTATGCTTCCTAAGAACTTGTAGCTGAACTCAGCCTGTTTTAAGTTGTTGAACAGCTCATCGCTCATGCAAACGCCTGATTTTTCAAGTTTCTTTGCGATTTGCTCTATGGTATAGCCCTCAGGTATGGTAACTCTTACAGTTTCAGCCTTCTGGATCTCCTGACATGACAGAAGCATTTTCTCGAGACCCATAGATGGGGTCAGGTAGTAAACACCGCTGAGATAAACAGGATCGCCTTTGGAATTGTGAAGGCTCTTGGTCATGGTCATGAAGAATTTACAAAAAGTACTGTGCTTTATAAGGCCTGCCCTGTCAAGCTGGCCTATAATCTGGTTAGTACTTGCGTCTTCGCTTACAGTGATAGTCTTTACGTCTGTGCTTCTGTTGAATGCGAGAATGTCGTTTATAAGAGACATGATGTAAATTGACATAATCGCCGATATAGCAACTAGCACTGCCAGATAGATTATCAGTGCCTTTCGTCCACCTTCATGAATGAATTTATTTATAGCTTCTGATACATTGCCTCCGCGCAAGTTCAAATTACCCTTTATACCTGTTGCGCCGGATGGATTGGCGGTTGGGACGGGATGTACAGGTTTCTTCGCTGCAAAATATACCTCACCGTGATAATATGAGGCTTCTTTATCATTCATCTTGCTGTAATCGGTCTTATCCTCGTACATCTTCAATCCGTTATTCTCCGAGGT
>CAZIHW010000074.1:0-2989 GCA_964539045.1 uncultured Eubacteriales bacterium | reverse complement strand
AATTTTCATTTTTAAATTTGGAGGTCATGAATATGACAGAAAAAATCTATACGAATAAAAAACTCGGCATGTTTGTACTGACAGCCACAATAATATTGTATATAGCTGCTATATTGGCACTTATATCCGGAGCTGCTTCAGGAGACGGACCTTTGATAGGAATCTCATTGATTTGGCTTTGCATAGGCTGGTTCCCACTGCTTGGCCTTAAAGTGCTGAAACCTCAGGAAGCTTTGGTGCTTACCCTTTTCGGCAAGTACAAGGGTTCTCTCAAGGGCGAAGGTTTCTATTGGATAAATCCGTTTTGCACAGCTATTAATCCTGCTGCAGGAACAAAGCTCGCCCAAAGCGGCGACACTAAGGAAACCGGAATGGTAGAGATTGCAGCCTCCGGCACCAAAACAAATGCAAGCGTAACAATGCCGTCAAAAAAAATCTCTCTTAAGATTATGACACTCTCCAATGCAAAGCAGAAAATTAACGACTGCCTCGGAAATCCGGTCGAGATAGGCATAGCCGTAACTTGGAGGGTTGTGGACACAGCAAAGGCTGTATTTGATGTTGATAATTACAAAGAATACTTATCCCTCATGTGCGACACAGCACTTCGTGATATAGTCCGCATTTATCCTTATGATGTGGCTCCGGGCATAGATACAACGGGAGATGGAAATGCAGACGATGGTTCTCTGCGCGGTTCGTCGGAAGTTGTCGCTAACAGAATAAAAGAACAAATCCAAGAGAAAGTAAAGGATGCCGGACTTGAGATTATAGAGGCACGCATTACATATCTTGCATACGCCCCGGAGATAGCAGCGGCAATGTTGCAAAGACAGCAGGCCAGCGCTGTTGTTGATGCCAGAAAACTTATAGTTGACGGAGCTGTCGGCATGGTTGAAATGGCTCTCGATATGCTCAGCAAAAAAGAATTAGTCGACTTGGATGAAGAGAGAAAAGCGGCTATGGTTTCAAACCTTCTCGTTGTACTTTGCGGCAATCACGATGCTCAACCCATCGTTAACAGCGGAAGTCTGTATTAAATTCGGCAAGGAGTTAAACTATGGCAGAAAAGAAACAGGTACCATTACGTCTATCCCCGAAACTGTATGACGCCATAGCAGCCTGGGCCGAGGATGATTTCCGTTCTGTAAACGGTCAAATAGAGTATTTATTGACCGAATGTGTAAAGCAGAGAAAGAAAAACGGTAAATATGTCGGAGAGGAAATAGACGCCCCGATAGATTTGGATATAGAATAAGGCTTTTTCTTTACGAAACCCTTTCGTTGTGGTACTATATATGAGTTAAAAACGTAAAAAGAGGTCAACTTATCTATGAATTTAAGCGGTAAAAATGTTCTTGTAGTAGGTCTCGCCAGAAGTGGCATGGCTGCTATAAAGGTGTTACATAAACTCGGTGCCAATATCACCCTTTCCGAAACTAAAAAAGCTGAAGAGTTAGCAGAACGCGATACTTTGGAAGAACTCGGTGTGGAGATAACCGACCAAAGCCTCGACGTAGCAAGCAGAGGCTTCGATCTCTGCGTCAAGAATCCGGGTGTCCCGTATAGAGGCGAGTTTGTAAAAACACTTGAGGCAAACGGTACTCAGGTTATAACGGAGATAGAATTGGCTTATTGCGTAGCAAAGCCTCAGCACTATTATGCCGTAACAGGAACAAACGGAAAGACAACCACATCTACACTCACTTATGAGATACTCCGCAAAGCTTTCCCAACGAATACGCATCTGTGCGGCAATATAGGAACCCCTCTTTGCGAAATTGTCATGAACGAAGGTTTGATGGAAGAAGAGGGACATCATATAGTTCTTGAGATATCGAACTTCCAGCTTGTAAACATAGATAAATTCAGGCCCGATGCAGCTGTTATTTTAAATCTCACTCCCGACCATGTGGATTTCATGGGGAGTCTTGAGAATTATTATAAGTCAAAGACCGAAGTCTATAGAAACATGGAGGGCAGCGACTTATTCATTTTGAATGCTGACGATGCCCTCATTAAGGAATACGTTGAAAGATATCCGGTAAAATGCAATGTACAAAGCTTCAGCGTTGAAAAGAACCCGTCGATAAAGACGGATAACTTTGTAGATGAAAACAATCTTTACATTGCCGGGGAGAAGGTCATGCTTTTGGATTCCATTCATCTTCCGGGCAAGCACAACCTTCAAAACGTGATGGCTTCCGTGGCTATTGCCAAATATGCCGGTGTCGACAATAAAACGATAACCGAAGCGGTGTCAAACTTTACAGGCGTAGAGCATAGAATAGAGTTTGTAAGAGAGCTTAACGGGGTTCGTTACTACAACGACTCCAAGGGCACAAATACAGACGCGACAATAACTGCCCTGAAAGCATTTGACCACGGTGTAATACTCCTTCTCGGAGGATATGAAAAAGGTCTCGCCATGGATGGAGTAAAGGCAAGCCTCGGTTGTGTAAAGAAAGTTATAGGCTTCGGTGTATGCGGAAAGCGACTCGTCGAAGAAACAATCGGATTCGACAATGTAAACGGATTTGTCGTAACAACTCTGGATGAAGCCGTTGAAAAGGCCGTATCTCTTTCAGAGAGCGGCGACACGGTTCTCCTCTCGCCCTCAACAAGTTCTTTCGATCAATATACGTGTTTTGAAGAACGCGGAGAGCATTTCAAGAAACTGGTTAACGCTCTATAAAATATGTTTCCCAGACGGGATCAATACGATAACGGAGATTTTTTGATGGATAAAAACAGTTATATAGGAGTATTCGATTCGGGAATCGGCGGTCTTACTGTGGTGAAAAGTATAATCGACAGTTTGCCCGATGAAAAAATAGTTTATTTCGGAGATACTGCACATGTGCCTTACGGTACTCGTTCCGAGAGCCAAATTTTGAAGTATGTTGAAGACGATGTGGAATTTTTGAGTACTTTTGATATAAAAGCAATCGTTATTGCATGCAATACAGCAGATTCCATCGCCAGGGAA
>CAZIHW010000073.1:0-5231 GCA_964539045.1 uncultured Eubacteriales bacterium | reverse complement strand
ATGGCTGAAAACTCCGTCAATAATTACTTTTATATCCAGGGCATGGGCTGCCATGCACAGGGATACGAAGTCGCTTTCCTTTCCGAGAAGCGGATCTATGACTTCGTAATCTGCGGTGTTATATCTATGATTTGAGTGGGCTTCAAAAATCGGATTCAGATAGATGATGTCCACGCCCAGAGATTTTATGTACTCCAGCTTTTGCTCTATACCTTTAAGATCGCCGCCCTGGTAGTCATTATTCCAGATACCGAATTCGGGATCTACCTCATATGAAGGCTCAGAACCCCATCCTACGAGCTTTCTGTCGTGCGGTACGATCTTCCTGGAACCGGAATTGCAGAATCTGTCAGGGAATATCTGATACATGATTCCGCCCTTCCACTTATCATTTATGACCTGGGCTTCGTCATATACAGTAAGCTGCCACTTGCTTTCCGGTATATGAATGTAACCTGTGCTGTAAGGTCCCTTGTAGATGCTCCACTTGGTATCGCCTATGCTGTATTCGAAACTATACCAGTATATGCCGGGCTCCTCGGCCTTGTAAGACAATTCCCAGAAACGGGAATTATCATAATATACATTCGTAGGAGTGAAGTTGAATTTTTTGACTACTAACGGATCGCTATCATTATAAATCAGCAGTCTTGCGCTGTCCGCTTCGGCTCCGAGCTCTTTTCCCGGAAGAAGCAGACGGAATTTGAATTCTTTTCCTTGCGGAACAGCTCCGAACAGCGTTTTATAACTCGTGTCTCTGGAATTATAAAGCATAGTATGTACCTCACTCGCTTATTTTACGGGTTGTGCATGCCAAATGTTTTCTGCGTATTCCTTAATAGCGCGGTCAGCTGCGAATATACCTGCACTTGCGGTGTTCATCAGGGACATCCTGCTCCAACGCCTTTTATCTGAATAAGCTTTCACGAGCTCCTCACGAACTCTGTGATAGTCGGCATAATCCGCCACAACCATGTACGGGTCATTATGAATTATATTAGCTATCTCGGGGAATTGGATTCCGTTTACTCCATTATTTATGAAGTCTATAATCTTTCTGATATCCCCGCTGCTTACAAAGTAATTATAAGGATCGTAATTATGGGAAAGATTCATGACTTCCGGTGTTTTCATACCGAAGATGAAGATGTTATCGTCTCCCACAGCATTGTGAATTTCAACATTTGCGCCGTCAAGTGTACCGAGCGTTACGGCACCGTTTATCATGAGCTTCATGTTACCCGTTCCCGATGCCTCGGTGCCTGCAAGCGAGATTTGTTCGCTTATATCTGCGGCCGGCATGAGTTTTTCGGCAAGGCTTACATTGTAGTCCTCAAGATATACCACTTTGATTCTTCCCCTTATATCAGGGTCATTATTTACAACCTGGGCTAAATTGCAGATAAAACTGATTATCTTTTTTGCCATGAAATATCCTGATGCTGCTTTGGCGCCGAAAATGTATGTTCTCGGCGTATAGTCCATATCCGGATTTTCCTTCAGAGTGAGGTATTGATTTACTATATCAAAAGCATTGAGGTGCTGCCTCTTGTACTCATGAAGTCTCTTAACCTGCACATCAAATATTGAATTCGGATCTATGTCGATGTTTTGGGTTGCTTTTATATAAGCTGCAAATGCTTTTTTGTTTTCAAGCTTTATTTCAGCTATTTTGTCAAGAACTGCCACATCATCTTTATAGGCTTTCAGTTTCTCGAGTTCCATTCCGTCATATATGAAACCGTCACCTATAAGCTCTTTAAGATAGGAGGTAAGGTTAGGATTTGACTGACAAAGCCAGCGTCTGTGGGCTATGCCGTTTGTTACGTTGGTAAATTTGTTTGGCGTGATCTTGTAGAAATCGTGGAATACTGTTTCTTTCAATATATCACTGTGCAGTGCGGAAACACCGTTTACCGTGTGACAAGTGGCGACACAAAGATTAGCCATGCGCACGATACCGTTTGAGATGATGGCCATCTCCTCAACCTTTTCCGCATTGTGTGTTACATCCCAGATGAAAGAACGATAACGATTATCTATTTCTTTGATTATCTGGTAAACACGGGGTATTAAAGTGATAACTATATCCTCCGGCCAGCACTCAAGAGCCTCCTTCATAACCGTATGGTTGGTATATGCGAAGGTTTGGGTTACGAGTTTCCACGCATCATCCCAACTATAACCGCAGTCATCGAGGAATATCCTCATGAGTTCGGGTATAGCGAGAGTAGGATGGGTATCATTTATATGAATAGCCATCTTTTCCGGAATCTTATCTATGGTTTTATATTGCCTCAAATGCCTTCTTACTATATCCTGGACTGAGGCCGATACAAGAAAATACTGCTGTCTGAGTCTAAGGCTCTTTCCCTCCGGATGATTGTCTGCCGGATAGAGTACCTTGCAGATGACTTCCGCCATAGCCTGCTGCTCAACTGCCCTTATATAGTCACCTTGGTTGAAAAGGCTCATATCAAATCCGGGCGCATCGGCCTTCCAGAGTCTGAGTCTGGAAAATCCTTTGCCGTCCTTTCCCGGAACATACATATCATATGGGGTTGCAACTACTGAGACTGCGTTGGATACCTTGGTCATAAAGTATCCGTCTTCCCAGTAGCTCTCTATATCTCCGCCGAATTGTACATTCAGCTTTAAGTCATCTTTTTCGGTAAGCCATACTTCGCCGCCCGGAAGCCAGAAGTCGGGGAGCTCAGTCTGCCATCCGTCTATCAGTTTTTGCTTAAATATACCGCACTCGTACAGTATTGAATATCCCATAGAGGAGTACTCACCGGTAGCCAAAGCGTCCAGATAACAAGCGGCAAGACGACCCAAACCACCGTTGCCCAAACCTGCATCGGGTTCGCACTCGAACAATTTGTCGAGGCTAATACCCATTTCTTTCAACGCATCTTCTGCAACCTCTGCCATATTCAGATTGTATAGGTTGTTTTTAAGCGAACGGCCCATCAGAAACTCCATACACATGTAGTATACCGTTTTGGAGCCTTTGGAGCTTTTTACTTTTTCATTAAATTCGTATACCCCTCTTGCAAGCCTTTCTTTAACTATGGTTGCAACAGCCTTATATATTTGATTTTCATCTGCTATATCGGGACCTACCCCGTAGAGATGAGAAAGTTTTGAAATAAGCTCGCTTTTGAATTCATCTTTTGTAATTGAATAGTTCATGCACATATCACCTAAAAAGTATATTGATTGAACTATTATTATACACTTTTATTATATAAATAACAAGATAGACAGTACATAAAGACAGATAATACGATGTTTCGATGCGCAAATGACAGGATAAATAATAAGAGATGCAAAGCAATAGCCTTGCATCTCTTTTTTCTACACAATACTTAGGTCTTTGTGTGTAATTATTTGATTATAAGATTGTCGCGGATAAACTTCTCAAGTTCTTTTGGAGTGAAGAAGTGTTTAACCGGATAAGTTGGGCAAACTTCAGCGATAGCTCTCTCTGCAATCAATGGAATGTCTTCTTCCTTTATGCAATCAAATCCCGTAGGAATGCCCATTCTCTCATTCATTGCCTTAACTTCGTTTATGAAAGCTGTAGCCTTGTCTTTGTTGTTAGCGCCTGTGATACCAACAGCGTCTGCAAGGTCTGCAAGTTTGTCATAAACATAAGGAGCTAAGAGCTCTTCAGACATAACATGAGGAAGTATTACTGACATAGCAAGACCGTGCGGTACATGATAAAGACCACCAAGTCTGTGTCCGATGCCGTGTACAAATCCTACGCCGCCTCTGGTGAAGCACATACCTGCATAGTATGATGCGAGAAGGAGCTTGCCGCGTGCTTCGATATCTGTACCTTCGTTATAAGCTCTCTCAAGATACTTGAATATGATTTGTACAGCTTTTACACCATAGTCATTGAACTTCTTGTTGTTGTACCAGATGTTTGTGTAACCTTCTATGGCGTGTGTAAGAGCGTCCATACCGGTTGTAGATGTAATATGTTTTGGAAGTCCTACTGTGAGCTCGGGATCGAGGACTGCATATCTTGCGCGGATGAACGGGTCCATAATCGGGAACTTATCGTGTGTTTTTTCATCAGTTACAACTGCGGCTATTGTTGTTTCAGATCCGGTACCGGCAGTTGTAGGAACAGCGAAGAGCGGTGGCGGAAGAAGTGATCCCATCTTTCTGGAAGGGATTATTACCTTAAATGTTCCGCTCATCTTTTCAACCGGACGTAATGGCCTTGCTGCACGGGCTATGGTTGCTTTAGCGCAGTCCATAGGTGAACCGCCGCCGAAAGCGATAACAGCCTGACACTTGTTTTCGTTGTAGATCTTCAAAGCGTCCTCAATGTTTTCTACGGTTGGGTTTGGCTGTGTCTTATCGTAGAGATAATAGTTTATACCTGCCTTTTCGAGTTCCTCAAAGAGAGGATCAAGAAGATGTAATCCCATGAGACCCTGGTCAGTTACAACGAGAACTCTCTTATATCTCTTCTTTTTGATAACTGCAGGTAGCTTTTTTACGCTTCCCGGTCCGTCGAGAATAACAGGGTCAGGGAAGAACCAGCCCCAAGCGTACATTGCGGCGGCGAAGATGACCTCTATGCCTCTCCAGCCGACTTTTTTCATCGTCCATTTTAAATCCATATCAATACCTCCTAAATATACTCGTTTTGCCAAAGCAAATGTCCGTATAATAAAGTATAAGACATTGATATGGAAATTAAAAGAATAAATTGTAACAAAACTGCTGACAAATTACATGGCACTTTTACCTAAAAATTTTTTGGATCCCAAAAGCCACGGAATTTCGCTTTTCCCCTTTATCTGCAAAAAATGTGGTCGCCTATTTTTGTGGTAACCGGCCTTCTTCTTATCCAGGCGTTAGTAGCGGTTGAGGGATTATAGTAGTATATGGCACCTCCGGTGGGATCCCAACCGTTGAGAGCATCTTTTGCGGCGCGTCTTGCAGAATCTGTTACTGCGGCATACCAATTTCGGTCTGTTACGCAGCTAAAAGCCCCGTTTTGATATACGACTCCGGAAATAGTGTCGGGGAAAGAAGAGTGTGCAACTCTGTTCAGCACTACCGCTCCGACCGCTACTTGCCCCGTATAAGGTTCGCCCCTGGCCTCTGCAGAAATCAGTCTTGCGAGCAGATTATAGTCTGCTGTTGTATATGACGTTGATGAGGATCCCGAACCGAGTCCCAGGTAAAGCAGGGTTTTAGGA
>CAZIHW010000072.1:0-3251 GCA_964539045.1 uncultured Eubacteriales bacterium | reverse complement strand
TCTTTAAAATATTCAACATCTATATCTATATCTGTAAAAACATCAAGATCCGGCTTCCATTTTATCCTTGAACCTGTATCACGTTTCGAATAAGGCTCCTTTTGGAGGTCTCCGACCGGATTGCCCTTTTCAAAGTGCATGGTATATTTGAATCCGTCCCTGTGGATCTCGGCATCCATATACTCGGAAGTGTACTGGGTAGCGCAAAGACCCAAACCATTAAGGCCTAGTGAAAATCCGTAGTTGGAATCCTCAGCGTTTGTATTGTATTTGCCCCCTGCATACATCTCACAGAAAACAAGCTTCCAGTTGTAGGCATCTTCCTTTTCATTATAGTCCATAGGAATACCGCGACCGTAATCCTGCACCTCAATTGACTTGTCAAGATAACTTGTAATGATAATCTTATCACCATGACCTTCTCTTGCCTCGTCTATAGAGTTTGAGAGTATTTCGAAGAACGAATGCTGACATCCGTCTAGACCGTCTGAACCGAATATAACGGCCGGACGCTTTCTGACCCTGTCGGCACCTTTTAGCTGACTTATATCGACATTAGTATATTCCGCTTTCTTAACAGCCATCATTTCCTCCAAAAACAAAAATTAGACTCTTTCACAAATACTTATTTTACACCATATATTGTGATAAAGTCAAGAAATGAGGCCAAAATGTCGTAGCCTGACAGCGCAAATTTGAACCGTCAGGCTAGTCCCGATAGCATATAAAAAACCGAAAGCTCACTTCGTGAACTTTCGGTTTTCTTATATATTGGGAGGTATACATATATATCTGCCTGCAGACTCCATATATACCAGACTCAAAGGTGTGCCGTAAATACTCTTCAACGTTTCCTCTGTTATGATTTCCTTGCTGTTTCCGACAGTCAGGCAGCCGGTTCTATCCAAAACAGCTGTCGTACCGCCAAGCATGATGGCATGGTCCGGATTATGGGTTGTTATGACTATAGCATATCCCTCATCCGATAAATTCTTAATAACTCTCAATGTCTTCAATTGATTACCGTAATCAAGGTGTGCGGTCGGTTCATCAAACAGTATGACTTTAGGCTCCTGAACAAGAGCCCTCGCTATAGTGGCCTGTTGCCTCTCTCCGCCGGAGATCTCTGTATACGGCTTGTCCACCAGGTGCGATATACCAACTTCTTCAAGCACCCTCTCTACGGCTTTAAAGTCATCATCCTTCGGCCTTTCAAACATGCCCACCTTGGGGGCACGCCCCATAAGTACAAAGTTGAATACCGTATATGAGAATGCCGGAGTATGGTTTTGGGGCACATAACTCAATATTGAGGCTATCTCCTTTTGTGACATCTGCTTCGAATCCTTGCCACAGAGTTTAATCACACCCGAGTCAGGCTCGTTCAATGTGGCTATACAATTGAGCAATGTACTTTTTCCTGCTCCGTTGGGTCCCAAAATTGTCATTATCTCGCCCTGATCCAAACTCAGAGATACATCATTAAGAACCCGTTTTCCTGCTTTTGTATATGAAAAGTTTAAATTTTCAACATCTATAATCATGTTAAAGTCTTCCTTTGCCTATATAAGAGTATTGCGTAAAACGGAGCTCCGATAAGACCTGTCAGAATACTTACCGGCATTTCGGCAACACTTATGGTTCTCGTAATAGTATCAACAATGAGCAGGAATATTCCTCCCAGCAAACCGGCTGTAGGAATCAGTTTTGTATTGTTAGGTCCGACTATCATTCGTGCAAAATGCGGTATTACAAGGCCTATCCATCCGATGGTTCCCGAAAGGCACACCGATCCGGCTGTCATCAGCGTTGCACATGCTATAGCCAAATTTCGAATAAGAACAATATTTGCACCGAGGGATTTTGCCTCTGACTCTCCCATTGAGAGTATATCAAGCCACCAAGACATCGCGAATAAAACAATACATGGTATAAGCATAGTTAAAATGGTACCCTTTATCTCTTCAGGAGTTACATATGAAAAGCTTCCCATTGTCCAATATGTAATTGCCGCAAGCTCGGTTTCAGGATCTGCTACATACTTTATGAATCCAAGAATTGAGCTCATCGCACCTCCGACAATTACGCCGGATAAGACAAGCATGATATTTGAACTGCTCCTCATTACCGTAGGAATCATAACTGTGATCGTTACCGCAAGTATACCTCCGACGAAAGCAAATGCGGATAGAAAAAATCCCGAGAATCCCATGAGTATCGCTATAGCAGCTCCTATACAAGCTCCGTTTGAAACGCCCAGAAAGTCAGGTGATACCAACGGATTCTTGAAAATGCTTTGGTATGCAACGCCGGATATAGCAAGCATTGTTCCGCATAGGATACTGGCAATAATTCTCGGTATTCTGAGACCCATAACAACGTTCTTCGTCATCTCGGAATACGTGCCGCCGCCTTGGAAAAGCTCACCGAATAAAACATCCAGACTCTCTTTTGGGGTTATGGGATATTTCCCCGAGCAAAGTGCCGCCACTATACATACCGCAAGAATGACAAGCAAAAGCGTATCGATACCAACGGCATAAAACGATCTTTTCTTAGTAAATTTTTTCTCTTTAGAAACTATATCCAATTTCATCACCTGAGAATGTTTTTCCGTAAAGTAAGGAGTAGTATGAATCAACTTTTTCCTGCATCATATCAGCGGAAACAAGATCGGGATACATGCAATGCATCATATAGTACATTGCCAAAATGAATCCCGGACCGGGCATATCCCATGAATCAAGCCTTGCAGGAATTTGGTAAATGTTTTTACTCTTAACAGCTTTCATGGCGTCCCATGCTGAATCTGCATACAAGTCATCTATGGAATAATCGAGAACTGCAGAGCTGGTCACAAAAATCACATCAGGATTCAACTCAAAGACCTTTTCCACACCGCAGTCTGCCCAATAGCGTTCTTCATCCCCGACAATTCCGTCAACTACAGATATACCGCCCACACGTTCTATCATTATTGTCTGTAACATGTCTTCACCGGCGACCCTGGAAAGCTCTGAACCCAAACAAATAGCGGTTACCTTTTTGTCCTCCGGTATTTTTGATGCCAGCTTATCTATTTCGCGAAGTTCTCCCTGCAAATAGTCAGTTATAGTCTTAGCACGTTCTTCCGCACCGAAAACCTTACCCAGCATTTCATAAACCTTGATTACCTCTTCCGGCACCTCTGCTGAAAGGGTAATTGCAGGAATACCTAATTTCTCTGCTACATCTATCTTCTCACCATCGGA
>CAZIHW010000071.1:0-3686 GCA_964539045.1 uncultured Eubacteriales bacterium | reverse complement strand
CCTTTCAATACAAGCTGATATGGCTCGACTGTTCGTACAGTTTTATTTCCATGTTGAGCCGTATATTCAAAATGCAGAAGCTTATGGTCTTGTAAGGCGGTTTTAATGGTTTCCAAATATGGTTGTAAATTCCTATTGCCTGTCCATGGACTTAAATCTATACAGATTTGATTGGTCTTTATTTCAATGTCCTTCGCTTTTTCCGCAGGAATAAAACTTTTAACTTTCGCAAAGGCATTTACCAGTTCATCACCTCGTACCATATTTGAAAGACTGGAAAGCCCCATTAAGATTGAGGAAAGGTCAGCAGTCGAGAAAACCTTTTTATCAACCTTGTATTCTGGCATGATTTCAAAGCCGCCGCCAACTCCTGATATTGAGCGAATAGGGATACCCGCTATGTTGATTGCATCTATATCACGGTAAATTGTGCGCGGCGAAACTTCAAACATATCTGCTAACTCCTGTGCGCCTATGCGCTTTTTATCAAGAAGTATCATAATAATGCTAACAAGTCGATCAACTTTCATCTGGCAGACACCTTTCAGAGAGCTTTTATATCATTATAAATTGTTGCCACACAGTTGTCAATGATTGAATGATATAATACTTACATAATTCAGTCTTGCGGAAAGATTGAAGGAAAGTACGAATGGGAAGTTTACGGAGAGAATGCAAATGAGTGAAAGACCAGATTTGAACAAGGAATTAGATGGAGAAACTTTTTGAATTGTAGAGGTGATTTATAAATGCAGTGTCCATATTGTGGAAAAGGAATGGAGAAAGGCCTAATCCAAAGTCCTCAAGAAATTGCTTGGCTAAACGGTGAAAAGAGGCATCTTTTGGGAAGGGCTTCATTTCATGATGGCTCAGTGGTATTGTCTGAGTTATCTGTGATGAAAGGCTCGGCTGTTACAGCTTATTTGTGCAGAGAATGCAAAAAATGGTTTTTGGTGCAACTGGAGTATTTACTGCTTTGTATCTCATAACAGGAATACTATTACCACAGCTACCGACCATTTTGATATTCTGCATACTTGGCGGATTGTTTTTAAATCCTGTTGAATGGTTTCTAATATTGCGATAAAGTAAAAAAGACTACGGTAAGTATTCACTTATGAGGAGGATTTGAGATGAATAAAATAGATACAAAAGGACTTTTGGTTAGGATTTTTATTCCAACAATAGTATTGAGTTCGAGTTATTTGATATTGGGGCATTTATGCAACATGCCACATATATTGCTGTTTTGCATTTTGGGAACAGTAACATTATTTCCCATAGAATTGGGAATGATTTTATGTGCAAGTAAAAAAGAGTATGGAACATATTCTTTAAAAAGTGCTTTTGAGAGGCAAGAGAAACTTGCAAAATGGAAAATAATTTTGATTGCCTTTGCCTTCTTTGGCGTCGCGGGCCTGCTTTCAGCATTTGTTGCGCCTATAGAAAGTCAGATTTTTGCTGAAATAAGGGCTGCTGTGCTTCATAAGTTACCAACAGGTTTTGATTGGACAAATTATGAATACCTAAAATCCTTTTCAAAACCAATGCTGATTTTTACCTGTATTTATTATGGTGTCTTTAACGTGTTAATCGGGCCAATAACGGAAGAACTATTTTTCAGAGGGTATTTAACTTCACACTATAAAAAGCAGAGTTCATTTACACCGATACTTATAGCTGTTTTGTTCTCGCTTTATCATTTTTGGATGCCCTTTATTAATATATTTCGCATATTGGCATTTGCACCGGTTGCATATGTGGCATATAAGAAAAAGAATATTTACATAAGCATATGTTTTCATTGCATATGTAACCTATTTTCGGTAGTAAGTTTTGCATTGGAAGTGATGGGATAAATTCAATTTAGCAAGACGATTGAATGTTCGAGATTTATGCTGTCAAGCAAGAAAAGCAAATATAAATTGTTAATTTGGAGGAGCATTATGAAAAACAAAGCTTTGGTCGTGATTGACCTTCAGAATGACATTACAAAAAACTACAAGGAAATCATTGATTCTACAAATCAAGCGATTGATTGGGCTACTGAAAACAATATGTATGTTGTTTATATTCAACATAACAATCTGTCTGCCGGATCGAGGACATTTAAACCCGGTACTCGCGGTGCCGAGTTTGTTCCCGAACTGAAAATTGTGTCAGATTATCTTTTCACCAAGACAAAGAGCAATGCTTTAACAAGTGAAAAGTTTGCCGCCTTTATCCAGACACACAACATCACCGAGTTTTTTATCACCGGAGCAGATGCTACGGCTTGCGTAAAATCCACATGCTACAATATGGTCAAAGTCGGTTATGCCGTTCATGTTTTGTCTGACTGTATCACCAGTTACGATAAAAAGAAACTCAATGAGATGTATAAATATTATGCGAGCAAAGGCTGCACCGTAGATAAACTCAGAGAAGTTATGTCAGATATTTAGACTGACAACTTCCAGTTTGTCGAATTGAATAATCAGTACATAGCCGCTTGGTTTTTGAAGAATCAGGCGGCTATTTCTATTTCAAAGGAGGTGTTCCAAGTGAACGAAAGAGATTATTGCTCTGAGCTTTACGACAAAATGAAAGCCGAGCAGGACGAGTACCGGGACTGGCTTCTATCCCAAAGTCCAAGCGAAATCCTCAATCACACCTATGAATATACGATGCGTGAGGACATCGTGATAGCAATGGAGGATTTGGAGCTTACACCCAAACAGGCAAAGGCTTTGCTGAAATCGCCCTCCCCGCTTGCCGATGTGTTCGAGGAGTTCAAGGACAGAGAAACCGAGCATATGGATACGATCCGTGATTCCATTGAAACCCGTGCCAACGAAGTCATCAAGCGGGAAAACGCAAGGGAAAGCCGGTGATCCTATGCCGTATATTCCCCCGGAGGTGATCGAACAGGCTCGGCAGATCGACTTGCTGACTTATCTGCAAGCCTTTGAACCGGGTGAGCTTGTAAAGATTTCCTCCAACAACTATACCACCCGAACTCACGACAGCTTGAAGATATCCAACGGCAAATGGATGTGGTGGTCACAGAGAGTTGGTGGCTACAATGCCCTTGATTATCTCGTCAAGGTCAAAGGCTGTTCCTTTGTGGAAGCAGTCGAAACTCTGATGGGAAAAGCGGCAGAAATGCCGATTATAACTGTTCCGAAGCCTAAAAAGGATGTACCGAAGGTCTTGCTTCTGCCCGATAAAAGTGCTTCCACCGATAGAATTACAGAGTATCTTTTCGGCAGGGGCATCGACTTTTCCATCATCGACTACTGCATTTCCCACGGCTTGATTTTTGAAAGCCTGCCCTATCACAACATCGTCTTTGTGGGTTACGACCGAGAGAAGAAGCCGAAATACGCAGCGTTCCGGGCGGCAAACAACAGGCGGCTTATGGGCGACTGCTCCGGCAGCGACAAGCACTATTCTTTTCGGATAGCGGACAGCGAAAGCGACGAGCTGCATCTGTTTGAGTGTGCGATAGACCTGCTTTCCTATGCAACGCTGGAAAAAATGTCAGGCAGGAACTGGCGGAAACACAACCTCGTTTCTCTTGCCGGGGTGTACGCTCCGAAGCAGAAGATTGAGGAAAGCACGACACCCGCAGCCTTGCTTACTGTGCTTGATGAGAAGCCAAACATCAGAAAAATCTATCTCCATTTGGATAACGACAGCGCCGG
>CAZIHW010000070.1:0-2610 GCA_964539045.1 uncultured Eubacteriales bacterium | reverse complement strand
ACAGCACCTGCATACTCTGAAGCGATGAAATCAGCAACCTTTTTACTCTCAAGGGCTGCCTTCAGAGCGAGAAGCTTAGGCTCTTTTTCATTGCCCTCTTTAACAACGAGGATATTGCCGTAGGCAGAAGCCGAACCCTCTTGCGAAAGGGAATCCTTCATAGGATCCATGCCGGCTGCTATAGCATAGTTTGAGTTTATAACGGCATAATCAAAGTCCTTAAGCATGTTTGGAAGCTGAGCTGCCTCAACCTCTTTAAACTCGATATTGTGCGGGTTTTCCTCTATATCGAGAACAGTTGCGGTTATGCCTGCACCCTCTTTAAGCTTTATAATTCCGAGCGAATCGAGGAGCATTAATGCGCGGGCCTCATTAGTTGTATCCGAGGGAACGCCGATTGTGATAGCTTCAGCCTTTTTGTTACATGCTGACATAGAGAGAAGCATTGTAGCAGCAAGAACCAAACAAATCACGGATGAAATTATTCTTTTCATATCAATTATCTCCTTTACAATAAATTTTACACTTTAATGCCTTAAATTGTACAACACGTCGGAGTATTTTGTCAATCAGCCGGACGGCGCGAATTTAAACATACTCATCTTGACCATTAGTTGTTGTTGTGTTAAACTCTTATCCGTGTATTTATAAGTATTATTATAAGGGAGTTAAAGAACTCCCAAGGAGGCACGTCGAATGTATAAAAAAGTTTCGACAGATTTGAACTTCGTTGAAAGGGAAAAGGCCATAGAGCAGTTCTGGAAAGACGAAGAGATTTTTAAAAAAACGGAAGAGAAAAAGGGTCCGTCTTTTGTTTTCTATGACGGTCCTCCGACTGCAAACGGAAAACCTCACATAGGACACGTTTTAACACGTGTTATCAAAGATATGATACCCAGATACCGTACCATGAAGGGCTACTTTGTTCCGAGAAAGGCCGGATGGGATACGCATGGTTTGCCGGTTGAACTGGAAGTTGAAAAGCTTTTGGGTCTTGACGGTAAAGAGCAAATAGAAGAATACGGACTTGAGCCGTTTATAGATATGTGTAAGGAAAGCGTATGGAAGTACAAGGGTATGTGGGAAGATTTCTCAGGTACCGTAGGCTTTTGGGCTGATATGGAAAATCCATATGTAACTTACCACAATAGCTTTATAGAGTCGGAGTGGTGGGCACTCAAGCAGATATACGAAAAGGGACTCATGTATAAAGGTTTCAAAATTGTTCCTTATTGTCCGAGGTGCGGAACACCTCTCTCTTCACACGAGGTTGCCCAGGGCTACAAGGATGTAAAGGAACGCTCCGCCATAGTTCGTTTCAAGGTTGTGGGTGAAGATGCATATTTCCTTGCATGGACAACAACGCCATGGACATTGCCGTCAAACGTTGCCCTTTGCGTAAACCCTGACGAGACGTATGCGAAGGTAAAGTCTGTTGACGGATATACATACTACATGGCTGTTGCATTGCTCGACACTGTTCTCGGCGGTCTTGCAAAGGAAGACGATCAGAAGGCATATGAGATTCTTGAGACTTATAAAGGTACAGATCTTGAGAGAAAAGAGTATGAACCGCTTTTCGAATGTGTTAAGCCTGTCTGTGAGAAGCAGCACAAGAAGGGTCACTACATCACTTGCGATAGATACGTAACCATGTCTGACGGTACCGGTATTGTCCATATAGCACCGGCATTCGGTGAAGACGATGCCAAGGTCGGACGTGCGTATGACCTTCCGTTTGTACAGTTCGTAGACGGAAAGGGTAGAATGACAGAGGAAACCCCATTTGCCGGTTTATTCGTTAAGGATGCCGACCCGAAGATCCTCGTTGACCTTGATGAGCGGGGACTCCTCTTCGATGCTCCGAAGTTCGAGCACAGTTATCCGTTCTGCTGGCGTTGCGATACACCGCTCATTTACTATGCAAGAGAGTCATGGTTTATAAAGATGACGGCAGTCCGTGATGATCTCATAAGAAACAACAATACTATCAATTGGATACCCCAGAGCATAGGTAAGGGACGTTTCGGTGATTGGCTCGAGAATGTTCAGGATTGGGGTATATCACGTAACCGTTATTGGGGTACACCGTTAAATGTATGGGAATGCGAATGCGGACATCGCCATGCCATAGGTTCTATAGAAGAGCTTAAGAGTATGTCTGACAATTGTCCTGATGACATTGAACTCCATAGACCGTACATTGATGCGGTAACTATAAAGTGTCCTGAATGCGGTAAGCAGATGAAACGCGTTCCGGAAGTTATAGATTGCTGGTTTGATTCAGGTGCTATGCCTTTTGCTCAGCACCATTATCCGTTCGAGAACAAAGATCTTTTTGAGACTCAGTTCCCGGCCGACTTCATTTCCGAGGCCGTTGATCAGACCCGAGGTTGGTTCTATTCTCTTCTCGCCATTTCCACCCTCATATTCAACAAGGCCCCATTCAAAAATGTTATTGTATTGGGCCATGTACAGGATGAAAACGGACAGAAGATGTCAAAGTCCAAGGGCAATGCAGTTGATCCTTTCGATGCACTTTCAACCTATGGAGCAGATGCTATACGTTGGTACTTCTATACCAATTCCGCTCCGTGGCTTCCCAATCGT
>CAZIHW010000069.1:0-4924 GCA_964539045.1 uncultured Eubacteriales bacterium | reverse complement strand
AAAACCGCTGTAGGGAGCACCGCCGTTTCTACACCTGCGGCGGAAATAATAGGAAGCGCCACTGTAAGCGAACACTTTCCGACACATGATATATCCTGAATAGATACTACTCTTTTCATTGTGAAAGAGCCTCCTTTTTACCATCATTTTTATCATCACAAGTTGAGTTGCAAGTAGATTTATAAGTTGATTTACCTGGGATTTGCGATAGTATAACGGCCGCAAACATTACTATACAGCCTATGTATTCTCTGGGTAACAGCCTCTCCTTAAGAAGAAATGCACCGGCGAGGGTTGCAAACACGGATTCCATACAAAGGAGCAATGAAACAACAGTCGGATTGGCATCCTTTTGGGAGATAATCTGCAATGTATATGCTACGCCGCTTGAAAGAACACCTGTGTAAAGAATCGGAACAGCGGCCGCTTTCAATACCTCCACTGGAGGTATATCTTCAAACAACAACATCAAAATGCCCGAGAGTATGGCAACAACCGTGAATTGAACATACGACAGCTTGACACCGTCAACATAAGTTGCATAGTGATCAACCAAAAGCATTTGCACTGTAAAGGCGAATGCGCAGCAAAGCAGGTATGCGTCAGAGGCGGCTATGACAAAGCCCTCTTTTATACAAATCAAGTAAAGTCCTGCTACGGCTAAGCCGACGCTGACCCATACCCGGGCCGGCACTTTTTTATTGAGAAATATACTGAATACGGGTACCAGAACTACATACAGGGCGGTTATAAAACCCGCCTTGCCGGCCCCTGAGTCTCCGACTCCGCTTTGCTGCAAATTCATAGCAACGGTAAGTGCTATACCGCAAAGCAAGCCGCCTCGAAGGAGACCCCTTTTTTGTTTTTTCTGAAAATTCTCAAGGGACATGCCCTCGGGTATAGTAAATGTTTTCAGATACTCCTCATAGGACTCATTGCCGTTTCTCCTATAATACCTGTCAAACACAAATACCAATAAAAGCAGGAACACGGATGCGATAATATTTCTGACTGCGTTAAAGCCGAAAGGACTCATACTCTCCGATCCCAGGCTTTGCGCAACAAATGCAGTTCCCCAGATAAAAGCCGCCAATAATGGGAGCAGGGTTTGTCTCAACAACGATTTCATAAATTCAAACTCACCATATACATATATATTTACGAAAGAACATTTTATATCAAAATTGGTGTTTTTTCAATATCATAACAGCTTTTTCGACATTATCATTTTTTCTTCAACTTTATGATTGTTTTCTCAACATGGAAACCCGTCTTTTCATACCGCCTAAGATAATTTCTCTCGCATGCATTGCCTCTTCCTTCGTAGCAGGCTCAACATCTTTTAAAGGGTATGGTATGCCGAGGTTTTCATATTTTGCCTTTGCCATATCGTGATAAGGCAGTACATCAAGGGCTTTAATCCTATACTTACCCAATTCAAATCCGAGCTCATCAAGATATTTGTCATTCAGAGTTATTCCCGGTACAACGACATGGCGAATCCAGATTTCGACCGCCTTACCGTCTTTCCCGCGCCAATCGGAAAGATATGAAAGAAAGGCTAAAATTCCGTCGTTATTATGGCCTGTGAGTTTTTTGTGCCCGGTAGTATCTATATGCTTTATATCAAGCATGACAAGATCCGTATACTCCAAAAGCCTGTCATAACGCGCAAGTTCACGGGCGGCCTCCTCATTTTCGGGATTTTCAAGCCACTTTGCTTTGAACGTAATTCCCGAAGTATCCAGGCATGTATGAATTCCCCGCTCAGAAGCTTTCTTGAACAGTTCAGTCAAGAAATCAAGCTGTAAAAGCGGTTCTCCTCCGGTTGCGGTTATGCCTCCGTTTCTTATTATCGTTTTTACGCTGTCATACGATTTGATAATTTCATCTACTGTCATTTTCGTACCCGAACTCATCTCCCAGGTATCCGGGTTATGACAATATGAGCATCTCATCGTACAGCCGCTGAAAAAAATCACATACCGAATCCCCGGACCGTCTACAGTACCAAAGGATTCGGTAGAATGAATGTATCCTATTTTGTCGGACACTGTCAAATACTTGAATGGAAAGTACGGGAGATGATGTCGTCCTGCTGTTCCTTTGTAAGCTTAACAAAGTTTACTGCGTATCCTGAAACTCTTACTGTGAGCTGAGGATATTTTTCCGGGTGTTTTTGAGCGTCCATCAATGTTTCCCTTGTGAAAACATTTACGTTCAAATGGTGTCCCCCTTCTTCTACATAACCGTCAAGTAACTGTACGAGATTATCTATTTGCTGTTCTGATGCCATAATTTATCATCCTTTCTCAGTCCACTACGTCTTCACAGCAACCCTTTGAAAGTTCAACATCAAGGTCGCCCATGAAGATCTGATCGTCCTTACCGAGAGCTCCCGGTATAATAGAAAATGTGTTTGAAATACCATCCTGAGCATGCTTGAACGGTATCTTTGCAACAGAGGCCAAAGAAGCCGCAGCACCGTGAGTGTCCCGTCCGTGCATCGGATTTGCACCCGGAGCCAGAGGTACGCCGGCCTTACGTCCGTCAGGCGTATTACCGGTCTTCTTACCGTAAACAACATTTGAAGTTATGGTTAGAATAGACATGGTAGGTATGCTGTCTCTGTATGTGTGGTGGCGACGAATCTTATTCATGAAGGCACGGACAACTTCAACCGCTATCTTATCAACTCTGTCGTCGTTGTTTCCGTACTTCGGATAGTCACCCTCTACCTCGTAGTCTACTATTAAGCCGTCTTCATTACGGATGGCCTTTACCTTTGCATACTTTATAGCCGAAAGAGAGTCTGCGACAACGGAAAGACCTGCAACACCAGTTGCGAAGTATCTCTTTACATCTCTGTCGTGAAGCGCCATCTGAAGGCTCTCATAATTATATTTGTCATGTGAATAATGAATTACATTCAAGGTATTAACATAGAGATTTGCAAGCCACTCCATCATGGCTTCGTACTTCTCCATTACATCATCAAAGTCGAGGTACTCGCCTTCGCAAGCCCTGTACTTAGGTCCTACCTGGACACCCGACTTTTCATCAACACCGCCGTTGATAGCATAGAGGAGGCACTTTGCAAGGTTTGCCCTTGCTCCGAAGAATTGCATCTCTTTACCGACTCTCATTGATGAGACGCAGCAAGCTATAGCATAATCGTCACCGTGAGTAACACGCATGAGGTCATCGTTCTCGTATTGAATAGATGATGTCTTTATAGACATTGCTGCTGCATACCTCTTGAAGTTTATAGGAAGGTGTACAGACCAAAGGACTGTCATATTAGGCTCCGGAGCTGTACCGAGGTTATCAAGTGTGTGAAGATAACGGAAAGAAGTCTTCGTTACCATGTGGCGTCCGTCAATGCCGACACCGCCTATAGACTCGGTTACCCAAGTGGGATCTCCGGCGAAGATCTCATTGTAAGCCGGTGTTCTCGCGAACTTAATAAGACGAAGTTTCATAATGAAATGATCAATGTATTCCTGGGCTTCTTTCTCAGTTATAAGTCCTTTATCAAGATCACGCTTGATATATATGTCAAGAAATGTTGATGTTCTTCCGAGAGACATTGCAGCGCCGTTTTGCTGTTTTACAGCAGCAAGATAACCAAAGTAGAGCCATTGAATTGCTTCCTTTGCGTTTCCTGCCGGCTTTGAAATATCATATCCGTATATGTTGCCAAGCTCCTTGAGTTCCTCGAGAGCACGGATTTGCTCTGTAAGCTCTTCACGGAGTCTCATATTCTTTGATGTCATACGGACAAGGAAGTACTTCAACTGGTTCTTCTTATCCTCAATGAGATTATCCACACCGTAAAGGGCAACACGTCTGTAGTCACCGATTATACGTCCCCTTCCGTAAGCGTCCGGAAGACCTGTTATGATACCTGCATGTCTTGCAAGCCTCATCTCCGGAGTATATATATCAAATACTCCCTGGTTATGCGTTTTTCTGTACTTAGTGAATATCTCAACCACATCGGGATCTACCGTATATCCGTTTGTCTTACAAGCTTCCTGTGCCATACGTATTCCGCCGAATACATGAAGTGAGCGCTTGAAAGGCTTGTCAGTCTGAAAACCTACTATCTGTTCGAGATCCTTATTGAGATATCCCGGTCCGTGCGATGTAATTGTAGATACAATCTTCGTATCCATATCAAGTACGCCGCCGGCTTCCCTCTCCTGTCTGGAGAGATCCATTACCTGATCCCAAAGCTTTTGAGTTGCCTCTGTAGGTCCTTCAAGGAAACTCTCATCTCCGTCATATGGTGTAAAATTCTTTAAAATAAAATCTCTTACGTCGATTGATTCTAACCAACGACCCCCGTTAAACCCATCCCACTGATGGTCTCTTAACATGTCCATTCACATGCCTCCAAAAACTCTGATATTTTTTTAACAAATATATTATATACTTATAGTAATTCCCGGTAAATCGTCAAAAATACGATAAGTTCATAATATTTTCGGATTTATTTGTAGAAATTGACAAATAATTAACAAAGGTGAAATTTATCTGCTCCCCGGTATAAATATCTTTCCATAAAGAGCTCTGAAGACAAAAAATTAAGGCAGCCGCTTGGCGGCTGCCTTTTTTCTTTATACCATTGGATTTTACTCCTCATTTTTTTGTTTTCGGATTAAAACTTAACTAGAACTTGGGACTCACCCTCTCAATTTATTTCGGAGTCATAAAATCAACTGTATTTTGGACTCACCCTTTCAGTTAGTTTAGTTTTTTTACCTGCTAACAAAACTGTTCATCGGAATCAACCTTTCAGATATCCAATCTAATTTTCTGTCATCTTCTGCATTGGAATCAACCTTTCTTAGGTTTATGTTTCCTTCTGTCTACATAGTACCACGTAAGCGCACTCAGGTCAACACTTTTTATAAAAAAA
>CAZIHW010000068.1:0-9559 GCA_964539045.1 uncultured Eubacteriales bacterium | reverse complement strand
ACCCACAACAACTTGTGTAAAGAAAAACACTTTACACAAGTTGTTGTTTTTTGACGAAAAATAATGCAAAAAGGATGCTGAAATGTACATAGATAAAAGAAATTTTATGCTTGACACGATGCATATCAATAAGTATAATGTTTCGTGTAAAGAAATTGGCTTTACACGAGAATCTTTAGAGAGGCGGTAAATGTGGTGACTAAGAACTTTGAAGTAATAAATGTTCTGCTTGACTTTTACGGTGATATGCTGACCGAGAAGCAAAGAGCATTCATCGAATATTATTATAATGACGATTTGTCACTTGCAGAGATCGCCGAGAACGAAGGCATAACAAGACAGGGCGTTCGTGATGCTATAAAGAGGGCAGAAAGCCAGCTTTATGATATGGAACAGAGACTCGGACTTGCCAAGAGATTTGAAGAGGTTCGTGACGGTCTTGAAGAGATTCTCGACTGTGCAGAGATTATAAATGATCACAATATGCGTACAGGTCTCTCAAGAGACATAAACGACGCAGTTGTAAGAATAAAGCTTATTGTGCAGCAGCTCAGCGAATAAGGAGTAGTATATGGCATTTGAAGGATTGTCAGACAGGCTGGAAGCCGCGTTTGCCAGACTGAAAAGTAAAGGCTCCTTAACAGAATCGGATGTAAAAGAGGCTATGCGGGAAGTTCGCCTGGCATTGCTCGAAGCCGATGTAAGTTACAAGGTGGCAAAGGACTTTACTGCAGCAGTAACGGAAAGAGCCATAGGCGCCGAGGTTATGAAAAGCCTTACACCGGCGCAGATGGTTATTAAAATAGTAAACGAAGAACTCACAGAATTAATGGGCGGTACCCATACGAGACTTACGCAGGCATCACATCCTCCGACAATAGTCATGATGTGCGGCTTACAGGGTTCAGGTAAAACAACCCATTGTGCGAAAATCGCCAAGCGACTTAAAGGTGAGGGACACAGGCCTCTCCTTGTAGCTTGTGACGTTTACAGACCGGCGGCCATAAAGCAATTACAGGTAGTCGGAGAACAGGTTGGTGTCCCGGTATTTGAGATGGGGCAGGAAAACCCGGTTATTATAGCAAAAGAGTCATTGAAACTTGCGAAGGATCACGGATATGATTATGTATTCCTTGATACCGCAGGACGATTGCATGTGGATGAAGCTCTCATGGAAGAGCTCCAAAATATAAAGTCGGAAGTGCATCCTCACGAGATACTCCTTGTTGTAGATGCCATGACAGGTCAGGATGCGGTAAACGTAGCATCCGCCTTCAATGATTCGGTGGGACTCGACGGCTTGGTACTTACCAAGTTGGACGGTGATACCCGAGGCGGTGCCGCACTTTCGGCAAGAGCTATCACAGGAAAACCGATCAAGTTTGTGGGTACAGGTGAAAAACTTGACGATCTGGATATATTCCACCCTGACAGGATGGCTTCAAGAATACTCGGTATGGGTGATATGCTCTCACTCATAGAGAAAGCAGAACAGGAGTTCGATGAACAGAAAGCTATCGAACTCGAAAAGAAGCTCCGCAAGAATAAGTTTGATCTTAATGACCTTCTTGACAACCTGCAGCAGGTTAGAAAACTCGGACCTATGCAGGATCTTCTCGGCATGATACCGGGACTTTCAAAGAAGGCTAAAGATATAGAGATAGACGAAAAGCAGTTTGACAGACTTCAGGCGCTGATTCAGTCTATGACGCCGAAGGAGAGAGAAAATCCTGACATAATCAATCCGTCCAGAAAACGCAGAATTGCTGCGGGTGCCGGACAGCAGGTTGAAGATGTAAACAGACTTCTTTCCCAGTACAGGCAAATGCAAAAGATGTTTAAGCAGATGAACAGCAAAAAGTCAAGAAAAGCTATGAAGCGCATGAGCAGAGGCATGAATATGAATGACCTTTCAAATCTCGACTTCAGTCAGTTCGGTGTGTAAACACAGCATTACTTAATCAATTGGTATATTTATATTTTTGGAGGAATTAACAATGGCAGTAAAAATCAGACTTAGAAGAATGGGCGCTAAAAAGGCTCCTTTTTATCGCTTGGTAGTAGCAGATTCACGTTTTCCTCGTGACGGACGTTTTATCGAGGAAATAGGTTATTATGATCCGACTAAGGATCCTGCAGTTATCAAGGTTGACGATGAGAAGGTTCAGCAGTGGATAGCTAACGGTGCTCAGCCTACAGATACAGTTCGTGCACTTCTCAAGAAGTCAGGCTCTATAAAATAATCGGAGGTCCGTATAATGCGTGAATTACTTATTAAAGTTGCGCAGGGCCTTGTAGAAGATCCGTCTGCAGTTACTGTAGATGTTGACGAGCCGAATGAAAACGGTGTTACTGTTTACCATCTCCATGTTGCTCCCGATGATATGGGAAGGGTTATAGGTAAGCAGGGTCGTATCGCTAAGGCCATTCGTACAATTATGCGTGCATCAGCTAATAAAAACGATGCACATGTAGCAGTGGAAATTGATTGATTATAAGGCAAGCCTTGAATTGTTTCAAAGCTTGCCTTGTTTACTAATACGGTGCGTGTCTAAAGGTGAATCTTTATGATAATGAAATATCTTGAGCTCGGGAAAATAGTCAGCACACATGGCGTTCGCGGAGAACTCCGTGTTCAGTATTGGTGCGATTATCCGGAGTACTTCCAAAATTTTGATACGGTATATCTTGCTAAAGACGGCAATCAGCCTTATAAGGTTATATCTTCAAGGCCGCACGGCAATATAGTGCTTTTGACTCTTGAAGGTGTTGATACTATTGATGAGGCCAATAAATTGCGGGGGAAAACCATATATGTCAGCCGCAAGGATGCTCCTCTTGAAAACGGCAGGTATTTCATAGCCGAACTCATAGGTTGCCGTGTTGTCGATTCTGATAATCCCGATAAGATTTACGGTGTCATAACAGAGGTTACAAATTCCGGCGCATCAGATATATGGCATGTAAAGAGTGACTCGAATACTTACTTATTTCCGTCAGTGCCGGAATTCGTGAAAAGTGTCGATGTGGAAAAAGAGATCGCGCTGGTTAAACCGATACCCGGAATTTTTGGGGAGGCTGAGGAAATCCGTGAAAATTGATATTATGACATTGTTTCCTCAAATGTGTGAAACAGTGCTGAATACAAGTATTATAGGGCGCGCCCTGGCTGCCGGACTTGTTGAGATTAACTGTTGCAATATACGTGATTTTGCAGATAACAAGCATGGTCATGTAGACGATTCACCGTATGGCGGCGGAACGGGAATGATTATGCAGGCGGAGCCGATATACAAATGCTATATGCATCTGACCGAGGACGGAAAAAGACCTGCGCATTTGATTTACATGACGCCTCAGGGTAAAACACTCACTCAGGAGCGCGTAAAAGAATTGGCCAAAATGGATAATTTGGTTATACTTTGCGGACACTATGAGGGTATAGATGAGAGGGTTATTGAAGAATTGAAACCTGAGGAGATCTCTATAGGTGACTATGTTCTCACCGGAGGTGAATTGCCGGCATTGGTACTCTGTGACAGTGTCTGCAGAATGCTCCCCGGAGTGCTCAAAAACGATGAGGCATTCACCAAGGAGAGCCACTACAACAATTTACTTGAATATCCGCAATACACAAGGCCCGCAGTGTGGAGGGGCAGATCTGTGCCTGAGATACTGTTGTCCGGTCACCATGAGAACATAGAAAAATGGCAGGAAGAGGAATCAATCAGGCGTACTGAATTGAAACGTCCTGACCTCTTGGAAAAAGCTAAATAGTATATATGAACAATTCGCTTTTTGCAAGTATTTTTTGTTGAAAAAAACTGTGAAAACTCACCAAACATTCTTTTTTTAAATGTCGAAGTTTGTAATTTGAAACAATTATTTTGATTTGAGAGTTTTTTTGTTGACTAAGGCCGGTTTTCTCATTATAATGATTGCAGAATTTGAAAGTTCTTTATGAATGTTTCGTAAATATTATATGATTATTTGTGAGGGAATTATTATGTATGTAAAAGACGTAAAGGTACAGAATCAAGTAGGATTACATGCTCGTCCGGCAACATTCTTTATCCAGAAGGCTAACGAATTCAAGTCTTCTATCTGGGTTGAGAAGGATGAACGCAGAGTAAATGCTAAGAGTCTCCTAGGTGTTCTTTCACTTGGTATTATGGGCGGAACAGAGATCCGTATTATGGCCGGTGGCTCGGATGAAGAAGAGGCAGTTGAAGCTCTCGTTGCTCTTGTAGAATCAGGCTTTGCAGAATAATTTTAATTTCAGATAATCGAGCACACTGCCGGTATATTTGGCAGTGTGTTTTTTTATACTCCAAAAGGAGGTGAGTATATGGGAAACGAAAGACTCGAATATTTGCGTAAGAAGTCAATGAGACTTCCGCTGCTCCCGGGTGTATATATAATGAAAAATAAATCCGGGGAGATAATATATATCGGAAAGGCGAAAGTCCTGAAAAACCGAGTCAGCCAATACTTCGGATCGCAAAACACACACCGCACCAAGGTATTGAAAATGGTAGAGAACGTCTACGATTTTGATCATATACTCACTGCCAGTGAGTTTGAAGCTTTGATTTTGGAATGCAGTCTTATAAAGCAATATAAACCTAAGTACAATATATTGCTCAAGGATGACAAGGGATATAGTTATATAAAGATAACGAATGAGCCCTGGAGAAAATTAAAAAGCGCAAAACAAAAGGTTGATGACGGCTCAATTTATATAGGTCCTTATATGAGCGGATTTGTCGTAAAGGAATCACTTGATGCCGCTTTAAAGATTTTTAAATTGCCGCAGTGCAACAAGGTCTTTCCGTGTAAGGTGAGACAGCGCCCGTGCCTTAATTTTCATTTGAATCAATGTTGCGCTCCATGTACGGGAAAGGTGACAAAAGCCAAATATGATGAGGCCGTAGACGAGGCTATAGAATTTTTAAAGGGTGAAAACAAGTCTTATATAGAATCCTTGGAAAAGAAGATGGAAGCATGTTCCGAGAATCTCGATTTTGAAAAGGCGGCTGAGTACAGGGATAGAATATCTGCCGTAAAACGTCTTTCGGAAAAGCAGAAGGTCATTTTCAGCGGAACTGATACCAAGGACATATTTGCTGTTGCGAGGGACTCTGATGATATATGCTTCAATGTACTTCGTTTCGTAAAAGGCAAGCTTTGTATGAGTGAAAACTACTTTACGGATATGTATGACTCACTCGAAAATACGAGAAGTGAGATGATAAAGAGATTTTACACCTTGCATGATGATATACCTCCGCTCATATTCACTGACGGAGAAGTCGAGGACAGGGAACTTATAGAAAAGTGGCTCGGCGAAAGGCTTGGAAAAAAGGTTTCAATCCTTATACCGAAGAGAGGCGGGCAGGCTGAGATAGTAAGCATGTCAAAAAATAATGCTTATGAGAGCATGGCCGAAAAAAAGAAACGAAAAAAATCAGATGCGGCTGTAATTGAACTCGGGGAAGCTTTGGGACTGAAAAGTGCTCCGGAGTTCATAGAGTCATACGATATATCGCATACTGCCGGGGCAGATACGGTCGGTGGTATGGTCGTGTTTAAAAACGGAGTTCCGCACAAGTCCGCATATAGAAAGTTTATTGTGAGGGATGCAGCTCCGGGAGATGATTACGGTGCATTACGCGAGGTCCTGACCAGAAGATTTACGCATTATTTCAAGGAGAAGGAAGATGGAAAGGATTCCGGTTTTGCAAGACTTCCGGATCTGATTCTCATGGACGGCGGCGCAGGTCAGGTGAGTATTGCCGAGGATGTGCTTTCCGAATTGGGCCTTGATGTGCCCGTGTTCGGCATGGTTAAAGACAGCAAGCATAAGACAAGAGCCATAGCGAAGGACGGGGGAGAGATAACTATCAGTGCCACCCGTAAGGTTTTCACACTGGTTTCAGGTATTCAGGAGGAAGTTCACCGCTTTGCTATAGATTATCACCATAAGAAACATTCCTCGGGCGTGCGACAAACCGTATTGACAGACATAAAGGGAATAGGTGTAAAAAAGAGCGAAGCTCTGTGGAGAGAATTTAAAACACTGGATGCTATAAAGAGAGCCGATATTGACACCCTGTCTAAGGTACAGGGAATAAGCATTGCCGATGCTGTCAATATAAAGGCCTTTTTCAATAGATAATTTTTGACAGATAATATTATTAATAATAGGTTGTTTACAAAAAGCGACACATAATGGTATAATATCATGTATTTTATGTAGAAATATTTGAGGTTTTGTATGAGAGTTATTACGGGCACGGCCAGGGGGATGAAACTGAAAACGTTGGATGGTCTTGATGTGCGTCCTACTACGGATCAGGTTAAAGAATCCATTTTCAGTATAATCCAGTTCGAAATCCCGGGTGCGAAGGTGCTTGATTTGTTCGCAGGCTCCGGCCAACTCGGCATAGAGGCTTTGAGCAGGGATGCACAGCAGGTGACTTTCGTGGATTCCAATAAGTCGGCTGTAAATGTCATAAATGAAAATCTTGAGCATACGAAACTCTCTAAACGCGCTATTGTAAAGAATGCTGACAGTCTGGACTTTTTGAAAATGACTAAGGATTCTTTTGATATTGCATTGCTCGATCCGCCATACGGAAAGGGTCTTATAGAAAAGGCACTCCCGTTACTTGCGGGAAAAATGACTGAGGCCGGCGTTATTGTGTGCGAAACAGCAAGGGAAGAGATACTTCCCGAATCCGCCGGTGACTTTGTGAAACGAAAAGAGTACAGATACGGAAAGATTAAGCTTACCGTCTACAGAACTGAGGAGGAGTAAAACTCATGATAAAGGCTATATGCCCGGGTAGTTTTGATCCCATAACCAACGGACATCTTGATATCATAGAGCGTGCTTCCCAGCTCTTCGACGAGGTTGTGGTTGTCGTTATGACGAATCATAATAAGAAAGGAAGCTATGCTTTTTCGGAAGAAGAGCGCGTCGAACTCATAAAAAAGAGTATTGCCGATCTTGACAATGTAAAAGTAGATATGTATAAAGGCCTTTTGGTCGACTATGCTAAGCAGAACGATATAAAGGTTGTAGTAAAGGGCTTGAGAGCTCTGTCGGATTTTGATAACGAATTCCAACAGGCGCTTGCTAACAAAAAGTTTAATCCGGATGTCGAAACGGTGTTTATTACAACGAAAGCAGACAACATGTTTTTAAGCTCAAGCCTGGTAAGACAGATAGGTGAACTCGGTGGGGATATCTCTGATTTCGTCCCGGCTCCTGTGTTGGCAGATATTCAAGAGCATTTGAGAAAGGACTGATCTTATGGCTCAAATAGAAGAACTTCTTGAAGAGATGGAAGATATTCTCGCAGACGGAAAAGGCAAGGCTTTTTCCAACCGTATGACTGTAGATGTTGATGCCTTAAAGACAGTTATTGAGGATATACGTCTGACGGTACCCGAGGAGGTTCGTCAGGCAAGGATACTTGCTTCCGAACGCCGTGAAATAATGAACAGGGCCAACAAGGAAGCTACGGAAATGCTTGATAAGGCCCGTGAAAAAAGCCGGGATCTCCTCGCTGCCTCCGAGAAGAGGGCCCGTGAAAATGATGCGGAGACAACAAGGAGAAATGAAGCACTCATAAATGATGCACAGATAAAGGCAAAGAGTATCATAGAAAGTGCAAGAGTTGAGGCCGGCAGGCTTGTTGCCGGGGAAAATGTCGTGGCCGAGGCCAGAGCTGCTGCGGACAGTATAACGAAGGAAGCTAAATTGTCTGCGGATAACCTTACCGGACAGGCTGAGGATATACTAAAAGAGGCCAAGAGGAAGGCAAATGAGATTGTATCGGAGGCGAAAGATAAGGCTGAGAGGATTGAGAGGGATGCTCAGGCGGAGTCAAAGTCTACGATGGATGCCGCAGTAAAGTGGTCTCATGATTTGAAGATGAGTGCCGGTTCTTATGTCGAAGAGCTTGTAAATGAAACAGAATACAGGGTGGCTAAAAGTCTCAATGAGATTCAAAAGCTTCAGGATAGCCTGACAGCCGCAGCGAAAAAGTCCTCGCAGAGTGTCAAGAAACCGGAACCTTCACGCAATGCTAAACCCGCTCTGAAAGTCAGAACCGAATCAAAGAACGGCATGGATGAAAAACATACAAGAAATCTTCACCAAAATGAAAGGGACGCATATGGAAGAAAGCGAAAACCCCTCGGTAAGAGTACACTTGTAGAAGAGGATAAAAATATACAGGTGATAATGCCAAAGCCGAGTATTATAGATGTGCCGCTCGGTGATGATTACCCGATTGTGGAAGAAGAAGATATGTTTTTATAAAATTGATTGAAAGAGGGACGCTTTGTTTTAACTGCGCCCCTCTGCTTTTTTCGGTATAACTTTAATTGTACCCGCATAGATTTTATTGGGTGATAATATGTTTGTATTCTCAGTAAAGTCGGATAAGATAAGAATTTTCGCATTGGCTGTTATCGGTGTGATTGCCGGCATTGCTCTTGCCGGTTTCAACAGTATGAATAACAGTGTGGCCAATATGAACGGTATAGTGCTTAAAGCTTCGAATTCACAGGAGCGTGTAGCCTTTCTCTCGCAATTCGGATGGGAAGTATCCGAAGATCCGCTCGAGGTTGCTGAAGTGATTATACCTAATGAATTTGATGAAACATACAATGCGTATAACGAGATACAAAAAAATCAGGGATTCAATCTTGAAAAGTATAAGGGCGTACGTGTTAAACGCTGGACATATACGATTAAGAATTATCCCGGATATGCTGAAAATTCCGAATGTATAAGAGCTAATATGCTCGTGTATGAAGGTAAGGTTATAGGCGGAGACATATGCTCCGTAGAACTTGACGGTTTCATGCACGGTTTTGAGGTGGAACAGAAAAATGCGTCTTGATAAGCTTGTTTCCTCACAGAGCGATCTCTCGAGGAATGACGTGAAAAAGTTGATAAAAAAGGGTCTTATAACAGTGGACGGGAAAACCGCTTCTTCTCCGGATCTTCATGTGAATCCGGAGGAGAACGTTATTTGTGTAAACGGACAGGCTTTAAATTATAAAGAGCACATCTATCTTATGTTAAACAAGCCTGCCGGAGTAGTCAGTGCCACAGATGATAAGATTCATAAGACCGTTCTCGATCTTGTACCGGACGATATGTTCCGGGAAGGATTGTTTCCTGCGGGGAGGCTTGATGCAGATACAACGGGTTTTGTTTTGATCACCGATGACGGGGATTTTGCACATGAAATATTATCTCCGAAGAATCACATAGAAAAAACTTACATTGCACGGACAACAGATCCTGTAAGTGCAAAAGATATAGAAGCTTTGGAGCATGGTATAGTTCTCAAAGACGGCTTTGAGTGCATGCCTGCCAAAGTTAAGGCTATCAATTCAACCACGGTAGAGATAAAAATTTGCGAGGGAAAATATCATCAAATTAAAAGAATGTTTGGGGCTTTGGGGAACAAAATTGCAGAGCTCAAACGGGTGAAAATAGGCGGCTTAACACTAGATGTTGCACTAAAACCGGGTT
>CAZIHW010000067.1:0-2861 GCA_964539045.1 uncultured Eubacteriales bacterium | reverse complement strand
AAGAAAAGATAAGTGATTATGGCAGAGTATAGAATAAATACCGAAAACCTTAAGGAAGAAGCAGTAAATCTCCATGCAGGGGATAGAGTTCTTCTTTCGGGGGTAGTATATACCTCAAGAGATGCGGCACATAAACGTATATTTGAGATATTGGACGGAATACGCGATGAACAGCTTCCGTATGATATAGAGAAGTCGTGCGTTTATTATTGCGGTCCGACCCCGACACCCACAGGACTGCCCATAGGCAGCTGCGGACCCACTACTTCTTCACGTATGGATCCTTACGCTCCGAGACTCCTGGATCTCGGTATGTCCGCAATGATAGGCAAGGGTGCACGCTCAGAAGAAGTTAACAAGGCTATTATAAGAAACAAGGCCGTTTATTTTTGTGCTATAGGCGGAGCGGGTGCTTTGGCTGCAAAATGTATAAAGTCAAGTAAAGTTATAGGCTTTGCGGATCTTGAGCCGGAGTCTGTAAAGCGTATAGAACTCCTTGATTTTCCGGTAATAGTTGCAACAGATTGTCATGGGGGAACACTTTTTAAGTAGCCTGACGACAGGCTTGCTGTCAAGCTAAGTGTCCCGTTTTGATATATTTAAAAAAAACACCTCATATCCCATGCTGCGCTATGCAGTATGACATATGAGGTGTTCTTATTCACCCGCCGAGCCGGGGTTCCGGAAAATATTAACCTGCATGTAAAAGCAGGTGGGTGTTTTCCTTGGGCTACCATGCTCCCAGCTTCCGATATTCGGGAGGTCTGCAATCCACCTTCGAGTAAAACTCCCGTTTAAAAGAGTGTTGGGTTAGTACTTCCGAAAGAAGCGAACCCGGCAGGCTTAAATATCAATCTTCGGCTTCTTCTCCGTCTTCGTCATCGAAACCGAACTTTTTCTGAATTCGTTTTATCATTATCTCGCCGATTTCGTTGAACTCTTCTTCATCTTGTATCTGCTGAAGATAAGTTTCTCCATCCTCTTCCTCTATAACTTCGAGAATTATAACCTCTCCGTCACCTTCGAGGACATCCTCTGCGTCTTTGTAAATCGGAATAAGGGCTACGTATCTTTTGTCATCATCAGTTTCGATTCGATCAAGCTCTTCAAACTCATGCTCCATACCCTCTTCGTCAGTAACGGTTATGATATCGGGATCGTATTCAAATTCTCTATGTGCCATTTTGTCCTCCTTAAGGTTTTACGCCAAATTCATTATATGTTTGACTGCTGTTATCTTAATTTTACACATAATACATAAAGAAATCAAGGGATGTGCGATTGACAAAAAATGCATGGTAAATTCATACTTTTTTTGGTAAAATATAATGTAACTTTGTAACACATCTTTGCAGTATAGCTTTTAATATATCTATGGGGGAAAGTTTGATGCTTGATTTTGAAGAAAAGGCAAAGAGAGTACGGTATTTGGTCGATACACTGAATTATCACTCCGACAGGTATTATAATGCGGATGATCCTGAAATAGATGACTACGAATATGATGCGCTTTCTAACGAGCTTAAGGCTATAGAAGCGGAATATCCCGAACTGATTTTGCCTGATTCTCCGACACAGAAGGTAGGCGGAAAAGCTAATATTAAATTTTCTCCTGTTGTGCATACGGTACGTATGGAAAGCCTGCAGGATGCTTTCTCCTTTGAGGAGCTTGAGGCGTTTGCCCAAAGGGTTGAAGCTGTAAGACATACTTCTTATGTCGTAGAGCCGAAAATTGACGGCCTTTCCGTATCACTCGAATATGAAAACGGCGTGTTCGTAAGGGGCTCTACCCGAGGCGACGGAGATACAGGCGAGGATATAACCGAGAATTTGAGAACGATAAAGAATATTCCGGACAGGCTGAATACGGATATTCCGTTCATTGAGGTGCGCGGTGAGGTGTATATGCCGCGTGATGTATTTTTGGACCTCGTAAAGGAACAGGAATTAAACGGGGAAAAGGTGTTCAGAAATCCGAGAAATGCCGCAGCCGGTTCTCTCAGACAAAAGGACGCCGGAGTAACGGCAAAGAGGCACCTGGATATATTTGTCTTTAATGTTCAAAAGGTGGATGATGCATATAAAAAGGTCGGCCATAAGGAGTCGCTTGACTTCCTGAAAGAGCTTGGCTTTAATACAGTGCCTTTTTACACCCCATGCAGGGATATTAACGCTGCCCTGGATGAAATAAAGAGAATAGGCGATATAAGATACACCCTTCCTTTTGATATTGACGGGGCTGTTATAAAGGTTGATGATTTTGCTCTCAGGGAAGAGCTCGGAAGCACGTCTAAATTCCCGAAGTGGGCTATAGCCTATAAGTATCCACCGGAAGAGAAACAGACGAAGATTATAGACATTGAGGTAAATGTAGGAAGAACAGGGGTGCTGACTCCTGTAGCTGTATTTGAGCCTGTATTGGTAGCGGGATCCCTTATTGGAAGAGCTACATTGCACAACCAGGACTTTATAAGTGAAAAAGATGTAAGAATAGGTGATACGGTAACTATACGAAAAGCGGGCGATATAATACCTGAGGTTGTTTCGGTTTCTGAGCATGTGCCCGGAACTGAGCCGTATTGGCTGCCTGCACGGTGTCCTTCCTGCGGTGCAGAGGTTTACAGGGAAGAGGGAGAGGCCGCCATAAGATGCACCAATCCCGAATGTCCGGCACAGCTTGTGAGGGTTTTGATACATTTCTGCTCTAAGGCGGCTATGGATATAGAAGGTCTCGGAACCTCCGTAGTTGAGCTGCTTGTAAATGAGAATCTTATTTCAAATCCTGCCGATATTTACGGCCTCAAATCCACGGATATAGCGGCACTTGAACGCATGGGTGAAAAGTCGGCACTTAATCTGAT
>CAZIHW010000066.1:0-3430 GCA_964539045.1 uncultured Eubacteriales bacterium | reverse complement strand
TAGCAAAGTCATGGGGGAGAGCCTCGACATTGATTTTTATCAGTTGCTTTTTAATTTTCTCGAATGCTTCAATGTAAGTCATATACAGTCATCTCCTTGAAGAACTATTATTTGTTGAACTATTTTTTCGCATCAGCTTTAGTTGCATCGGCAGCTTCTGTCGGATTAGCTGCCCCTGCCTGATTGGCTGCCTGATTTGCCTGAGCTGCTTCCTTTTGGGCATTCAGGGCAGAAACAGTCTGTGCCGCAAACTTATCAACTCTTTTTCTTATTCTTCCAACGAGGAAATCCGAAACAGAAGAAGTGTCCTTATCCTCGTCGATAAGAGATTCGAAGAACTTGTTATATGCCTCATTATAGAGAGATTCTTTAATCTGTGACTGCCACTGAGTAGTATCTGAAATAGATGACATATACATAACATGTACACCATATTCTGTTTCTACAAGGCCATAGTCGCCGACTTTACGTCCCTGAGCAAAGCACCAATCAAGGAATGGTTTAACATAGCTGGAAGTCGTTGTTACACCTTCATAGAGACCGCCGTTATCTGATGAACCCGGATCATCGGATTTTTCATTTGCAAGCTTAATGAAGGCATCTTCTTTGGCTCCATCCTTAACCCACTGATCGAGAAGAGCCTGAGCTTCTTTTCTGGCTTCATCCATGGTGCGGATTGTGACTGTTGTCTTGTTACCGTCATCATCAGTCTTATCCTCTGAGAGGGCGAAGAGTATGTGACGAACATTTATAGGCTGCAGAGTGTCATCGCGCTTTGCTGTTTCTTTCATAACAAGAGTATAGCAATCAACAGTACCGTCATCTTTTTCATTCTTTACGAGGTACTTGTCGCCAACCTTGGTATTTGCGTCGAAAGCCCACTTCTGAGCTTCTTCACCAAAGTATTGTTTTACGCCGTCTCCGTTAAGTCCGGCAGCATCCGTAGCCTGTTCGCTGTCCTTGTAGTTTTCCTTTTCCTCTTCAGGTGCATATGTGTATGCAAGGGAAACGAAGTTATCAAGGTTAGCCTCTTCATAGAACTTATTCATGGTATCTATGGTTTTGTCCTTATTATCTGCATTGCCTGCGAGATAGAAGGCCTTAAGGGAAACCTGCTGATATGCTGTCGGGTTTTTATCATAAGCTGCCTGAATCTGCTTGTCTGTTATAGAATTTTTGAGTTCTTCCTGCTTATCAGCATCATATTTGTCAATGACAGCGTACTCTTCAAGAATATTCCTGAGCATTGACTCATTCATACCTCTGCTATAGTTGTTCAGGAGATAAGCATTGAGAGAGTAATTGCTCTCAGCAGCTGTTTTACGAAGGTCCTCAACTTGCTTATCTACAGACGCTTGGTCTTCTTTTTCAAGCTTGTATCCTGCCTTTATAGCTTCATTGTATACGGCTTTGAGTTGAGCTATCTGTTTGAGGGTGGACTCTTCAAAGAAATCTGCCCATGTCGGTTTTTTACCGTACTTCTTATCAAGGTCTCCGGCTGTATACTCCTGACTTTCAGGTGTCTTGCTATAATCAAATCCGCCTGTGTACATGGCACCTACGCCTTCGCCGTAGTATGTGTCGTACTGGTAAGCGGTATTTACATAGTTGTTGTAAATTGTCTTGTAATAATACTCAAATTCAACAACAGAAATCTTTGTTCCGTCAGAAAGAGTAGCGGCTGTCAAAACCCTCTGAGGCACACCGAAGTAGTAGAGCAATGCACAAGCAATCGCAATAACAGCAACAACTATCGGAACAATAATCTTCGCGCGTTTTGCAGTTGCGGACTGATTAGCCTTCTTTTCCTTCTTCTGAGCCTGATTCTGGCTTGCCTTTTCGATGCGTGCCTTACGCTCCTCACGTGCGGTTTCAGCACCGGTCTTCTTCTCGTTGTCCATGAATATGTATCCTCCTAATTATTCCGCTTTTTTACTTTTTACGATGAGTTTTACACCGTCGATTTTAATAATCTCAACATTTTCTCCAACGTCAATGGCACCGTCAGCGTCGAACTCCGTTCTGGCCGTCCATACAGCGCCCTTTATGGTTACTGCACCGGTTCCCAGTACGTTATTAATCTTTTCACTGACTACTGCTGTAGCTCCTATCAGGGAGTCTGCATTAGTGGCCACATGTCCTGTGTGGGTAACCTTCCTTACAAAAGGACGCGTCGCCAGAAGTGAAACGGTAGTGAGCAAAACAAACGTTATAAGCTCAACTACAAAGCTTTGACCATCGGTTACGATATTCGCTATACCGGCTCCGATGCAACCTATGGCGAACCAGATAGATACAAGCTGAACAGTGGATAGTTCTACCACAACAAAAGCTATAAACAGAACTAACCAAATAATCCAACGCATACGCCAATCCTCCTAAAATTAATAAATATATAATAACACCAGATAGGAATCATTACAACTTATTTTTTAAGCGCTTTATCCTTTTTTATTACGGTTGTTTCGCCGTTTGAAGTCATGCACATGAGGAGGATCTCATCGATTTGTATATTCTTCTTCCTCAGGTATTTTTCAAAGCTTTCTCTTGTGTGTCCGCATTCCGACAGATGCTTGTATTTTATGACACCGTCGTCTATGACAACAAAGGGGAAAGAGTCTGTCTCAACGGGAATTTGCATGTCTTCCGGTGTCACAAACCTTTTTTCCGGTTTAGGAAGTACGCTTACTGTGCCGTCTGTTTCCGCAATAGCATACTGTACCTCATTTACATCAAAAATATTCTTTTTCCTCAATTCCTCAAGTAAATCATCCATGGAATAGCGGAGCTTTTTGAGTTGAATCTGGTCAACAACGCCGTTTCTTATCAAAATTACGGAGTTACCCTGCAATATACTCCTTATATACACGCTCTTTATGTTGAGGATGGATATGATAAGCTCGAATAAAATCAGCGTAGCCATAGGCAAAGCCACACTCTTTAAGCTTATATTGTTATCTGCTATAGGTACTGCCGCAATCTCGGAAATCAGCAGTGTTATTACGAGTTCAGAAGGTTGCAATTGTCCTATTTGTCTTTTGCCCATAATCCTCATCGAGGCTACTACGAGGATATAAACTATCATTGTTTTGAAAATTATTGTCATTTCATTCACCCAAAGTAGTTTTCCTGTTTCCAAGCGAAAAATACATAATATCTGTAAGTGCGGAGAATATTAATGTGGAAATAAATTTTTATCGGGAGGAAGAACTTTGGGCAGATTTGAACAAATAAATTCTTATCCGGAGAAGATACCGATTGAGGAAAACATAGAGGTCGTAAAAGGTGTTATAGAGAGTCTTACGGGAAAAAGTGCGGACATAGTTTTGCACGAATTTGAGGCGTGCGGCATAAAGATGCTCAGTCTGATGTGCGATGGCATGAGCGATCAATTGCTTGTATCCGAATCCATAATGAAACCTCTTATAGA
>CAZIHW010000065.1:0-9569 GCA_964539045.1 uncultured Eubacteriales bacterium | reverse complement strand
CGGGGCAGCCGTATGCTTCGGTCATAAACAGGAGCAATTTGAGTGTGTTTTCATCCACTCCGATCTCCTGACAGATCTCTGTTACCCCGTGAGGGTTCTTCTCACTGATGCATTTTATAAGAGCGCCCTTTTTGTCTCCTGTTTCGGTTTTACTCAGTAGGGATGAGAGAATGCCGAGATGTGATATGTTAAGTATTGATCTGTCCGATATGCACATAAGGCTTTGTACCGCAAGGCATACAACTTCAAACAGATTGTAGTCCGTTACATTGCCGAGGCACTCCAGACCGGTTTGCATTATTTCCTTGTATGTATGTGTCTTATCGGAAATTCGATATACATTTTCGTTATAGTAGACTCTTTGAACGCCTTTTCCGTCACCCTTATAATTCTTCACTATAGAAAGTGTAACGTCGGGTTTTAACGCCATGAGTTTTCCGTTAGTGTCGTTGAAAGTAATTACACTGTCAGAGACTAAAAAGTCCTTGTTCTGGCTATATAGGTCGTATTCCTCAAACTTGCTCATCTTAAAGCAGGAGTAGCCGTGGGCTCTGTACATATCCCTGAGTTTAAGTACAACCCGTTCTTCACTTTTCAGTATGCTGTCATTAATCATTTCGGCCGTCTCCTTTTTTAAAATCGGCAAAGCGGAGCATCCTTTAACGCTTTACCTTGCTACTACGATAAAATCATAACAAACCGACAATGCTTTGTCAAGTATTATTGAATCATTGAAATTTTAATAATGTTATGATACTATATGCTAAATTTAAATATCATTATAATAGACTACAATAATTATAAACTAACTAATTATATGTAAACCTATGCTAATTTGCAAGTATTAAATTGCAAGGCGTTTTCAGAAATTTCGGAGGAAGAACGGAGCGTTAACATGAGAATTGTTATTAAGGTGGGAACGTCAACACTTACCCATAAAACAGGCAATCTGAACATAAGACATGTAGAAAAGCTGTGTAAGGTTATCAGTGACCTTAAAAATGCGGGAAATGAAATAATTTTCGTATCCTCCGGAGCTATAGGGATGGGTATCGGTAAACTGTCTCTGCGTGAAAAGCCGGAGGATATGCCTACAAAGCAGGCTGCCGCCGCAGTTGGGCAATGTGAGCTCATGTATACTTACGACAAGATGTTTTTGGAATACGGCCATACGGTGGCGCAGATTCTTGTCACAGGCAGAGATATAAAAAATGCCGAGTGTTACTCTAACTTTAAAAATACATTGAACCGTCTTTTGGAGATGGGTGCCATTCCGATAATTAACGAAAATGATACGGTAGCAACCGATGAGATCTCAGTGGGTGACAATGATACTTTGGGGGCTATTGTCGCTGTGGGCGCGGATGCAGATTTGCTCATACTCCTTACGGATATTGAGGGACTTTACACAAAAGATCCGCACACTTGCAATGACGCGGAGCTTATACCGGAGATTTTTGAACTGACTCCGGAAATAAAGGCACTTGCCGGAGGCGTGGGTTCAGCCTTCGGTACAGGGGGTATGCACACTAAACTCGCCGCAGCCGAGATATGCATGGAAAAAGGCATAGATGTAATAATAGCTACCGGCTCTAAGCCGGATTTGCTCTACGATATAGCTGAAGGTAAACCGGTCGGAACCAGGTTCTATGGGAGGAATTAACCGTGACTACAATTGAACTGATAGATAGAGCCTGCTCCTGTAAGAGTGAGATTTCAGCGACCTCGAATGAAAAGCGCAATGAGGCTTTAAATGCAATGGCGGATTGCCTGGAAGAGCATTCGGAGAAAATTATCCTCGCCAACAAAGAGGATATAGCAAATGTCGGAGATACTATTTCAAAAGTTATGGTCGACCGCCTTACTTTAACTACGGAAAGGATAAAGGCCATGGCCGACTCGGTTCGCGAGGTGGCGCTGTTGCCTGATCCTCTCGGAAGAGTTATAGATTCTTTTTCACGTCCGAACGGACTGGAGATAACGAAGATTTCCGTACCCTTGGGCTTGCTTGCCATGATATATGAGAGCCGACCGAATGTAACATCTGATGCAGCCGCGCTCTCTATAAAGAGCGGCAATGTATGTGTACTCAGGGGCGGTAAAGAGGCTATAAATTCAAATATTGCAATTGCGGATTCTTTGAGGGAAGGGCTTGAGAGAGCGGGACTTCCGGGGGCATCTGTAACCCTTGTTACAGACACTTCAAGGGATAGTGCAAATGAGCTTATGGGTGCAGTCGGAAAGGTGGATTTACTTATCCCCAGGGGCGGCTCAGGCCTCATTAAGTCATGCGTAGAAAATTCAAAGGTTCCCTGTATTGAAACAGGAACCGGAATATGCCATATATATGTTGATAAATATGCCGATACGGATAAGGCACTGAACATAGTTGAGAATGCGAAAACGAGCAGACCGTCTGTTTGCAATGCCGCCGAGGTCTGTCTTGTACAAAAGGATATCGCTGCGGATTTTCTGCCACTGTTGAAGAAAAGGTTGGTAGATGACAGATCGGAAAGGGGACTCACTCCTGTTGAGTTCCGTCTTGATGAAACTGCCGCCGGGTTTATTAAAGGCGTTCCGGCAGGTGACAGCGATTTTGATACTGAGTTTCTCGACTATATCATTGCGATAAAGGTTGTGGATGATGTCAGAGATGCTGTCAGTCACATAAGGACACATTCAACAGGACATAGTGAATCAATAGTCACGGAAAATTCCGATGCGGCTGATCTGTTTGTCAAAGGGGTGGACAGCGCGGCTGTTTATGTTAATGCTTCGACAAGATTTACTGACGGCGGAGAGTTTGGTCTGGGCTGTGAGATGGGTATTTCAACCCAAAAACTGCATGCGCGCGGACCCATGGGTCTCCGTGAACTCACATCTTACAAATATGTCATAAGAGGAAACGGACAGATTCGTTAAAGGGGACGATTATATGAAAAAATTCGGGTTTATAGGTTGCGGCAATATGGGCGGAACTCTGGCAGAAGCTGTGGCAAAGTCCACCGGCGATACAGTCTATGTCTCAAATCATAATGCTGACAAGGCACAAGCTTTGTGCGATGCGATAAATGCTGAGGCTGTTTCCAATGAGGAGATTGCGAAAGAGTGTAAATACATATTTCTCGGTGTAAAGCCTCAGGTTTTTCCGGAGCTGCTTGAAAGCATATCGGATATATTGAAGTCGAGGGAAGATAGATTTGTTCTTATATCTATGGCCGCGGGTTTAACTCTCGAAAGTGTGTCGGAGATGGCGAAAGGTGATTACCCGATAATAAGAATAATGCCTAATACGCCTGCAGCTGTGGGAATGGGTTTAATTCTTTACTGCATTAATGACAGGGTTACGGAAGATGAGACAGAGGAGTTTGCCTCATCTTTGAAAACGGCCGGAGAAACCGATGAGATAAGTGAATCTCTAATAGATGCGGCAAGTGCTGTTTCCGGGTGCGGACCCGCATTTGCATACATGTTTATAGAGGCAATGTCGGATGGAGGAGTAAAATGCGGATTGCCCAGAGAAAAGGCTTTGAAGTATGCGGCACGTACATTGCTCGGTGCATCTGAAATGGTTTTGAAAAGCGGAATGCATCCGGGGGAGTTGAAGGATGCGGTTTGCAGTCCTAAGGGCAGCACTATAGCAGGCGTAGAGGCACTTGAAAAGAATTCTTTCAGGAGTGCTTCTATCAGCGCGGTTGTTGCATCCTTTGAGCGTACAAAGGAATTGGGCAAAAAGTGATGTAATTACATCATTTTGCCTTGATATACTTCTTGACATACTTTAAGAAGTAAATTATAATTTTTATTATTAATTTTTGAGTTAAGGGAAAAATCAAATTCGGCTCAAGGATTATTTTAAAAATCCAAATATGCCTTTTTGACATTTTTGAATTTTTATATTGCAAAAAAGAAAGAGGTAGAACAAAATGAAAAAGCTTACAAAAGTTATTGCCGGTATTATGGCAGTAGCAATGATGCTTGCATGTTTTGCAGGCTGCAGTAAGGAAGGCGCTCCTTCAGAGGAAAAGGCTTACTTCATTGGCGGTACAGGCCCTCTTACAGGTGATGCTTCTTCTTACGGCATCTCTGTACAGAACGGTGCAAAGCTTGCCATCGATGAGATTAACAAGGCAGGCGGTTTGAACGGCGTTAAGTTCAAATTTGACATTAAGGACGACAAGGCTACAGCAGAAGACGCTGCTACAGGCTACGATGCCCTTATGGATGCAGGTATGCAGATCTCAATCGGTTCCGTAACTTCTGGCTCATGCGAATCATTCGCTTCTAAGTCAGTAGCGGACAACCTTTTCTTCATCACACCATCAGCTTCTGCTGCTAACGTTATAGCAGACAGACCGAATGCTTTCCGTGTATGCTTCGGCGACCCGGATCAGGGTACTTTGGCTGCTGAAGAGCTTACAAAGACTTATAAGAACATCGGCTGTATCTATGATACAAGTGATCCGTACTCAACAGGTATTTATGATGCTTTTGCAGCAGAAATGAAAGAACTCAAAGTTGAATTCAACACTCAGAAGTTCGATGCTGAAAACAAGAAGGACTTCTCAACACAGGTTGAAGCTCTTAAGGATTGCGACGTTATCTTCCTTCCTATCTACTACACAGAGGCCGGCCTCATAGCTAAGGCTTGCGTAGCTAAGGGATGTGAAGCTGTTATCTACGGTTGTGACGGTTTGGACGGAATTGCAGATCAGGTTGATGATACAGTTACAAATAAGATCCAGTACATCACTCCGTTCGATGTAAACAGCAAATCAGAAGTTACTGCTAAGTTTGTTAAAGCTTACAAGGAAGCTTATGGCTCAGAGCCTGATCAGTTTGCTGCTGACGGATATGATGCTGTATATGTTATCTTCAATGCAATGAAAGCTGCAGGTATTGACGATCCTGATATCGATCCTTCAACTCTTTGTGATGCTGTTGTAAAAGCAATCACTGCTGATTCTTTCAAGTACACAGGTGCTACAGGTACTATGACTTGGGATGAAACAGGTGCTTGCACAAAGGCTCCACAGGTTGTTGAACTTGCAAAATAATTGAAATAATACTGTAAATGGCGGGGCCGGACAGCAGTTTTGCCCCGCTTTTTTTGTGTTTTAAGGAGTAAATGTTTATGGCAATATTTTTGGATGGACTGAGCCTTGGAGCTATCTATGCACTTATAGCTCTCGGCTACACCATGGTTTACGGTATCGCCAAAATGCTTAACTTCGCCCATGGAGATATCATCATGGTAGGTGCTTATGCCATTCTTACAATGCTCAACACCACCGGAAATCCGTACCTTGCGGTAGTTGTCTCCATACTTGTTTGTACTGTAACGGGCGTTGTAGTAGAGAAGCTTGCCTACAAGCCTCTCCGTACCGCATCTCCTTTGGCGGTTCTGATTACGGCTATCGGTGTCAGCTTCTTTCTTCAAAGTGTTGCGCAGCTTGTCTTCGGTGCCAAATCTCAGCCGGTATCTCTGCCGTCATTCGGCAATATAACCGTTTTCGGTGCCAAAATCAGTGTTTCTACCATCATAACACTTGCCGTTGGTTCTGTAATAATGGCCGCACTTACGGTCTTTATCAAGAAATCAAGGACCGGCCGCGCTATGATTGCGGTTTCTGAGGATAGGGCCGCGGCTCAGCTCATGGGAGTTAATGTAAACAAAATCATAATGATTACATTCGCTATAGGTTCTGCTCTTGCTGCATTTGCAAGTCTTTTCTATCTCATGCAGATACCTTCAACATCTCCCACACTCGGCGCCATGCCCGGAATTAAGGCTTTCGTTGCCGCTGTTATCGGTGGTATCGGATCTATACCCGGTGCTATGATAGGCGGAGTATTCCTCGGTATAATCGAGAAGATCTGTCTCAGTATACCTGCTGTCAGTGCGTATACAACGGCTATTGAGTTTTCTTTGCTCATAGTAATCCTTCTTGTTAAACCGATTGGATTGCTCGGCAAGAAGAGAAGAGAGAAGGTGTAATGATGAGCTATTTGAACAACGTGAAAAGAACTTTTAAGATTAAGAACCATATAAACTATTTAGCTGTCATTGCCTTTCTGATACTGATGATTATTCTCAGTGATACGGGAGTGCTTACACGTTCGTTTATAGGATTGCTGTCACGTATAGCTTACAGCATAATTATGGCGGTTTCCCTCAACCTGGTCGTAGGTTATCTGGGCGAGCTCAGTCTGGGTCATGCAGGCTTCATGTGTCTCGGTGCATACATAGGCTGCTCATTAGGAAATGTTCTTTCCGCTACTATCGAAAGCAAACTTTTGGTTTTGATAATTTCTATGTTGGTAGGCGGTCTTGTTGCTGCGGTATTCGGCTTTATAATCGGCCTTCCGGCACTTCGACTCAAGGGTGACTATCTTGCCATAGTGACATTGGCCTTCGGCGAAATTGTAAGAAACATTTTCAAAAACCTTCCGTATTTCGGGGGAGCAATGGGACTTAACACAACACCATATAAGCCGAAAGAACTTTTCATAATTGCATTCGTGGTTGTTGTAATTGTTCTCATTATTATACAGAACCTCATACGTTCAAAACACGGCCGCGCAATAACGGCTATACGTGATAACGAAATTGCAGCAAAGGCTATGGGTGTAAATGTAACTTTCTATAAGTTGTTTGTATTCATAGTTGCAGCTTTCTTCGCCGGAGTTGCAGGAACCATCTATGGTAACTTTACAACTCCTGTTCTATACACTTTCTTCTCATATAACTATTCTATAGAAATTCTCGTTATGGTAGTGCTCGGTGGTATGGGCAATATAACCGGCTCAATTATCGCAGCTACACTCATAACATTTATAAACTTCGAGCTACAGAGTAACCTATCCGGTGACCTTGCAGCTCTCAAACTCTTAATTTATGCAATAATTCTTATCGTAGTTGTTCTCTTCAATAACGCTCCTGTATTTAAAAATCTGAGAGAAAAGATAAGCGTAAGCTCATTCATTTCCAATGTTATCAAAAAGAAAAAGAATCCGGGAGATATCAAGGACGATGAAGGTAAGTGGAATCGTATTGACACAAAAATCCGTATGGATGAAGTGCTCTCCGTTGACTTAAAAGACGATGTGAAAGCTGCAGAAGAGGAGGATGTGTAAAATGGCAGAAGAAATTATGCTTAAAACGCAGAACCTCGGTATAACTTTCGGTGGTCTTAAGGCTGTACAGGATGTAAATCTTGAGGTAAAGAAGAATGAACTTTACGGACTTGTAGGCCCTAACGGAGCAGGAAAAACTACGGTGTTCAACATGCTTACCGGAGTTTATCAGCCGACAACCGGAACCTTCTTCCTTGACGGAGAGGAACTCACGGGAAAGAGCCAGGAAACGATAAACCACAAGGGTATAGCCAGAACATTCCAGAATATCAGATTGTTTAACAATATGAGCGTTATCCGCAATGTACTTGTAGGCCTGCATAATCAGCCGGAGTTTAAGTACAGCCCTATGTCGGCAATGTTCAGGACACCCAGGTTCTACAGCTGTGAAAAGGAAATGAGGGATAAGGCAAAGGAGATTCTCAGAATTTTCGGCCTTGAGGAGGAGAGAAACAATATTGCCTGTAACCTCCCTTACGGAAAGCAAAGAAAACTTGAGATAGCACGTGCTCTTGCAACCAATCCGAAGCTTTTGCTTCTTGATGAGCCTGCTGCCGGTATGAATCCCCATGAAACAGCTGACCTTATGAATCAAATAAGGTTTATAAGAGATAACTTTGATATGACCATACTTCTCATTGAGCACGATATGAAGTTCGTTTCCGGATTGTGCGATGAAGTTACCGTTTTAAACTTCGGTACAATCCTCGCACAGGGTGACACTCAGACTGCTCTTAATGATCCTGAAGTTATAAAGGCATATATTGGAGGTTGATAGTATGGCTTTACTCTCTGTTGAAAATCTGGAAGTTTTCTATGGTGTTATCCAGGCGCTCAAGGGTATCAGCTTCGAAGTAAATGAGGGTGAGATCGTTACACTCATAGGTGCAAACGGCGCCGGTAAGACGACTACCATGCAAAGCGTAATGGGTCTTATTCCGGCAGCTGCGGGAAAGATAACTTATGACGGAAAAGATATCACAAAGATGCCATGCCATGAGATCGTTCATCTCAATATGACTCAGGTTCCGGAGGGAAGACATGTTTTCCAGGAGCTTTCAGTATATGACAACCTTCTTATGGGTGCCTACACCATTAAAGATAAAAAACAGATTAAGAAAGATATCGAAGAGATATATGAACGTTTTCCGAGACTCGCCGAACGTCGCTCACAGATAGCAGGAACCTTGTCCGGCGGAGAACAGCAGATGCTCGCTATGGGTAGAGCTATGATGAGCCGTCCGAAGCTTTTGATGCTTGACGAGCCGTCAATGGGCTTGTCACCCTTGTTTGTTGATCAGGTGTTTGATATCATAAAGGACTATAATGAGCGGGGAACAACTATACTGCTTGTTGAACAGAATGCAAAAAAAGCACTGTCTATAGCAAATCGTGCCTATGTTCTTGAGACCGGTAATATCGTTCTCTCGGGCGATGCAGATGTTCTTATGAATGACGATTCAATTAAAAAAGCCTATCTCGGCGAATAATTAAATTGATTTATAAGTTATCAGAAAACCGACAAATTCTATTTGTCGGTTTTCTTCGTTAAATTTACAAAAAAATGTATAAAAATTCAGCATTTTATCCAAATTGGTATTGATTTTTTATGAGCATTTATTTATAATATTCACGTAATTATTCAAAATGTATTTCGGAGTAAAACAGATGAATTGTAGACGTGACAAGGCCATAGCCTTTCTTATGGCCTTCTGTATCATATTGCTATGCTTCTTTTGCGCACCCATAAACCACCCTATTGTTGAAGCCGGCAACGGACATTCCTACTCACCGTCAGAAAGTGACGGTGTTATTTGCGCCTACTTTATTAAGTCTTTACAGGAAGATATACGCATAGATATAAGCCGCTATGAGGTAGATGTAGCCTCCATAAAGTATGAAGACGGACGGTGTATAGGGGAAGACCTTTACACTGTTGAAGACGGATCTATCATACTAAAGAAGGAGTGCTTCAGTGACCTTGAATGCGGCATTTATCGTTTATATGTAGATTATGAGACTGTTGATACGGAAGCTTTAGGTATTTTTACTTCTATTCCGATTGATATTGTTATTTATGAAAAGTTCTTTCCGAAAGACTATGTATCATTCAACGTTGAATTACCCGCAACCCACACTTTTGACGGGAAGCCTTTGGAATTAGTCCCGGTTATAAGCTGTGAAGAGAATGCAAAAGATAGGATCTCTTCTATGCAACTCTTATACTTCAAAAAGGTTGTGGACGGAGACGATATCAGATGGGAAGAAGTTTTGGGAGTTCCGACTGAGGTCGGTGAATACAAGGTAAGACTCATAATCCAATTTACCGATTATTATTTTGTTCCGGGTATATATGAAGATGAATCCTGGATTTTCACTATAGTCGAAAATACACCGCCTAAGGATGACCCAACTGAAAAACATCCTGAGGA
>CAZIHW010000064.1:0-4808 GCA_964539045.1 uncultured Eubacteriales bacterium | reverse complement strand
TTATCGAAAGGCCATTTCGGAAGTTTAACTACATAGTAGTCCAAAGTGGGCTCAAAGCACGCGCATGTTTTTCCCGTGATATCATTTTTAATCTCGTCGAGAGTATATCCCAAAGCAATTTTTGTTGTTATTTTTGCTATCGGATATCCCGTGGCCTTCGATGCGAGGGCAGAGGATCGCGATACACGGGGATTAACTTCAATTACCGAATACTCAAAACTGTCCGGATTAAGGGCAAATTGGCAGTTGCATCCGCCGACAATTCCCAATGCGGAGATGATATTGAGTGATGCTGAACGAAGCATTTGATATTCTTTGTCTGCAAGTGTTACTGCAGGAGCTATAACTATACTGTCACCGGTGTGTACGCCTACAGGATCCAGGTTTTCCATGGAGCATACGGCAATTACATTGCCAACGGAATCGCGCATTGTCTCGAACTCGATTTCCTTCCATCCGAATATGTACTTTTCAACGAGAATCTGAGTTATGGGCGATGCATCAAGACCGCTTTTGGCAATTGCTTTCATTTGCTCCGTGTCATAAGCAACTCCGCCGCCTGCACCGCCGAGTGTATAGGCCGGCCTTATAATAACCGGATATCCGATATCTTCAGCTATTTGAAGTGCGGTATCTACGTCGTTCGCTATCTCCGACGGAACAGTAGGCTCACCTATAGCAGCCATTGTGTCCTTAAACATCTGTCTATCTTCAGCTTTTTCTATAGCTTCAACATTGGTGCCTATGAGTCTTACATTGTGTTTCTTTAAGAAGCCCTCTTCTTCAAGCTGCATAGACAGAGTAAGACCGGTTTGTCCGCCGAGACCTGCAAGCAGGCTGTCCGGTTTTTCTTTCTCTATAATCCTTTTCAGGGTCGGTATGGTCAGCGGCTCAAGGTAGATTTCATCTGCCAGGGCCTTGTCTGTCATGATTGTAGCAGGGTTTGAGTTTACGAGAACAATATTTACCCCGGCTTCTTTTAACACACGACAAGCCTGTGCTCCCGCATAGTCGAATTCTGCGGCCTGACCTATAACAATAGGGCCGGAGCCGATTACCAATACCTTTTTTATGCTTGTATCAAATGGCATATCACTTTCCGCCCTTTCTCATTAAATCGCAAAATCTGTCAAATAAGAATTCCGTGTCCTTAGGACCGGAGCAAGCCTCCGGATGGAATTGAACCGAGAATGCGTTATAATCCGGATAATCAATTCCTTCGCAGGTTCCGTCATTGGCATTTACGTACCTTACCGAACCCTTTTGCGTGCTGTCACTTACAACAGCATAGCCATGGTTTTGGCTTGTGATAAATGTACGCGTTCCGTTTACGTCTTTGACAGGTTGGTTCACACCACGATGTCCGTATTTAAGTTTTACTGTCTTTGCATTTTGTGAGAGTGCCATAAGCTGATGCCCCAGGCAAATTCCAAAGATAGGTACTTTACCGAAGAGCTTAGCTATCTCAGCTATTATTTGTGTATTTTCAGCCGGATCTCCCGGTCCGTTTGACAGCATGATTCCATCAGGGGAAAGTGCAAGTATCTCTTCGGCACTTGTGGTTCCGGGCACTGATATTACCTCGCATCCTCTATTGCAAAGTGAGCGAACAATATTTGATTTTGCACCGAAGTCCATCAGAACAACCCGGAACATTTTTTCCCCTGCCGGAGGGAAGATTTGTTTTTCTTTCGAAGTGACGCTTACAACAGCATCTCTTACCGTGTATGCTTTTACTTCATCAAGATTTTCCGGGACTTTATCACAGAGTATGGCGTTTGTAACACCGTATTCTCTGATGATCCGTGTTATCTCACGGGTATCAATTCCGTAAATTCCGGGTATGTTGTTTTCTTTCAGGAACTTGTCCAGGTCATATTCTGTCCTGAAATTTGAAGGTGCATCGCACCATTCCCTTACGACATATCCCTTTATACAGCATTTACCCTCAAAATCATCGGGAATAATACCGTAATTTCCGATGACCGGGAAGGTTTGCATTACTATTTGGCCGTAGTAACTGGGGTCGGTGAGTGTTTCAATATATCCGCACATACCCGTTGTGAAAACAAGTTCACCTATGCTTTCGATATCAGCGCCGAAAGCCTCACCTTCAAAGATTGTACCATCCTGTAAAACCAAATAACGTTTCATAATATCACTCCGCTATATCACTCCGCTAAAGTTGCTGCCATGACTGCTTTTATAGTATGCATTCTGTTTTCTGCCTCAAGGAAGACAATGGAATTTTCACTTTCGAAGACCTCGTCGGTGACTTCCATAGACTCTCTTCCGAACTTTTCTCCCATTTCTTTACCTATTTTAGTTTTTAAGTCGTGGTATGAGGGCAGGCAATGCATGAATACTGTTGTGTCCTTGCCGCTCTTTTTCATAAGTTCACTGTTTACCTGATATGGGGCAAGGTCATCTATTCTCTCTTTCCAGATGATCTCGGGTTCGCCCATAGAAACCCAAATATCCGTATAGACAACATCTGCGCCTTTCATAGCGCTGTCTGTATCTTCGGTGAATGTCAATTTAGCGCCTGTGGTTTTTGCTATCTCTTGGCAGGTATCTATGAGATCTTTGTTCGGGAAGTATTTCTTGGGGGAACAAACAGTAAAGTTCAGTCCGAGCTTCGCACATCCTATCATGAGAGAGTTTCCCATATTAAATCTGGCATCGCCGACATATACGAAGTTAATTCCTTTCAGATATCCGAAATGTTCTCTGATGGTAAGCATATCTGCGAGGATTTGAGTCGGATGGAATTCATCGGTAAGTCCATTCCATACGGGTACGGAAGAGAATTTAGCAAGCTCTTCAACAATATTTTGTGAGAATCCTCGATATTCGATACCGTCGAACATGGAGGAGAGTACCCTTGCTGTATCGGCAATGCTCTCTTTTTTTCCTATCTGGGAGCCTGCAGGATCAAGATAGGTTGCATTCATGCCAAGGTCATGCGCCGCAACCTCAAAGCTGCATCTGGTACGGGTGCTTGTCTTTTCAAAGATAAGTACTATGTTTTTTCCTTCGCAAAGTCTATGTTGTATTCCTTTTTTCTTTTTTTCTTTCAAATCCGCTGCAAGGTCGATCAGATACATTATCTCCTCGCTCGAAAAATCGAGTAATTTTAAGAAGTCTTTTCCTTTTAAATCCACAATTAACCCTCCGCACATACTTGCTTTATTATATTTATTGCCTTCTCCAGTTGCTCCATCGGTATGTTAAGTGCCGGGAGCAATCTTACTTTATCTTTAGCGGTTAACAGAAGAACTCCGTGTTCCATGCATTCCGAAACCACCTGTTTTGCCGGTTTTTCGGTTTTTATTCCTAACATAAGTCCAAGACCGCTAACGCCTGATATGCCGGGTGCGTTTTCAAGGGCTTTGAATATGTATTCGGATTTTTTTTCGATTTCTTTCAAGAGGGGTTCGTCAATTCTGTCGAGTATGTTTACAGCCCCCGCGCAGCATACCGGATTTCCGCCGAATGTAGAACCGTTAAGCCCGGGCTCGAATACATCCTTTACCTTTTCGCCGAGCATCGTCACACCTATAGGTAATCCGCCTCCGATACCTTTGGCTGTTGTGACTATATCGGGTGTGAATCCATAGTGCATATAACTGTATAGCTTTCCGCTTCTTCCGTTTCCGGTTTGAACCTCATCTGCTATGAGTAAAATATCATTTTCATGTGCGAACTTGACCATCTGTTCTACGAACTTCTCTTCGAGAGGAAGCACTCCGCCTTCTCCGCGGACGATTTCAAACATTACAGCAGCGACGTTATTGCTATCAACAGCCTTTTTCAATGACTCAAAGTCAGGATCGCAGTGGACAAATCCGGGTGTGAGAGGGCAGAAGTATTTATGAAATTCCTCTTGTCCGGTTGCCGAAAGTGTGGTAAGGGTTCTGCCGTGGAAGCTATTGTTCAATGTAACTATTGTATAACATTCATTTCCTTTTTTGTCAGCTGCATACTTACGGGCTGCTTTGATGGCACATTCATTTGCCTCGGCACCCGAGTTTGAAAAGAAAACCTTCTTAAGTCCTGTCCTGTTGCACAGCTTTTCCGCCAGCACAGCGCATGGCTCCGTATAATAAAGGTTCGATGTGTGTTGGAATTTTCTAAGCTGCTCGCTCACAGCGGCAATCCATTGCTCGTCTGATATACCGAAGATGTTTACGGCGATTCCGCTTCCGAGGTCTATATATTCTTTTCCTTCAGAATCCCAGACAAGTGAGCCTTTTCCTTTGACGATATTTATCGGAAAACGCGCATATGTATGTGCGACGTAAGTGTTATCCAATTCAAAAACGTTCATTTTATTCACCTTATTCGAACATAGTACCGATACCTTCATCGGTAAGAGTTTCTATCAATATTGAGTGCGGTATTCTTCCGTCTACGATGAAAACTTTCTTAACACCTGCGGCAATAGCCCCGGTACAGCATTCAACCTTTGGAATCATGCCGTCTGAGATGATACCTTTTGCAATCAAATCTTTTGTCTCATCCATAGTTATGTGCGGAATTAATGAATCCGGATTATTCTTATCAAGAAGAATGCCCGATGTGTCTGTAAGTGAAATCAGGCTCTCAGCTTTCAGTGCGGCAGCTATTTTGGCTGCGGCTGTGTCTGCATTTATGTTGTATACATTGCCCTTGTCATCGCAACCTATACTCGAAACAACAGGTATATAGTTCTTCTCGAGAATACCGATTATGGGGTCAGGATTTATATCCGTTATATTGCCTACGAATCCCAGGCGCTCATCTCTGATTTCAGCCTTTATCATATG
>CAZIHW010000063.1:0-33390 GCA_964539045.1 uncultured Eubacteriales bacterium | reverse complement strand
CCTATACCATTGGCTCCGCCTATCTCATTAAGAGCAAGGATGATATCCTTAGCGCTCATCTTTTTACCGTCAAGAGCAACAGGCACACCGGCTTCAAAGTCAAGTGTTATGTATGTCGGCTTATCCGGGGCGTTAATCGGGGAAACTCCCATCTCAAGGAATCCTTCCTTTTCATACTGTGGCTCGTTTGCAGGATTCTCAAGATCAAGGCCCTCGTGTGAGAGATGCCATAGGTTCTTATCTTTTGAGTAGTTGGTCTCTCTGTTTATCTTAAGAGGTATATTATGCGCCTCTGCGTAATCAATCTCTTCGTCCCTGGACTTTATTGTCCACTCACGCCAAGGAGCAATGATTTTCATATCCGGGGCAAACGCTTTTATAGCAAGTTCAAAACGAACCTGGTCATTACCCTTACCTGTACAACCGTGGCAAATAGCATCGGCACCCTCAGCTTTAGCTATTTCAACAAGACGCTTTGCTATTATAGGGCGGGCAAAGGATGTACCGAGGAGATACTCTTCATACTTTGCACCGGCCTTAACACTGGGAATAATGAATTCATTTACAAATTCATCTGTGAGATCCTCTATGTAAAGCTTGGATGCGCCGGTCTTAAGGGCTTTCTCTTCAAGGCCGTCAAGTTCAGTTCCCTGACCTACATTACCTGAAACGGCAATAACTTCACAGTCATTGTAGTTTTCTTTAAGCCACGGGATAATAATAGATGTATCCAGGCCTCCGGAATATGCCAGAACAACCTTTTTAATTTCGTCCTTGTTAATCTTCATTTCCATTACCTCTTCTGAATAAAATTGTCAAATTCAAATCATGTGGATATTATATGTGCCTATATACATAAAGTCAAGTAATTTTTGCATATTATCTGCATATTTTTGCAAAAATTATGCATATTTGTGAATATGACAGAATAATTATACAAATCATTCAAATTCACCGTATATATTCACTAAATGTAAAAATAACTACAAAAAAATATTCGCTCATGTTATAATGTAATACGTATATTTATAACTAGCCCGACGGCTAACCAAAGGAGCAATTCTCAAAATGGGACTTTTCAAGAAAATATTCGGCGATTATTCATCAAGAGAAGTAAGAAAAATGGAACCTATAAAAAATGAGGTTTTAGCTCTTGAAGATAAGTACGCAAAGATGAGCGATGAAGAATTAAAAGAAGTAACACCTAAATTAAAAGAACGACTTGCAAACGGGGAAACACTTGACGATATACTCCCCGATGCATTTGCCGCTTGCCGCGAAGCTTCAAGCAGGGTACTTGGAATGAAGCACTATCCGGTACAAATTATAGGCGGCATTATACTTCACCAGGGCGGTATTTCGGAGATGAAAACCGGAGAGGGTAAAACTCTCGTAGCTACATTGCCTGCCTATCTTAATGCTTTAGCCGGGGAAGGTGTACACATTGTAACCGTAAATGATTACCTTGCCCGCCGTGACTCAGAATGGATGGGTAAGGTTTACAGATTCCTCGGTTTGAGCGTAGGCCTTATCGTAAACGGAATGAACAATGATGAACGACGTATCGCATACAATGCCGATATAACTTACGGAACAAACAATGAATACGGATTCGACTACCTTCGAGACAACATGGTACAGTACAAATCCGAAAAGGTTCAGAGATCTCCTTTCTATGCCATCGTAGACGAGGTTGACTCAATACTCATCGACGAAGCAAGAACACCCCTTATTATTTCCGGTATGGGAACTCAATCAACCGATCTTTACAAGCTTGCAGATAAATTCGTAAGAACCCTTACCATGACAAAAGTAAAGGAAGTAGATTCAAAAGAAGAGTTCGAAAGTACAGGAAGCGGCGACTACATTGTGGACGAAAAGGCAAAAACCGCAACCCTCGCTCAATCCGGTGTGGCCAAAGCAGAAGCTTTCTTCAATCTCGAAAATCTTATGGACGCCGAAAACACAACTATCGTCCACCATATCAACCAAGCCATCAAGGCCCACGGTGTTATGCACAGGGACATAGATTACGTTGTAAAAGACGGGGAAGTACTCATAGTAGACGAATTCACCGGACGTATAATGATAGGAAGGCGTTATAATGAGGGTCTCCATCAGGCTATAGAGGCAAAAGAAAATGTCAGTGTTCAAAGAGAATCAAAGACGCTTGCATCAATAACATTCCAGAATTACTTCCGTCTTTATAAAAAGCTTTCGGGAATGACAGGTACCGCTATGACAGAGGCTGACGAGTTCTCGGAAATTTACAACCTCTTCCCTGTCGAAGTTCCAACCAACAAACCTATGATTCGTATAGACAACCCGGATGTTGTCTACAAGACTGAAAAGGGTAAATTCAACGCAGTTATAGACAGAATATGTGAGTGCCATGAAAAAGGACAGCCCGTTTTGGTCGGCACCATATCGATTGAAAAATCCGAGCTCCTCTCAAGTTTACTGAAGAAGCGCGGTATAAAGCACGAAGTACTCAACGCAAAGAATCATGAGAGAGAGGCAGAAATCATAGCTCAGGCCGGTAAATACGGCGCTGTTACCATAGCAACCAACATGGCAGGTCGTGGTACCGATATCATGCTTGGCGGTAACCCTGAATTCCTGGCAAAATCCCAGCTCCGTAAGAAGGGATATGCAGAAGAGATCATATCTGAGGCAATGGGCTTTGCTGATACAGATAATGAAGAGATACTCAAGGCAAGGAAGGAATTTGCAGAGCTTGAAGCGCATTTCAGAGAAGAAATAGCAGATGAGGCTGATCAGGTACGTGCTGCAGGCGGACTCTACATCGTAGGTACGGAACGCCACGAATCCCGCCGTATTGACAATCAGCTGCGCGGACGTTCGGGACGTCAGGGAGACCCCGGTGAAAGCCAGTTCTTCCTTTCAACAGAGGACGACCTTTTGAGACTCTTCGGCGGAGAGAGAATGACAAGAATCATGGACTCGCTCAACTTTGACGAGGACATACCAATAGAAGTCAAGCTTCTCTCAAATACAGTTGAAAATGCTCAGAAGAAACTTGAGAGCCAGAACTATGCAATACGTAAGCATGTCCTTCAGTACGACGACGTAATGAACAAGCAGCGTGAAATTATATACAAACAGCGTGACCAGGTACTCGAAGAAGAAGATCTCAGAGAAAAGATTCTGGGAATGCTCGATGAAACAGTTTCTGGAAGCGTTGCAATGTACTGCCCGTCGGGTGCAGATAAAAACGACTGGAACATTGCCGGCCTGAAGGAAAAATTCCTTGGCTGGATATTGAAGCCGGAAGATGATTTACGCGGTATGTCTGCAGACGAGTTGACAGATTTCATAACCAAGCGCGGCCATGAGGTTTACGAAGCTCGCGAGAAAGAAAATACTCCTGAGATAACAAGAGATCTGGAGAGAATGATTCTTCTCAGAAATGTCGACATAAACTGGATGGATCACATCGATGCGATGGAAGAGCTCAAGAGAGGCATAGGTCTTACAGCTTACAGCCAAAAAGATCCTGTTGTTATGTTTAAATTTGAGAGCTTCGATATATTCGATGAAATGACAGCCACGATTCGTGAAGATACTGTAAAGCAGCTGTTTACGGTAAAGGTTACAAAAACTCAGGAAATCAAGAGAGAACAGGTTGCAAAAGTAACCGGAACCAACAGCGGAGACGGAACCGATGTAAAACGCCCTGTACGCAAGGGAGCAAAAGTCGGTCCTAATGACCCATGCCCATGTGGAAGCGGTAAAAAGTATAAGAAGTGCTGTATGTTAAAAAAAGACTCAGCTGAATAAATCAGGTGAATAAAAAGGTTCAACCCAAAGGGGTATCTCTATGACGAAATTAAAAGATATCTACGATAAACTACTCAACAAGAATCTGCCTGTACGCCAACGCTTTTTTACCATTATTTTTCTATGTGGATTTGTTGTAGGTTTATCCAGTACATTCGTATGTAAAAGCTTAAATACAAGTGAAATGGCGATAATGCTGAGTGCCAGTATGACCGTTGTGTTCCCTTTCTTTGCCCTCATGGGACTTATAGCCAAGGAACATCAGGATTATATAATAATCGCTGCACTCCTGATAATAAACTTTTTCACATTCCCCGCTCTTTATCTTTCAGGGGGCGGGATAGACTGCGGTATTCCGAGTTTCATTATATTGGGTATTGCTCTGTCCCTTTTCCTGGTAAAAGGGCGAATAGGTGTAATTATAACAGCCGTGGAATGCATATGGGTGTTAATAGTGTATTACATATCATGGGCATGTCCATGGATATTAATGGATATACCGGCATATAGTATGAGCCCTACAGGGGAGCGTGACTTCACATATAACGCCATATTTTCAAATGCCGCTATAGTTTGTCTTGCGCTCGGTGTCCTGGCTAAAATACTTTTCAAGATGTACTACACACAGCATAAAACTGTTGAGGAAGCCATAGAAAAAGTAAAACGCCAGGCTATCATAGACCCTCTTACGGGCATGTACAACAGAAGATATATGTATACATATCTTTCAGAAAAGGTTGCTGAGGCAAAGAAAAATTCTTCAGCGCTTTCCATTGCCTTATTTGACATTGATTATTTTAAGAAATTAAACGATACTTACGGTCATCTTTTGGGCGACGATGTGTTAAAAGCCGTTTCCGAAATAATAAAAGATTCTTGCAAGGACGATGAGATCGTTGCACGTTACGGCGGAGAAGAGTTTCTTTTAATAATGCCGGGCTCCGATTTAGAACAAGCCTTCAACCGCGCTAATGAGATAAGAAAAAACATAGAAAACACCTTACTCTCCGATGAGCTTCCGAAAGACAGTCCTGTAACCATCAGCGGAGGCGTTGCCGATCTCAAGGATAATTACAACGAAGAAAACCTTGTGAATGAAGCAGATGAAAATTTGTACTTTGCCAAAAATTCCGGCAGGAATCAAATCCGCAGTCAGAGCGAAGAAGGAGGGACTGAAAATGAATAAAGAAAAAATTCATTCTAATCTTCTCCACTTCTTAAAAGGTTCCGCTGCAGAGGGCGTAAGATTAAAGCAAGAATACTTTGATAACATGCTCAAGGTTTTTATAATATTCAATCTTTATGAGTTTTCAGCCTGTTTTATACTCAACAAGGGTAAATATGCTAAGATCGCAATCGGTGCATATCTTGTTTATATCTTTATACTTTATATATACACTTCAAGGTTACAAAACACCGCACGATATTCTTCCCTTTATGTATCATTCTGTTTTGTAACAAACTGCATATACTTACCCACCCTTTACCTTTTCGGAGGGGCTATTGACAGCGGTGTTCCCCTGCTATTCATTTGCTGCGGTTTATTGACCATTTTGCTCATGGACAACCTCCACATGCTGATTATGCTGATTGTTTCAATAGGGGCCTTCGCAGCTGCATATTATTTCGACTATCACAATCCCGGTTTCGCCAATCAATTTACCGTTCTCGGTCAAAACACGTACGCCGAGATACCGTTCACAACAATTGCGGTAGCTTTGGGCTGCGGGTTTGTACTCAGAACTCTCACTATTCGCCTTGATGAAAAGCAAAAGAAAGCAAATGAGCTTCTGGCGCAGATAGAAGAAGCCTCGAATAGAGATCCACTCACCGGAGCCTACAACAGGCGTTACCTCATGGAATACATCGACAAATGTATAGAACAGACTAAGACCGGAGATATGAGAACATTTTCGCTTCTGATGTTTGACATTGACCACTTTAAAAATATTAATGATACGTATGGACATTTAGCCGGTGACGATTGTATCGAAAGTCTTGCATCACTTTTAAAATCGAACCTGAGAAAGGTAGATGTTGTCTCAAGGTACGGAGGAGAGGAATTCGTATGCGTCCTCCCATCAGCCGATGAAACCCCTGCTTTCAGAAGAGCCGAACAAATAAGAAGTAGTATTGAATCATCTCAGTTGTCAGCTGATATTTCAGATAGGGTGATAACAGTAAGCGGAGGTGTAGCCATGTATGAGGATGGTGTCACCGCCCAAGAGCTTATAAATGAGGCCGATGAAAACCTCTACATCGCCAAGGAAAGCGGACGAAATCAAATCGTGTGGCACCAAGGAGGCATCCCTCCGCTCTGCTATGTCGTTTATGATGACGAAACCGTAAAATCTTCTGCGAATAAGAATAGAAGGTTCACTGATCGCGCAAACGACAAAGTATAGCCTGCCGGCGCGAATTTGAACAAGCACTTTCAGTCCTGATCATAAAAAAGACCGAACCAACTTAGGTTCGGTCTTTTCTGTTATACTTTAGGCTACATATGATTTAGGCTAAAAAAGCTTTAAGCTCCTCATTTCCTGTTATAAAGTTACGTCCGAAAGCAAGTACGTTTTCTCTATCGGTCTCAGGAGGAAGAGTAGCCTGTCCGTCAGGCATTATGAAATATACACTCATAAGAGTAGCGTCTGTTTTCATGTCTGAGTAAAGGAACTCAAATACCATGGGCATATTTCCTTCGGAGGCGATGGAAACAAGATTTGGAGCCGGTATGTTAAAAGTATCCGTTACTGCTTTTATATACGGATCATCAGCCTTATTAGAAACCAATGCGTCTCCTATCTTCTTTACACCTGCTTCTTCCGGTGCTTCTACCGGTGCAGGCTCCTCAACTACGGGAAGCGGTGCTTCTACCGGCACTTCTACCGGTGCGGCCTCTTCAACTACGGGAAGCGGTGCTTCTACCGGCACTTCTACCGGTGCAGCCTCCTCAACTACGGGAAGCGGTGCTTCTACCGGCACTTCTACCGGTGCAACCTCTTCAACTACAGGAAGCGGTGCTTCTGCACTTATATCATTAAATGTTACAGGCTCATGAGGTTGCTCAGCGAGTTCTGAAAAATCGCCATATCTCACAGCAGTTTCTTCGGCATTTGGCAGGTTATTTCCATCAGAATCCGTCATCGTAACAGAGAAGCCCTGTTCTAACGGATTTAGATCTGCGAATGTCTCTGCGGCCTGTTCCGGCTGAGCATTTAATGTAGGCTCAACCACCGGATGTTCCTCTATAGGTGCTGCAGTTGGCAAAACGACCTCAGGTTCAGCAACGGTTTCAACCGGTTTCTCAGCAACAACAGCAGCCGCTGCCATAGCCTCCTGCTCAGCAGGGGTTATAACGACATCAGCAACATCGGCCTCTGATGCATCAAGTTTTCCGGCCAAATAAGGAAGGGCCATTGAAACATCTGAATAATCATTAACCGGTTCCTCATTCGGAACAGTCTGTGGTGCCTCTACAACTACAGGTTGCGGCGTCTCTTCAACTACAGGCTGAGGTGCCTCTTCAACTACAGGCTGCGCCGTTTCTTCAATAACAGGCAATGCCTCAATTACCGGAGCAACAGGCCTTTCTTCGACAACGGGAGCTGCGATAGGTTCTTGTACCACAGGAATAAACGGGGCCTGTGCGGTCTCTACAGGGGTCTCAACAACAGGGGTTTCTTTTTCAATGTTGTTCTTTGTAGCATCGGCGGTACCTTCGCCCGTCAATTTTGTAAGGGCCTTAGTTGTTATAAAAACTGAACCGGCAGCCGTTGATACTGCTGCCACTGCCAAAGCGCCCAACTTTATAAAAGTTCCTAATTTCATATATAAACCTCCATTACAAAAAGCTTGTAAATAAACTTACATTAATAATATCATTAAAATATTATAAAAACAATAAAAAAGAGCATTTCTTAATTGAAATGCCTTTTTTATTTTTTACTCACCCAGGTGAAAATATCAGTCATACATTTATTGATTTATTGTATAACTTATAAATCTTTAAGACCTTGTTATACTGAATTTGTACTGATCCTTTCCGTTTCGCTTTGCCTCATATAGGGCGGCATCCGCCTTTTTAAATAATTCATCGTATGTCTTTCCGTCCTTATTATACATGGCAACACCTATGCTACAGGACAGCCTACCCGGGAATCCGTTATCAATTCCGTATTTCTTAAATGACGACGTTAGCCTTTGGAGCTTATCACAAACCATGGCGACAGATTGGACATTTTTTATCAACACCACAAATTCATCTCCGCCTGCTCTTCCCAATATATCTGTTTCTCGGAAATTTTTATTCAGCGCTGTTGTAAACGCCAACAATATCTGGTCGCCGGCAGCATGTCCCCTTGTATCATTTATGGTCTTGAAATTATCTAAGTCTATAATTATAAGTGCATGTTGCGCTGAAGAATCCTTTTCTATACACTCTTCTATCAGACTCTTCGTCGTAGTTTTATTGTAAAGCTTCGTCAAAGGATCCCGTTCTGCCTCCAACCTAAGCTTGTCTTCCAGATGCTTACGCTCATCTATATTCTGGACAAGACACAAAACATACTTGTCCTCTTCTGATATATTTTCCTTTGAGAGAAGTACAGATATCCATTTGAATTCCTTCTCTGACGTCATCATTCTTCCCTCAAAATATATTTGATTTCTACCGCGAATAAATTCATTGCTCAGATAGTCATAATTGAGGTTCTTCGCAAAAATTTGATGATCATCGGGATGCGAATGCTCAATGGTATATTCAAATAATTGAGTTAAGTCAATTGTTTTGTGATTTTTGAGATACCCGTCAGGGTCATTCGAATTTAACACCTCGTATTTACCTGTTCCGAGATCTATTTCCAATGCCACATCAAACACCTTGGAAAAAATACTGCCGAGACGTCTTTTTCCGGTATAAGCAACTTCTTCTATCTGCGCCTGACGATAAAAACCGGCCAAACGGTCAACGTTGTTCATTTGGGCGATAATGAATAAGAATATAACAATCGGGCAACAGGCTACAATAACAAAAGGCTGTATTTCCAAATGAGACAGATACAGGACTATGCTGATAAATGATACCGGAAATATTATAAGTCCCTCATTCTTATTACACACATGGGTACATACACCGACTAACATAAAAGCCATCCATGCTACTAAGTTGGCTGTAGGGTCATGCACAATCCGTACGAAAAATGAGAGTAACGGATAATATGCAGTCCAGAAGGCCGTGGGTACAGCGCTCGCCAAGAATTTATATATCTTTGAGTCCGGATTTTTTTCAAAGGAACTGTAAGCCCTTCTGACAATAACCAAATAAGTCGAGAGCAATATAATTTCGCCTATAAGCACAACGGACAAAAGCTCTTTAGGCTCTAACAAAAACGGTGGAATCAAAAAAGATAAAAAACACATGAAAATCAGAAGAAATGCCAAAATCATAGAGCGTCTCAAATTTGAAGACTTTCGCCTATGTTCTACATACTCAATATATTTTTCATCCTGATCCGTAGCTTTAACCATTCCGAAAAGCATTAAAATTCTTTTCAGATCAGACCAAATACGTTCAAATCGTTTATCCATCTATTAATACCTCAAAAACCCAAAATAACGCAATACAAAAATGTAGTAATACAAAAATGTAGTAATACAAAAATATGGTAACACAAATTATATTATAAACAAAAAAACAGACTCAATCAAGTGATTAAGAGTCTGTTTTTGATAATTTGCTACTAAAAAATTTATCAACAAATTGTAAGTTTTGTACATGTTGTACGTTATCCTACACGAATTCCATCCTTCAACTCCAGATGACCTACAAACGGAACTTCTGCTACAGCCTTGCATTTGTCACCATCAAAAATCAAGTCACCTGAAATCCTTTTATTTCCGGGGATAGCCACGGAGGAAATTTCCACGTGCAAAGTATTTCCTTTCACAACCACATCGTCCAAATCATATACAATATCGCCTGTATACCCATCAGCCTCCGGGGTGATCTTATACTTCCCGTTATTGTCTTCTATATTCAGATACACATATCCCTTGTATAGAAAGAAATCAATATAAAATCTCCATTTACCCAAACCTAACATAGGCATCCTCCCAGCTAATTATGTTTTACAAACATATATATATGCTTAATACATACAATTTATTCTATAAAATCAATAAAAAGCGGGATCCCTCAATGAGACATCCCGCCAGTTATCTTTAAAAAATTAGCCCTCTTCCTTCATTTTAGCAAAGCACTCGCTGCAATAAACAGGTCTGTCCTCTCTCGGTCTGAAGGGTATTCTTGCTGTTTGTCCGCATGAAGCGCAAACTGCTTCGAACATCTCTCTCTCTGCTCTTGCTGCGTTCTTTCTTGCGTCACGGCACGGCTTACAGCGCTGTGGCTCATTTTCAAATCCTTTTTCTGCATAGAATTCTTGCTCGCCTGCTGTAAAGATGAACTCTTCGCCGCACTCTTTGCAGATGAGTGTTTTGTCTTCGTACATGATAATTAACCTCGCTTGAAATAAATAAAATTTGTCTAATTGACGTAGACTAATATTATACTAAAATTAAGAATTTGTCAACATTTTCAAAACTTTATCACAAAAGTGAATTATGTTTGAACATTTTAGACAAAATATTACTTCTTTTTTAGAAGTTTTGGCAAGGCTACACAACCTATTATCGCAACAATGGCAACCACCGCAACAATGGTAACGATAAGTTTCGTATTGCTGTCTCCGGTATTTGCTATAACAACATCGGCATCAGGGCCTAAAGCAAATGATTGCACTGCAACCATTACCACACTGCCAAACATAAGTACAGCTAAAAATATAGCTGTAATTCTGACAAACAACTTCCTATTCATCATTATACCTCCAACCATTTTTTTGAATCCTTAAGAATCTCGTTAAACAACTGTTCTGCGCCTTCAAATGTCTCAGCGACCGCAGTTATATATATCTTAATTTTCGGCTCCGTTCCGGAAGGCCGAACTACAACCCCGTTTCCGTTCTCAAGCTTATAGCTCAAAACATTTGATGAAGGTAAACCGGTTTTTTCCGTATCTTTATAGTCAGTATAATCAGTGACCGTCATACCGCCCACCTTCGAGGGTACATTTGAACGGAGATCCGACATGATATCAGACATCTTTTGCAAGCCTGCGGCACCCTCAAACTCAAAACTCTCAACCCTGTTCAAATAGATGCCGTACTCACGGTACAAAGAGTTTATAACATCAATCAAAGTCATTCCCTTTGTCTTGTAATAGGCGGCCATCTCACATACAAGCTGGCTTGCAACGACAGCATCCTTATCCCTGGCATGTATACCGAGGAGATAACCGTAACTCTCCTCCATGCCCACGATAAAGTTTGATTCTTTACCCTCTTTTTCAAGATTTGTTATATATTCGCCTATATACTTAAAGCCGGTCAACAGATTGGCAACCTTTGCGCCGTGTGCCTCTGCTATTACTTTTACAAGGTCTGTAGTAACAAAGGACTTTATGACAACCGGGTTCTTTGGCATAATGCCCTTTTCCTCATATTGGGAAAGGACATATTCGGCAAACAGTGCGCCGACTTCGTTTCCGGTCATAAGACGATATTCGTTGCCGTCATATACGGCAATTCCCATTCTGTCACAATCCGGGTCCGTTGCAAGTAAGATATCGGCTTTTTCAGATGCTGCCATATTGATAGCGCATTCAAATGCCTGTCTTATCTCGGGGTTTGGATACGGACAAGTCGGGAAATTACCGTCCGGGAGTTCCTGCTCGGGAACAACTTTAACGTCCTTAATTCCGAGCCGTGAAAGCACCTCGCGTACGGGCTTATTTCCGGTTCCGTTGAGAGGTGTATAAATAACCTTAAGGCCTGACTTTGCACAAACATCCGGATTTATAGCTTTACTCTGTACAAGAGAAAAGAACTCCTCGGATATCTCCTTTGAGATGTATTCTATAATACCGTCAGATACCGCGTCTTCAAAATCTATTCTCTTTACATCTTTAAATATATCTACCTTTTGTATAAACTTGTAAGCATTTGCCGCAGCTTCATCAGTCATCTGATAGCCTTCCGGATCATAACACTTATATCCGTTATACTTCGCAGGATTATGGCTGGCAGTTATAATAACGCCCGAAGAGCACTTCAATCTGCGTACTGCAAAAGACAACATCGGAGTAGGGACAAGTTCCGGATAGATATACACTTTTATTCCGTTTGCAGCGAATACGCTGGCTGTTTCCCTGGCAAACAAGTCTGAATTTATTCTGGAATCATATGCTATAGCAACAGATGGGTCGTCAAATGTTTCATTAAGATAATCAGCTATACCCTGAGTTGCCTGATTTACCGTATATACATTCATTCTGTTGGTACCTGCACCGAGTACACCACGCAATCCGGCCGTACCAAACTCCAATTTTTTATAAAAACGGTCCAGAATCTCTTCTTCTTTTCCGTCTATAGCAGCGAGCTCTGCGCAAACAGCTTCATCCGTACAATTTTTCTTCCACTCACAATAGAGTTCATTGTAGTTTTCCATACGATGCCTCCAAAAACTTTATTCTATAATTTTAATACCTTACTTATTTATTGTCAATCAGCGCCATCAGTCTGACACCAATTACGAAAGTTAAATTCTATTGATACTTTCTACAGTATTATGGGATAATCTTATCGGTATATTTGAAGAGGTACTAATGTTTTCAAAGGTAAACAGTATAGGTATTCAGGGGTTCAATACACAACTTGTAGAAGTTGAATGCGACCTTTCAAGCGGTCTTCCGAGGTTTGATATAGTCGGTCTTCCGGGCAGTGCGGTTTCCGAATCCAAACAGCGTGTGAGATCAGCTATAAAAAATAATAAGCTGAATTTCCCGATAAGCAGAATAACTGTCAATCTCGCTCCTGCAGAGTTCCGAAAAGAGGGCGCTATCTACGACCTTCCGATTTTGGTGGCTATACTGCTGGCCTCCGGACAAATCAGCAATGTAACTGACGACTGTATATTCATAGGCGAGCTCTCTCTCGATGGGGATATACGACAGGTAAACGGAATTCTTCCCATGACCGCCGAGGCAAAAAGACTCGGCATTAAAAACATTTTCCTGCCGGATAAAAACGCTAACGAGGCCGCCCTTGTACCGGAGATGAATATATATCCCGTAAAGTCTGTACATGAGATTTTAGAGCATTTCAGCGGGGTGAAAAAAATCCTGCCGACACAGTCCGTAGAATTTAAAAACGTAGACACTTGCAACACTCTGACATCCGCATCCAACATTCCTGATTTCAGCGATGTATTCGGGCAACAAGGAGCTAAAAGAGCTTTGGAGATAGCGGTAGCCGGAAAACACAACGTCCTGTTTGTAGGGAGTCCCGGAGCCGGCAAAAGCATGCTTGCAAAACGTATACCCGGCATACTCCCCGACATGACCTTCGACGAAGCTATAGAAACAACCTCTGTATACTCGGTTTTAGGAGGTTTAAATCCTGAAAATCCCCTCATATTGAAGCGACCCTTCCGTTCCCCCCACCATACAATAACAAAATCAGCATTTGCAGGCGGAGGGATCAAAGCGCTCCCGGGAGAGATATCTTTAGCTCACAACGGAATTCTGTTTCTGGATGAACTTACATTGTTCCACCGGGCCACACTGGAAACGCTGAGAGAACCGTTGGAAGAGGGTAAAATAACCGTTTCCAGAAATGCCTGTACAGCAGTATATCCCGCCAGAATAATCCTGGTCTGCGCTATGAATCCCTGTCCTTGCGGCTTTCTGTTCGATCCCGTCAAGAAGTGCGCCTGTTCTGATCTGGCTATTAAGAATTATATGTCTAAGATATCAGGGCCTTTGCTTGATAGAATAGATATACATATAAAGGTTGATCCGATAGATTGCGAAAGCTACATAAGAAGCGGAAAAGCAACAAGCGCCGGTGATACGTCAAAAGATATACGCCTTCGTGTCGAGTCGGCTATATCCATACAACAGGAAAGATTCAAGGGAACAGACATATCTTACAATTCGGAGATACCGCCGTCACTTATAAGAAAGTATTGCATGCTGACACCTGATTCCGAGGAATTATTTATAGCGGCGTTCAAAAGATTAAAGTTTTCGGCAAGGGCGCACGATAAGATATTGAAAGTAGCGAGAACTATAGCAGATCTCGACAATAGCGAATACATAACATCAAATCACATATCGGAGGCTATCCAATACAGATCCCTTGACAGGTTGGATGCATACAAAAAAGCTTCGCTCTGAATGAGCGAAGCTTTTTTAATTAGCCTTGCAAACCTCTTGACTGTCTGTCCATATCCTCGACCACTATGTCAAAAATCTCGCCGAGGGAACGGCAATACTCAAGTACCTTCCAGGGTTCATTGGTATGATAGTGGATCTTAATAAGATCACTGTCCCCAACTGCCAAAAGGCAGTCGCCTTTAAAATTCTTCATAAAATAATCATGAATTTCATCCTCATCAAGATTTTCACCTTCGATAAGGAGTTGTGTATCATATCTGAATTCTTCCATGTTAAAATTCCTTTCTGTGTAAAGTCCGACCGGCATGGCCTTACGGCGCGAACTACGCAAGCATTTTTTCAAGTGCAGTTTTATACGTCGGGTTAGACGGTACAAATATATAATTTAAAAACAGCACGTCCGTTATTCCGTTGGCGTTTACAAACTGTGCCAGATTCAAGTCCACTTTACGGGGATCTAAAATATAAACCTCTTCATAATTGTCAACTATAAACGGTGCAAATGCATTGCCGTAGGATTCCTTTATCATCACTATCTTTTTTCCGTTGTGGTTTGAAGTTACTATCTTCTCTATGGGGTTATCTCCCTCTATAAAGCAAAGATATTTGTTGCTTAAGGAAACCTCTTCGGTTATAACCCTCATAGATCTTCCCGTCGACATGGAAGCATCATTGTATATGGTTCCGGTCGTTTCGCTCAACGGATAAAAGTATTCCACATAATCCGGATCTTTAGCCAGATCTGCGGAGAAAGATTTGAAAGTTCCGACAAATCCGTCTATCCTTCCGCTCTTGTGATCTTCAAGCTTTGTCGGAGTAAAGCCGGCGGTTTTGGCAAATGCCGTATATGCATAATATGCGCCTCTGGCCGTCCAATGGTGATCCGTCCTGAAATAAATATATTCATCCGTGTGGGGAATTATAGCGGAGTATGCATCAACAGATTTTACATTGCTGCCTTTCAATGCAGAATATGCTATTCTTATTCCCTCTTTTTGTGAACGATTTCCTGTCCTGTAGCTCTCCGGACCGTAAAATTCTATAGAAGTCGGGGCGAGCAATGTATATACAGTTACATTCGGAACCTTTGCCGCAAAATTAGATATCGCGGTACCGTAATTTTGCAAACTCTTCGGAGCTATTCCGTAAAGTTCCATACAACGGTTTCCTAAAATCGCCACATTTCGTCTTAATGTATATTCGTCTTCCGGGGCCGTAGAAACACTTGGCTGTGTAGGTGTTGTACTCTCTGTTTCGGCCTCGCTTGTATTCTTCTCCGTCTTGGCCGGCTTGGTGCTTTTCTGAGTCTGTGATTTGGTGGTTTTGGAATTGTTTTCCGGCTCTCTTGTGATCGCGGATTCCCCGAAAGTAAATATGCAAATCATAATTGCGACAACCGCCACCACGGAAGTCACGGCCCATGGAATTTGCTTTTTTGAAAATCCCTTTATATCTGACATCAAAAATACCTCTTTTGTTATTTACGTTGTAAAATGGATTTGCCCGTTTCCGCTTCCAGAATGTTCGAGAACACTGCTATTTGGGACCCTGAAACGTGCTTGTCCAGGTGCAAGCTTCCGAAATACCATTTCGAATACTCACACGAATTACCGAGTTCCTCAAGATATGTATTGAGCAATGTAAGTCTTGTCTTCTCGGCATTCTTCAATTGCAAAAAATCCTTTATCTTCGCAGACGGTTCATGGGTTACGATTATATCAACCTTATTTCCGTGTTTTTCAATATTTTCTGCGCCCTCAAGCAACTCCTGCTGATTGGGACTTTCTTCCTTAGACCAGGTATTGTTCGCAAATCTTATCTCGAGATCCGGACTCTCTCCGCCACCCATGGTGAAGATCTTGAGGCCTTCTATCTCAAAGACCTGTCCGCGCATTAAATGATATAAATTGCCGCCCAGATGGTGCACCTTGCCGCCGTTCCATTCACTGACCTCGTTCTTGTTTAGGAGCTTAAAGTTTTCGTGCGTTCCGTCTATAAAGCATATGTTATATTTTTTGCTGCTGAGTTTTGCAAGTATTTTGTTTTCCGCTTTGCTTCCGTTCCATATGAAGCCGAAATCTCCGCAGACAATAAGAGTATCACCTTTCTTCAATTTCTTGGATGCAGGTGTTCTGAACCTCTCTACATCGCCGTGTATATCACCGGTTATATAAACCATTTTGTCACTCCCAAGTATGTAATTTGTAACTCACAAGTATGTAACTTTTTATTTAGTTTATTAGTAACTTATTTTTAATTACTTGTTATTTATTTTCAACCAGAGAACTGATATACTAATAATAATACAATATTCACAAGGTGATTGTCTATGAAAAAAAGATTAATATTTTTAATTTCCACTATACTTATATTGTCGATAATTCTGTCAGTTTTTTTACCGATCCCCGTCAAAGCTGCATACAACGATGAGGTTGAGTTCGAATCCGAAATAGTATACATGGAGAGCCTGGACAGAGGCACGGTAATTTTCAATAAAAATGCTTCAAAGAAAACCTCCGAGGCATCCCTCACAAAAATAACAACAGCCATGGTCGTTCTCGAAAACTGCGACGATTTGAATGCAGTAGTAACAGCTTCACAGGAAGCTATAGATACCATTGCAGGGACAAACAGTTCAACAGCCGGCATAAAGGCGGGCGAGAAATTAACTGTACTTCAGCTAATGAATTTAATGCTTGTAAAGAGCGCAAATGAAGCCGCAAGCATCCTCGCAGACTATGTAGGCGGCGATATACCGAAGTTCATAAACATGATGAACGACTTTGCCGCGAAGCTCGGCTGCAAAAATACTCACTACACAAATCCACACGGTCTGGATGAGGAGGGGCACTACACGACTGCCGAAGACCTCGCAAAGATTATCAAATATGCGCTTAAGAATGAGACCTTCTGTGAAATAGTGGGCACTCATAAATACACCTTGTCAGCAACAAACCTTCGTGATGAAATAGAATATACAAATACCAATCTCCTATTATCTCCTAAAAACCCGTACTACTACGAATACTGCAAAGGCATAAAAACCGGTACCACGGACAATGCCGGACATTGCCTTGCCTCTTATGCTGCCAAAAACGGTTACTCATACCTTTGCATAGTTATAAAAGCTCCGTCAAAAGATACGAACGGAGATGGTTATAACGAAAATTTCGCTTTCAAAGAGACAAAAAAGGCCTATGATTGGGCTTTCAATAACATAAAGCTTAAAGTTGTAGCACAGCCGTCCGATGTAGTAACCGTAGTAGATGTAGATCTTGCCAAAAACGTCGATCATGTCAGACTTGTCCCGGGTGAGGAGGCGAGCGCGCTTGTCCCCGCGGGAGTCGATCCGACATCCATACTGATAGAACCTATAAAGAGCAGCATCCCTAAGGATATAAAAGCCCCTATAAAAGCCGGCGATGTACTCGGAAAAGCAAATATTATGTATGCAGGAGACATACTCTACACCATCGATCTGGTTGCCGGGGAAGACGTTGACAGAAGTTTCTTCGCCTTTCTGGGCTATCTTATAAAGAAGCTGTTTTCAACGGCTGTAATGAAAATCGTTTTGTTTGTAGTAGTTATTGCAGTACTCTTCTACATACTGGTAAATGTATTGTACGCCAAGAAGAAGAAGAGTGAGCGTATACATGTAGTCAGAGGTTACAGAGGCAATAGAAATAAACCCGGTAACGGACAACACCGCAGAAAGTGATAAACAACACTGCAAAAAGTAATGAACACACTGCAAAAAGTAATGAACAGCACTGCAGAAAATAATGAGCGACACTGCAGAAACAATTCTGTATAAAACAAAATGCTCCCTGAAATCAGGGAGCATTTTATATAATCTTTAGTCATCAAGGGTTTCATCCAACTCAGCAAAATACTTGATAGTGCGAACCATCTGGCTTGTATATGAATTCTCGTTGTCGTACCATGCAACAACCTGTACCTGCCAAAGGCCGTCACCTATCTCTGTTACCATTGTCTGAGTTGCATCAAAGAGTGATCCCTCTGTAATTCCTATGATATCGGAAGATACGAGAGGTTCCTCTGTGTATCCGAAAGATGCAGAAGAAGCTTCTTTCATGGCAGCGTTGATACAATCCTTGCAAACCTTATCCTTTTCAACAACAGCAACAAGAATTGTTGTAGAACCTGTCGGTGTGGGAACTCTCTGAGCAGAACCGATGAGTTTGCCGTTAAGTTCAGGTATAACAAGACCGATAGCCTTAGCTGCGCCTGTTGAGTTAGGAACGATAGAGCAAGCAGCTGCTCTGGCTCTTCTGAGGTCTCCCTTTCTGTGAGGACCGTCGAGAAGCATCTGGTCACCTGTATATGCATGAACAGTTGTCATGATACCGCTCTTTATAGGAGCAAAATCATTGAGAGCCTTAGCCATAGGAGCAAGACAGTTTGTGGTACAGGAAGCAGCGGAAATGATTTTATCTTCCTTCTTAAGTGTCTTTTCGTTTACTCCGAAAACGATTGTAGGAAGATCATTTCCTGCCGGAGCCGAGATAACAACCTTTTTCGCACCGGCATTTATGTGTGCCTGTGACTTTTCTTTTGATGTGTAGAAACCGGTGCATTCAAGAACTACGTCTACACCAATCTTTCCCCAGGGGAGATTGTTAGCATCTGCTTCTTTATATATCTTGATTTCCTTGCCGTCAACTACGATAGCATCTTCTTTAGCTTCAACCTTGTCGGCGAGAGCATATCTGCCCTGAGCTGAATCATACTTGAGAAGATGAGCAAGCATTTTAGGATCTGTAAGATCGTTTATTGCAACGACCTCGTATCCTTCTGCACCGAACATCTGACGGAAAGCCAAGCGTCCTATACGTCCGAATCCGTTAATAGCAACTTTTACCATATTCAATATCCTCCCACAAATTAGATATTTATTTTGCATTTATAGATTGATATTTTTTTGTCAATCTATAAATATTATATACAACATAGCGAAATATGCAAGACTTTTTACGATTTTTCTATCAATACCTTGCCTATTCTTCTGTCTTCTATATCAAAAGCTTTGAAATGTAAATTCTCATAGTCAAGTTCGACTACCGAGCCATCCTCGGGTATATAGTCTAACAAAGATATTATGAATCCACCGAAGGTATCATAGTCTCCCTCGGGCAATTCAATATCAAGTAAATCCTCAATCTCATCTATGTCTGTTATACCATCTACCGTAAAGACATTTTCGTTGATCTTTTGGATCTCTTCTTCCTCGTCATCAAATTCATCCTGAATGTTTCCAAGTATAGATTCGATAAGATCCTCAAGCGTTATTATACCGGCAGTTCCGCCGTATTCATCGACTACTATAGCCATCTGCGTGTGGCTCTCTATCATTCTTTTGAACAGAACCATGCAATTCATAGACTCGGGAACAAAAAGTGGAGTTCGCATAATATCGGAAACCGTCATGCCTTCCGGTATGCTTACATCTACATACCTTAAAAGGTCTTTTATATAAGCTATTCCCACCATGTTATCCACATCATTCTCATAAACAGGTATGCGGGAATACCCCTCTTCGATAGCTATATCGCGAAGTGCAGTAAGGCTTTCACTTTTTTCAATACACAAGACATTGGTTCTGTGAGTCATCATGTCCGAAACAACGGAATCATTGAATTCAAAAACGTTGTTTATTATCTCACGCTGGTCATCTTCAATTATGCCTTTATCCGAGCCCTCGTCAACAAGGTTCAGTATTGACTCTTCCGTGACTTCATTTTTCCTGCCTACAAGCTTCGTGATTTTTTTGAAAATATTATCCGCACCGGGGTCGTCCATTATTCGCGCTCCTTCCAAAAATTGCAAAAATATTTTTACTAAATTATATATTCACTTAGCCACGTTGTCAAACCGCTTTATTATAGACAAATCCTCGCGATGTTCGACAAAAAATAGACATTCCCATTTCGTACTTTTTCCTTTTATTTATTCTAATGATGTTTTATAATATAATTTAACTATATAAATGTATTAGACGCGTATATTAGTTTATAGATGAATTTACAATATGACTCAGTCTATATGGATATAAAACTCGGAGGTAAAACTATGGACAGAAAAACCAAAACCATGGACGGCAACACAGCCGCAGCGCATGTTTCTTATGCGTTCACGGAAGTTGCTGCTATCTATCCCATTACGCCTTCATCAGTTATGGCGGAAGTAACCGATGAAATGGCAGCTGCCGGTACCAAGAACTTATTCGGACAGACCGTAAAACTTGCAGAAATGCAGTCCGAAGGCGGTGCTGCCGGTGCGGTTCACGGCTCACTTTCAGCCGGTGCACTTACAACTACATACACAGCTTCCCAGGGTCTTTTGCTCATGATCCCTAACATGTATAAGATGGCCGGAGAGTTGCTCCCGGGCGTTATACATGTTTCCGCACGTTGTGTAGCGAGCCACGCCCTGAATATTTTCGGCGATCACTCAGACATATATGCTTGCCGCCAGACAGGATATGCTATGCTCTGCTCCTCAACTGTTCAGGAAGTAATGGATTTAGGTGCTGTAGCACACCTCTCCGCTATTGACGGAAGAGTTCCTTTCCTTCACTTCTTTGACGGATTCAGAACATCACACGAGATTCAGAAGATTAAAGTATGGGATTACAAAGATTTGGATGAAATGCTCAACTGGGACGCAGTTGACGATTTCAGAAAGCGCTCACTGAATCCTGAGCACCCCGTACTTCGCGGTTCCGCGCAAAATCCTGATATATTCTTCCAGGCAAGGGAAGCAGCCAACAAGTACTATGAGAACATTATCGATGTAACCGAGAATTACATGAACGAGGTTAATAAGAGAATAGGCACCAACTACAAGCTCTTCAACTATTACGGTGATGAGGATGCCGAGCATGTAATCATAGCCATGGGTTCAGTTTGCGGTACTATCGAAGAATCCATAGACTATTTGAGAACAAAGGGCGAAAAGGTCGGACTTATCAAAGTAAGACTTTACAGACCGTTCTCTCAAAAGCATCTGCTTTATGCCCTTCCTACAACAGTTAAGAAAATTACCGTTCTTGACAGAACAAAGGAACCCGGTTCCATAGGCGAACCTCTGTATCTTGATGTTGTAGCAGCTCTTAAGGGAACTAAATTTGAAAAAGTCCCTGTATACGGCGGACGCTATGGACTCGGATCTAAAGACACTACCCCAAGCCATATAATTCCGGTTTACAGAAACATGTTTGCCAAGAACTCAAAAACGCGTTTCACCATCGGTATAAAGGATGACGTTACCAATCTTTCTCTCGCTCCATGCAGTATACATAATACAACTGCTAAAGGTACGACATCGTGTAAATTCTGGGGACTCGGCTCGGACGGAACCGTAGGATCCAATAAAAACTCAATAAAAATTATCGGCGATAACACCGATATGTACGCGCAGGGATACTTCTCATATGACTCAAAGAAATCCGGCGGTATAACTGTTTCTCATTTGAGATTCGGACCAAGACCCATAAAGTCTGCTTATCTTATAAACCGTGCCGATTTCGTAGCTTGCCACAACGAAGCATATGTAAGCAGCTATGATATGGTACAGGATTTAAGAAAAGGAGGAACATTCCTTCTTAACTGCCAATGGGAGACTTTAAAGGAACTTGAGAAGAATCTTCCTGCAAAAATGAAGCGTTTCATATTGAAGAACGATATAAAACTCTATACGATAAACGCAAGTAAGATAGCCAAAGAAGTAGGTCTCGGAAACAAAGTAAGTACTATTCTCCAGGCTGCATTCTTCAACCTTTCCGGCATAATCCCGGCAGATATGGCTCTCGACCTTATGAAAAAGGCCGCAACAAAGTCCTTCTCCAAGAAGGGTGACGACATAGTAAAGAAGAACCATGAAGCTATAGAAAAGGGATTCAATGCTGCAAAGAGAATTTCCGTACCAAAGTCATGGGCTGAATCTGTTGATGAACCGAAGGAGGTTCTCGTTCATACAGACGACAAAGCATTGAACTATTTCGTAAAGAATGTTCTTGTACCGTCGAATCTCCAAAAGGGTGACTCTATACCCGTTTCGGTATTTGCTAAAAATCCTGACGGTACATTCCCATCAGGTACATCTGCATTTGAAAAGCGCGGTATAGCCCTGGAGGTTCCCGAATGGCAACCTGACAAATGTATTCAGTGTAATCAGTGTGCTTATGTATGCCCGCATGCGGTAATTCGTCCTGTAGCTCTTACTCAGGAAGATGTTGAGCAGGCACCCGGCGGCATGAAGCTTGTCGATCTTAAAGGTATGGACGGATATAAATTCGGTATCACCGTATCGGCATTCGATTGCACCGGCTGCGCCTCTTGTGTAAATGTATGTCCGGCAGGAGCTAAAGATCCGGCAAAATCCGCACTCGTAATGAAGCCGCTCGAAACACAGAAGAATGAGCATAAGTACTTCAGATACGGAAAACTGCTTCCGGAAAACAAAGAAGTTATCAAGCACTTTAAAGATACAACCGTAAAGGGATCACAGTTCCGTCAGCCACTCCTTGAATTCTCAGGTGCATGCGCAGGCTGCGGAGAAACCCCTTATGCTAAGCTTGTAACACAGCTCTTCGGTGACAGAATGTATGTTGCAAACGCTACCGGATGTTCATCAATCTGGGGTTGCTCAGCTCCGTCAACGCCATACACCGTAAACACCGAGGGCAAAGGTCCTGCATGGTCAAACTCCCTGTTTGAAGACAATGCAGAATTCGGATACGGTATGGCTCTGGCAAACATGCAGATAAGATCCAGACTCAAAGACAAGGTTGAGGCTCTTCTGACAGAAGACAACAAGGGCGTAACCGAAAAAGCAAAAGCTTGGCTTGAAACCTATGACGACGGCGACAAGAATGCCATTGCTTCAAAGGAGCTTGTTGAAGCCCTTAAGAATCATGCATATACAAATCGAGAGATGCGTAAACATGTAAGGTTCATAATCAGGAACTCTGATTATCTCTCCAAAAAATCCCAATGGATTTTCGGAGGCGACGGATGGGCTTATGATATAGGCTTCGGCGGTCTTGACCACGTAATCGCACAAAATGAGGATGTAAATATCCTTGTATTTGACACAGAGGTATACTCAAATACCGGCGGTCAGGCTTCAAAGGCTACACCGACGGGAGCTATTGCGAAATTCGCCGCTGCAGGTAAAGAGGTAAAGAAGAAGGATCTCGCTGCTATAGCTATGAGCTACGGATATGTATATGTTGCACAGGTATCTATGGGTGCAGACTACAATCAGACGCTTAAAGCAATAAGAGAAGCCGAGAGTTACCACGGACCTTCAGTAATAATTGCCTATGCACCATGCATAAACCATGGTATTAAAGCAGGTATGGGCAAATCCATTGCCGAAGAGAAGCTGGCTGTTGAGACCGGATATTGGCATCTTTTCAGATATGACCCGAGACTTGCTATTGAAGGAAAGAACCCATTCACAATGGATTCAAAAGCTCCGAACAAGAAGTATAAAGACTTCCTTCTCGGAGAAGTACGTTATGCATCTCTCTTGCGCTCATATCCTGAAAAAGCTGAGAGATTGTTCGAGATATCGGAAAAATCCGCATCAGATAAATACGATCATCTTCTAAGACTTTCCGACCTTTACAACCCTCAGAAATAAATGTTATTATACTGACAAGTGGGGCATCGAGGTTTTCCGATGCCCCTTTCGATTAAAAAACTATAGAGGAGGCTTTCATCTATGGCAAAGTATGTAATGGCTCTTGATCAGGGAACCACCAGCTCCCGTGCCATTGTATTTGACAAGCAAGGCAATGTAATTACAAAGTCGCAAAGGGAATTCGAGCAAATCTATCCACAGGCAGGTTGGGTCGAACACAACCCAATGGATATTCTGTTCAGTGAGTACCAATCCATCTCTACAATACTTTCAGAGGGTGTTGTAACAGCGGATGACATAGCTTGTATAGGTGTGACCAATCAACGTGAAACGACAATTCTCTGGGATAAAACAACCGGGCTTCCGATCCACAATGCCCCGGTTTGGCAATGCAGAAGAACTGCTGCCATGTGCGAAAACTTAAAAAGCCAGGGACTTGAACAATATATAAGAGAACACACAGGTCTTGTAATAGACGCTTACTTCTCAGCTACTAAAATTAAATGGCTGCTTGACAATGTTCCGGGTGCCATGGATTTGGCCAACGAAGGAAAATTACTTTTCGGAACAGTAGAAACATGGCTTATCTGGAATCTTACCGGAGGTGCCTCACACCCTGAAAGTGCCGTCCATATAACGGACTATTCCAACGCATCCAGGACAATGATCTTCGATGTAGATAAGCTCTGCTGGGATGAGTTCCTGTGCGAAAAAATAGGCATACCGATGAACATTCTTCCGAAACCTTTGCCGTCGAGCATGATATACGGTAAGGTTGCACCCGGAATTCCGGGTCTCGAAGGACTCGAAGGAACTCCGATAAGCGGTGCTATAGGAGACCAGCCTGCAGCATTATTCGGCCAGGCATGCTTTAAGCCGGGTATGGCAAAGAGTACTTACGGAACCGGATGTTTCCTTCTCATGAACACCGGTAAAGAAAGAGTACGATCAAAGAACCAGCTCACATCGGGTGTTGCCTGGTCTATAGGCGATCAGGTAACCTATGCTATAGAGGGATCGGCTTTCAACGCAGGTTGTGTCATTCAGTGGCTCAGAGATGAACTTCATCTTATAGATAGTGCGCCGCGATGCGACGAGCTTGCAGAGACCGTACCTGACACAAACGGTATATATCTTGTCCCTGCTTTCACAGGCCTCGGCGCACCTTATTGGGATATGTACGCAAGGGGCTGTATAGTGGGTCTTACACGAGGTGCAAACAGAGCACACTTCGCGCGTGCGGTACTCGAAGCAAATTGTTATCAGGTAGTTGATCTTATAACAGCAATGAAAGATGACTCAGGTATAGATATAGCTTCTCTCCGCGTAGACGGCGGTGCATCTGTAAGCAATATTATGATGCAAATTCAATCTGATTTCTTGAATTGCGAAGTAAACAGACCAAAGGTTGTTGAAACTACAGCTCTCGGTGCCGCTTACCTCGCCGGTCTCGCAGTAGGTGTATGGAAAGATACCGATGAGATTGAGGAAAACAGAAAAGTAGCAAAAGTGTTTAATCCTGAGATGGATGAAGACACAAGAGCAGAGATGTACAAGGGCTGGAAAAAGGCCGTTACCCGCGCAATGTCCTGGGTAGATCACGACTGACACTTTCACTTATAAGCTGTCACTTATAAGTGATATCATATTCAAATACGGAGGTATTAAAATGGACAAAAATAATCTTGATTTCGGTACGCTTACCAACTTTATGACAGATGCTTTCACTGCTATAGGTGTGCCGAGAGAAGAAGCAGCTATAGTTGCGGATGTGCTTGTAGAATCTGACAAAAGGGGTATCAATTCACACGGTGTAAACAGATTTAAGCCTGTTTACATTGACAGAATAAATGATGGTATCCAATTTCCAAAAACCAACTTCGAGATCCTCAAGGAGACAGAAACAACCGCAGTTGTAGACGGCCATCATGGTATGGGCCAGGTTATAGGCTACAAGTCTATGAAGATGGCTATCGAAAAAGCCAAGAAATACGGTATGGGTATGGTTGTTGTTCGTAACTCATGCCACTACGGTATAGCAGGATATTATCCCTCAATGGCCTGCAAAGAAGGCTGCATAGGAATCACCGGAACAAATGCACGTCCATCGGTAGCTCCGACATTTGGTGTTGAGGGCATGTTCGGTACAAATCCGCTTACAATCGGAATTCCGACAGATGAAGAATTTGACTTCCTCATCGACTGTGCATCCTCAATCACTCAAAACGGAAAGATAGAATACTATGCGAGAATCGGTGAAGATGTTCATGAGGGAACTGTTATAGACAGCGAGGGAAATCCTGTAACCGGAGATTCCGGAGTTGCCCTCAAGAAAATAAGAGAAGGTTCTGCAGCTCTCACCACCCTCGGCGGAATCGGCGAAGCACTCGGCGGATATAAGGGCTATGGTTATGCTATGGTAGTAGAACTCCTCTCTTCTATACTCCAGGATGGTGTTTACGGAAAAGATCTCGATGGTAAAGGACCAAACGGAGAAAAAGTACCTTATAAACTCGGTCACTTCTTCATTGCCATAGATACAAACCACTTCCTTGGAGAGGAGATAGCAAGAAAGAAGGCCGGCGATATACTCCGTTCTGTCAGAGCTTCAAAGAAGGCTCCGGGCGCTGAGAAGATTTTCACAGCCGGAGAAAAAGAGTGGTTAATCTATCAGGAGCGCAAGGTAACAGGCGTTCCTATTTCAGAGTCCGTACAGCTTGAATTCAATGCTGTCCGTGACCAGTTCAACCTTGACTACAAATTCCCATGGGAAGACTAATTGGTAAGACTAATTCAGGAGGAAATTTATAATGGATTATGCTTCGGTATCACTCGAAAAGCACTATGAATGGAAAGGCAAACTGGAGATAACCTCAAGAGCATCCGTGGATAGCAAAGAGGCGCTCTCACTTGCCTACACACCGGGAGTAGCCCAGCCTTGTCTTGAGATTCAGAAAGATATTGATAAATCATACGAACTTACACGTCGTTGGAACACGGTTGCCGTTATTACTGACGGTACAGCTGTTTTGGGTCTCGGTGATATAGGACCGGAAGCAGGAATGCCTGTTATGGAGGGAAAATGTGTTCTCTTCAAGGAATTCGGAGGTGTTGATGCATTACCTCTCTGTATACGGTCAAAGGATGTAGATGAAATTGTAAAAACGGTAGAGCTCCTCGCCGGCAGCTTCGGCGGAGTAAATCTCGAAGACATCTCAGCACCACGCTGCTTTGAAATCGAAAAGAAGTTAAAAGAGAGATGTGACATTCCAATCTTCCACGATGACCAGCATGGCACAGCCGTTATCACTCTTGCAGGTCTGATAAATGCATTGAAACTTGTAGGAAAAGACATAAAAGATGTAAAAATAGTTACAAGCGGCGCCGGTGCAGCAGGTATTGCCATAATAAAGCTCCTTATGAGTATGGGACTTCAAAATGTAATCATGACTGACAGAACCGGAGCTATCTACAAGGGACGGGATGGCCTTAATCCGATAAAGCAGGAAATGGCAGAGATAACTAATAAGAACCTTGAAAAAGGTACGTTGAAAGATGTCATAAAGGGTGCCGATGTATTTATCGGTGTATCCGCCCCGGGAACACTTACAAAAGAGATGGTTGAAACAATGGCAAAGGATCCTATAATCTTTGCCTGTGCGAATCCGGTTCCGGAGATATTCCCGGATGAGGCAAAAGCCGGCGGTGCTGCAGTAGTTTCGACCGGAAGAAGTGACTATCCGAACCAGGTTAACAATGTTCTTGCCTTCCCCGGCATATTCAGAGGTGCTCTTGATGTAAGAGCAAGTGACATCAATGATGAGATGAAAATAGCCGCTGCTTATGCATTGGCAAATCTTGTATCGGACGATGAATTAAACGCAGATTATATTCTTCCTGCAGCTTTTGATCCCCGTGTTAAGGATGCAGTTGCCGCTGCGGTTGCAAAAGCAGCCAGAGAATCCGGAGTTGCGAGAATATAAATTTTAATTTGATATAATTCACTAAAAAGTAAAAACGAGAAACCTAAAAGGTTTCTCGTTTTTTTATTAAGTATTCTTAACTTGCGCTTGTGAAGCGGCGCTGGATTTCACTTCTTATACAGGCGCCACAGCATCAAACCCATGGTTGTTATTCTGCTGCCTTCTCAGGCTCTGCCTGCTTAGGTTCCTCCTGCTTAGGCTCTTCCTTCTTAGGTTCTTCCTTTACAATGAGTTCCGGAACAGGTGTGTCGTCATTATATATAGCGCCAAACTTACATTTCTCAATGCAAAGTCCACACTTAAGACATTTGTCCTCTTCGACAACATGAGGTACTTTTACCTTACCTACAATTGCATTGCCCGGGCAAACCCTTCCGCATGCTGTACAACCCTTACATTTGTTTGGATCTATGCGAATAGGTTTCTCGAAATCTACGTAGATAGGCTCCTTTCCCTCCGGGGCAGAAGTCTTTTCCATTGTTATAGCCTCAACAGGGCAAGCTCTTGCACAGACGCCGCAACCAATACAATTTTCTATGTACTTAGCTACCGGAAGCTCACGTCTCATACCACGTCTTGTTACTTTATAAGAGAGATCAAAAAGACTTACAGGACAGCTGTAAAGGCATGCCTTACAACCATAACATAAATCATAATGAATTTTAGGAATCTGATTAGCCATTGAGCACTACCTCCTCACAAAATTCCGAATCCGGAGCATTGAGGAAACGATCAAGTCCAAGCTCATCAATTGTTTCCTGAAGAGGAATACCGGTCTCTGGATCAAATCCGGCGTTCTTCCATGTAATCTTCATCATTGCATCGATAGGAACGGTCTTACCTGCGTTTTTACCAACCTTAAGAGGTGGTTCGCCGACCATTCTGCCATGAGGTCTTGAGTACCAAGGATCAAGTCCCTGCTTAATATTGAACAAGTGTCTCATCGTGAATACACGCTTACCGATGAACATATAATCATCAGGGGTGATTCCCCAACCGGTAGCTGCATTGAGCCACTCAAATACAGGATAGTTACCGACACCGAGAATGAATCCGAAGTAGCATCCGCCGGCACCGTCTACAATACGCTTAAAGTATGCACAGGCAAGAACCTTGAGTGCCTCTTCATCGCAAGGCTTCCACTCGCCGTCCTTAGGTCCGACAAGAACTGCCGGAGGTGCCCATGTAACCTTCTTCCAAAGGTGCATACATCCATAGTAGAGTGATCCACCTGAAGTGTGGCGTGACGGAGTTGCATCTATAGCATAAAGTGTTGCCTGCTGAGGGTCGGGACGTGAGTCATGCATAGGAGGCTCTGTACCACCGGCATGTACGCCGTATTTGGCAAACTGAGGACCTAAAGTCTCAACAGCCTTTTTACAACCGTCAGCAAATACATCGCCTATACCCTCGCGATGTATGATCATCTTTACAAACTGGATAATAGCCTCTGCATTACCCCAACGGAGATCCAAACCGCCTAAATCCTCTTTTGTAAGAAGACCGTTTTCGTATGATTCGATGGCCATACCAACTGCACCGCCGGTTGAAATTGTATCAATACCGGCACGGTTACAATACTCGTTTATGTAAAGCATAGCATCGTTATCATCATTGAGAAGGAATCCTGTGAAGTCCCACTGTGACTCGTACTCAGGCTTATGTACTCTTGAGTATCCTTCCTTATTATGCTTGATCTTGGATATATCAAGTTCTCCTCCGCAACCATATACACAGGAGTAGCAATAATAACGATTTGTCTGGAGACGGAGCATCTGGGAACCGTCTGTTTTATTAATCTTTCCGATATGGAAGTCCTCTTTCTGAGAACCGCCCCAGTTCTTGATAGGCGCCTCACCTGTCTGAGCAGCGAAGCCTGAAGCACCGGCAGTACCCCATGTACCCATAAGAACTCCGGTGAAAATACCATCCGGAGAAAGCTGCAATTCAGGGAGGAACTTAGCAACGTTCAAAAGTCCTGCAGGAACCTGAGGAGGCAAGAACGCATTATTTACACGTCTTGCGCACATTTTTGAAAGTTTCTTAAGCTCAGCTGTATCATAACCTGAAACAGGCTTTGTACCTGCAAGAACTATACCCTTGAGTTTCTTGGAACCCATAACGCCGCCGACACCCTGACGGGCAGCTATACGTCCGTTATCGTTACAGATACCTGCCATGTAACTCTTGTTTTCACCGGCCCAACCTATAGTGCAAGCCTGTGGCATCTTCTTGCCCGGAACAGTATTCTCTTCAATGAGCATCTTTTCGGACTCTGCTGCATCCTTTCCCCAGATGTGAGAAGCATCCTTGAGTACAGGACCATTGTTATCACAATAGAGGTATACAGGTGTATCGGATGCGCCCTTAAATGCAATGAGGTCATATCCGCATGCCTTTATATACGGTGCAAATGTACCACCGCAGTTAGCCTCACCGATACCACCGGTTGCCGGAGACTTTGTTATAGCCATCCAACGTCCGGTAATAACCGATCCGGTACTTGTAAGAAGACCTGATGTTATACAAAGTACATTGTCAGGACCCATAGGATCTGCACCGGCCGGTATGTGTCTGTAGCACCACCATGCGCCGAGTGCCGCACCGGAAAGGAAGTTTTCGTAGATCTCGTCCTTGATCTTTATCTCCTTACAAACCTTGTTTGTAAGGTCTACCTCAAGGATTTTTCCACAGTAACCCTTCATCTGTCTTTCATCTCCCAATAAAAATTTAGCCCGCCTTTCACCTTATCAGCCACCACCGCTAGGTGAAAAGGCACTTACAACGTCGCCGTCGTGAAGAACCGTATCGACAGGTACTTTCTCATAGTTTACGAGCAGCGGGAATACCTTTCTCCAGACAACCGGAAGTTTCACTATTTTAAGAAACTGTTTTACGGTTGTTCCCTCAGGAACTTCTACATCCCCGTTCTTGTCCATCTTTGAAAAGTCACAAATTGACGGCCCGTGAAATTCTATTTTCATAAAGCACCTCATTTCGTATGTTCTCCTACTGTCTCAAAAAGAAACATAGATGTGCTTAAATTATACTTTATAAATGGTCAATTAGCAATGTATTTTTATTATTAAGTATTATGTTTTCATTATAGTAGCAATTCTTTTCGCTGTAAGTATTACATTTTTGAAGATATGTCTACTTTTTTTCTTTACATCCAATAGACACATTGATATAATATGCATGACATTTTAATGGTACCAATTTTTTAGGAGGATTCACTATGAATTCGGACAGATATTCCAGGCAAATTATGATTGCCGAGTTCGGGGATGACGGTCAGGAGAGGCTATCGGATTCCAGCGTACTCGTCATAGGTGCAGGCGGTTTGGGCACTACTCTTCTGTATCACCTGGCAGCGGCCGGTATCGGAACAATAGGTATCGCTGACCATGATATTGTAAGCATCAGCAACTTAAACCGTCAGTATATACACTTTGAGGAAGACTTAGGCAGTTTGAAGGTTATTTCCGCAGCGAGAAAGTTAAGACAGTTCAACAGCGAGATAAATGTAATCCCACATGCAACTGCCATTAATAAAGATAATGCTTACGAAATCATAAGCCAGTATGATATGGTAGCCCTTGCAGTAGACAATGCACAGGCTAGAATGATTGTAAACGAGGCTTGCGTAGAGCTTGGAAAACCTTTTGTAGACGGAGGAGTAAACGGATTTGTCGGAACAAGCGTATTTATAGATCCAACCAAAACCCCTTGTCTCGCATGTCTTTACGGAACTGAACTCCCTCCGGAAGAGCGTTTTAGTTCCATATCATCTGTAGTCGGAACAATTGCCAGCATAGAGGCTACATCCGCTATTCAATATTTACTGGGAGAAGATGTCCCGCTCTCGGGCAAACTTCTCTACTACGATGCAAAGCTTGCTGAGTTTGAAAAGTTACCTCTTAAACTAAAAAAAGGTTGCCCTGTATGTGGCGGTAAAAGATCAAAATAATAATGCATAAACTAAAAACCCGGAGAAAAATCTCCGGGTTTTCATTGTAAGCATTAATTAATAATTACATGTAAGTTCGTCAGCAAAAAAAATTCCATATACATTGATTGTGGCAAAGCATAAGGGGAAGCGGCTTTCGCCGTTTCCCCCACAGTTATTAATTTTTTCTAACTCAATCTAAGAATTAGTGCTTTTTAGCTACAACGAAAGCTGCACCAGCAAGTACAGATATAGCAACTACAGCTGAGATACCAGCGTCGCCTGTGTTAGCGATTGCATCGCCAGCAGCAAGAGGAGCTTCGTCAGCTACAGCTACAGGAGCAGCAGCTTCTGGAGTTACGTCTGCAACGATTTCTTTCTCAGTTGTCGGCTCTGTAGCAGGCTCTGTTGGCTCAACGATGTCTTGTACTTCTTCCTCATCGAGGTGACCAGCTGTGATTACGAAGTCCTGGTTAGAAATTGTGTAGTCAATTACATCGTTACCCATAATATCAAGATCAAGGCTTACATCGTCGATGATTACGCCTGAATCATAAACAGACTTGAAAGAGTTGTCAAGGATTCTTTTGAACATACCCTCGCTGAAATCAGGGAACTGAGCAAGGTTCCACTCTTTTTCAAAAGTAACAACGCCTGTTCCTCTATCATAGTAAGCGATACCATCATAGAGAGTAATGCCAGTTGTCGGCTGAATGAGGTGAAGTCTGAAACCTACTTTACCATCAACAGTTGCGTCAACGAGTTCGATATCCTTGATAGTAAGGTTGAAGTTACCGTTGATAGCTTCGATAACGTCAGCGTTTACTGTCTTCTTGCTTCCAACTTCCGGCTTGAGTATGTTGTCAAGTCCCCAGTTGAAAGTCTTCTCTGTTGTCTTCTTAACATCAAGTGCTGAAGCTGATGTTGCAGCCAAGCTAAATACAAGTGCGAGTGCAAGTACTACTGCGAGTACCTTCTTCATTTTTGCCATTGGAATCAATCCTTTCTTTTTCTTCAAATTACAATCAATGTATTAGAAGTTCCCTTCGCTTACAACTACACTTTACATCAGTTCACATTTCTTGTCAACAAAAAATGAACAGATTTTTAACTTTCGGCATCTTGAATAAAACATTTACTGATTTGTGTAATTCACTTATACACTTTAATCGCACAATTTAACGGCTTTCCATTCAAATCAAAATAGATTTATCGAAAAAAATCTCTGATTTTTACTTATAATACGTTGTTTTTGAGGCAAAATAAGAAAGATTTAATTATTACAAAAGAAAGAGTGACAAAAATTGAAAAATGTAAAAGAAAATCCGAATTCTGAATATGAAAAAAACATTTCAAAAGAAAAAAATGCAAAAAAATCAGTCAAATATGAACGAATTGTGTCTGATGTACTGGGCTCATATACCGGTGTTCCCAAGAGCGGAGAAGAGCCTGTGCAAGACGTGGATGATTTGTAATAGCAAGTTTGACTTTTCCGACTTCTCCCGTATAATATTTATTGTATTAATATTTATATATTTATCGTACTAATATTTATATTAATATTACATTTTAGTATTACATGAGTATATTATCAAACAAACCATTTATTAAACGGGGAGAGTTATATCTATGAAAGCATCAGAAACAAGCGAACGTTATGTCGGCAAAGTACGGGAGTGCTGTAATTATGCGGCGCG
>CAZIHW010000062.1:0-11607 GCA_964539045.1 uncultured Eubacteriales bacterium | reverse complement strand
ACGATTGCAAGAAAATATTTTTAGTGAATTGTGGTGTCGAATCTTGTCGAACACAATATATTGTGGTTGTGCCAATATACGTCAAAAATTTTTTCTAATTATCCTTTGTTAGAATAATGTCAAAGTTAAATAAAGCGTTTTAGTTGAATTTGCAATTATCGAGTGATAAAATAGCATAGTCCTTTTCAGAAGTATTATTGGTAATTAGTACTTTTGTTAAAAAAAAATATTGGGGGATATTAAAATGGATAAGTTCATTTTTCTTGTTCCTGTAGCAGGTCTCCTTGCTCTCGCATTTGCACTTTTCCTTGCTATGAGAGTAAATAAGGCTTCTATAGGTACAGACAGGATGAAAGAAATCTCAGGCAACATACATGATGGTGCTATGGCTTTCCTTACATCCGAGTACAAAATTCTTGTAATCTTTGCCGCAGTGCTCTTCGTTATCATCGGAGTTGCTCTTCCAAACGGTTGGATTACAGCTATTTGCTTTATTGTCGGAGCTCTTTTCTCCGTTCTTGCCGGCTTCTTCGGAATGCAGGTTGCAACAAAAGCAAATGTAAGAACAGCTAATGCTGCCAAAGAAAGCGGCATGAACAAGGCTTTGTCTATCGCCTTCTCCGGCGGCGCTGTAATGGGTATGTCTGTTGTCGGTCTCGGCCTTTTAGGTATAGGACTCATCTACATACTTACAAAGGGTGATACAAATGTACTCTTCGGATTCAGCCTCGGTGCTTCCTCTATAGCACTTTTCGCCCGTGTAGGCGGCGGTATATACACAAAGGCTGCTGACGTAGGTGCCGACCTTGTTGGTAAGGTAGAAAACAACATTCCGGAGGATGACCCGAGAAACCCGGCTGTTATCGCAGACAATGTTGGCGACAACGTTGGCGACGTTGCAGGTATGGGTGCTGACCTTTATGAGTCATATGTAGGTTCTGTTGTATCAGCTATCACACTCGGTGCTCTCCTGACTAAGGACAGCACAGTTACTCCTCTCTTTGATAAGGCCGGAGTTCTCTTCCCGATGTTCCTTGCAGCACTCGGAATCGTAGCTTCCATCATCTCTACTTTCTTTGTAAGAGGTAAAGACGGTTCGAACCCTCACACTGCTCTCAAAGTAGCTCAGTGGGTTTCATCAGGACTCGTTATCATAGCATCTTTTGTTCTTTGCAAGATTTGCTTCGAAGGCCTCGGCGCATTCATAGCAATTATCGCAGGACTCATAGTAGGTCTTCTTATCGGAACAATCACAGAGGTATATACTTCAGATTCATACAAGTCCGTTAAGAAAATCGCCAGCCAGTCACAGACAGGTCCTGCTACAACAATCATCTCAGGTCTTTCAGTAGGTATGCTCTCAACAGCTATACCAATCATTCTTATAGCTGTAGGCATTTTCCTCGCTTATAGATTCGCAGGCCTTTATGGTATAGCACTTGCTGCAGTAGGTATGCTTTCAACAACCGGTATCACTGTTGCTGTTGACGCATATGGTCCTATCGCAGACAACGCAGGCGGTATTGCCGAGATGTCAGGTCTTGACGATAGTGTCCGTGAGATTACTGACAAGCTCGACTCTGTCGGTAACACAACAGCCGCTGTAGGAAAGGGATTTGCTATCGGATCAGCCGCACTTACAGCCCTTGCTCTCTTCTCAACATACACAGAGAGCATAAATGCAGTTTATACTGCTGCCGGAAAAGCTGCCATAGCTATTGATGTAACAAATGCAATGGTTGTTATCGGCCTCTTCATTGGTGGTATGCTTCCTTTCCTCTTCTCTGCTTTCACGATGGATTCAGTCGGAAAGGCTGCCAACCAGATGATTGAAGAAGTACGCCGTCAGTTCAGAGAAATTCCGGGCATACTTGAAGGTAAGGCTAAGCCTGACTACAAAAAGTGTGTTGCTATCTCAACACAGGCAGCCCTTAAGGAAATGATAGTTCCCGGAGTTATATCGGTTCTCGCTCCTCTCATTGTAGGATTCCTCCTCGGCCCTGAAGCTCTCGGTGGTATGCTTGCAGGATCACTTGTAGCAGGTGTACTCATGGCTATATTCATGTCGAATGCCGGCGGTGCCTGGGACAATGCGAAGAAGTATATTGAGGGTGGCAACTTCGGTGGAAAGGGCTCAGATGCTCACCATGCCGCAGTTGTAGGCGACACCGTAGGTGACCCGTTCAAGGATACATCAGGTCCGTCAATCAACATTCTCATTAAGCTTATGACAGTTATATCCACAGTTTTCGCAACTGTTATAGCTCAGGTAGGCGGAATCCTTTAATAGATATATCTGTATAATATCTGTACAAAGGATATCTATATAAATGATATCTGCGTAAAGGATATCTATTAAAGGCATAAAAGTTAAAGATATAAAAAACCCGTAAGGAAAAATCCTTACGGGTTTTATTTTGGGTTTTGCCAGCCCCTATTGCTTTTTGTCGAGCTTACAGAGTAAAGCGTATTTGGTTCCGGTATCATGTGATATTGATCCCATTTTGACTATCGTAAGACTCATCAAATACTGCTTATTATTGAACACAGCCGTACAGCTCGCGGAAATCTTTTTATTTCCTGCGGAAAGTTCTCGTTCTATATATTCGGGAGCAAGGAACTCTAAAATCTTATCTATATCCTCCTTAAGAACAACCTTAGGCATATAGCATTCCTGAAGCCATCCTATTTCACCATAGTTCGGCTGTTCCCCTATGAGAGTTTCATCACAGTAGAGCTTTTTGAATGTCATATCAGTAAAATTGAACTCGTATATGAATGTACAAACAGTATACATTGCATTTTTCAATTCTTCTGTTACAAGCACCTGCTCATCATCATTATCATAAGAAGTCTTCATAGGCTCGATATAAAGCAAAGCCCTGAAATCATTTGCTTCCGGATCTGTATTAATCCTTACAATGGTCATCTTAGCCCATTCGTAAACCTTGCTTTTCCTCATCATAAGCCTAAGCTCGGTTATGATTTTTACCTCATTTCTATAGAATGAGGACATGACTGACACCGAAGAGCACCTGTTTTTAACCAATTTGGCATCATCAGGATGCACATACTTGTCCACGATCTTACCGAACATTTCATTGAATCCAAGGCCGTTTTTCTCAAAGTCTTTAATCCTGACCTCCTGAGGAACCGAAATGTTCAGGAATTTGTATTTGCCGGTGTTAAAGTCGACCTCCATAATCATACCGTCAATGACACTGAGGAGAGCCGTATACTTCGCAAGGGCAAAATCAGAATCCTCTTCCCTGTCAAGATATGTATTCATTCTGAGTTCAGCAGGCATCTCTTTACGCCTGTTGCCCTCCAGAAGGTTAGTAAATCTGGCATGAGGTATAGGCTCTGAATAGACATATCCCTGAATAATATCACAGCCTATTTCTTTAAGAAATGCAACCTGAGCCCAATTCTCTATACCCTCGGCAACAGTTTTCATGTTCAGCGCTCTGGACAAAGATATAACACTCGAAATAAGCGCCTTATCCCTTTCAATATTCTCACTGTCATCGAAGAACAGCTTGTCAAGCTTCAAGGTGTCCATTGGGATATTTTTAAGAACATTAAGTGATGAATATCCCGATCCGAAATCATCTATAGAGCATGAAAATCCGACCTTTTTTAAGCTTAGTACTATCTTCCTCAATATATCAAGATTTTCAAATACTATGCTCTCTGTAAACTCGAGTTCAAGTAAACCATCCGGAATATCGTACTTCTCTTTAATCTTTGTATATCTCTTTACAAAGTCAAGCTTGTAAAACTGAAGTCTTGATACGTTTATTGAAACCGGTACAACCTTTATACCTGCATCAAGCCATGCCCTCATATTCTTGCAGACCGTTTCAAAAACATATTGGTCAAGGTTGATAATAAAGCCGTTTTGCTCAAACAGAGGAATGAACTTTCCGGGTGACATAAATCCGGTCTCCGGACTGTCCCATCTTACAAGCGCCTCTGCTCCTACTATCTCGCCGGAACTAACCTCGTACTTAGGTTGGAAATAAGCTTTGAATTCACCGTTAGCCAAAGCCGTATCCATGCGTCTCTCAAGTTCTTTTTCGGCTATCACGCGTTCCCTGATCTCCTCAGTATAGAATGCTATATGATACTCCGAACTTCCCTTTATTGACTTTTGGGCCATATTTGCCCTGTCTATCATTTCACTTATGGTAAGGTCTTTATCATCCTCTCCCGAGCAATAAATACCAACATAAATATCCGGTTTATAATGAGCGGTTTGAATATCCTCAAACCAGCAGATGTCATCAATTACGGAGTAAATAGGTTCTACAAATTCATTCTTATCCGTATAGGGAACTATTACTGTATAGTTATCCGCGGAAATTCTGGCAAATAAGCCCTCCGTGCCCTCAAGCGTCTCCTTGATTTTTTGGGATATAAACATAAGGATTTTATCCCCGACATCGTAACCGAAGGTATCATTTATATACTTAAAGTTCTGGATGTCGCCATAGAATACACCAAACGTAGTATCAGGATTATTTTCTATCAGGCTTTGTGAATCTTTCAAAAACTTCTCATAATTTATACCATTCGTAAGTACATCCGTATCCACATACTTTGACATGCATAATTCATACCTGTGCAATGTAGAATATGTAAACACTATGGCCACAAGTATATAGGTCAATGTAATGATGATATAATTGCATACCCTGTAGAGCATTACCTTGGCATGCATCATGTTATATACGGACAAAAAACCTAAAATTATCGTAAGGACAACAAAAACCATTACCAAAACTATAATCAGGTTGATCTTTAGATGCCGTATTTCAGTTTTTTTGTCAAGAATCCTTTTACCATCCTTGCCCAAGGCCACCCCTCCATCTACAATTTTCGCAAAATATATCTAAAAAAACAGAAATTTTTATTAAAATAGCACAATTTTATTTTAGCATCAGCATTTGGCTTTGTCAAACTTAATATTGTCAAACTTGTTATTGAATTCGACCAAATATTTTATTCTATATTCAAAACTATTAGTCAAAAATACAAAAATGTTATATACTTTTTCCCTATTTACTGCTATAATGAGGTAGTATATTCTGTTGGAGGTGCTCTTATATGAAAAAGAGAGACCGAAAAATCAAAAAGTTCTACATGACGAAAACAAGCTTAGTGACTATAGTGGTTGCAGCCTTGTTTGTATTCGCCTATGTTTTTATAATATCGTACACCTATGACAATCTGTTAGAGACCTCAAGAAGCGCCTTTTTAAAAGCGACAGTAAGTTCTACAACAAGCTTTTCAAAAGTAATGTCTTCCAATATGTCTCAAATGGATTATATATCACACGAGCTAACTGAGAAGGTAAGAGAATCAGAGGAAAGCGGAAAAGAACTTACGCCGGGGTATCTTAGTACATTTTTATCTAAGAAAGAACCAACCAGTTGCGTAATGATAGCCTATGTATCTGTGAACGGTGACTTTTATACTTCTACCGGGGAAACAGGTCATACTGATTATAAACAGATAGAGGAAAGATTAGATAAAGCCCCATTATTTTTGACTAAAACCAACAACGAGGGTCAGAATAAGGATTATGGCTTTTACTACAGAGATATAAAAGTAAACGGGAAGCTCAAAGGACGTTTATTCGGAGCATATAATTTTGATAAACTTTTGAAAGAAATCTCTGATGACGATATATACAAGGATAACAGTATAAATATGATTCTTTCCGGCAAAGGTCATGTTTATATAAGCTCAGCAACCAAAAATGCACCTAAATTTGACACAACGAAAAACTTCTTAGAATTCGCAGAGCAAAACCGCTTCGGTGAAAAGACATTTCTCCTCAGCGATGGGAAAAAAGACGATAGGTCTTACGTTTCGACACTATTGATCGACGGACAAAAATATGCCGCTGCATTTTCACCTCTTCCCGACTATGCAGATTTATATATAGCCAGAGTCATTCCGTCAAGAGTCCTATTCTCCCAGACAGGAAATCTTCTTGCTTTTTTGACAGTGGCTTCACTTTGCTTCTTTTTTGCTATTGTATTGATAGCCTACAGGTACTATAAGACAGTCACAGAAACCACAGATAAAATCCAGTCGGTTGCGCTGATGGATCCCCTTACAGGATTTGCCAACTTTTCAAAATTCAAAGAAGATGCGGCAAAGATGTTGAGGGAAGACCGTGACTCGGATTACTACATCTGCTGTGCGGATATGATAGGTTTCCGATACATCAATGATGCTTTCGGATATGACACCGGCGACCAGATACTTATAGATATAACTCAGGAGATTGATGACCTTCTTACAGAAGATGAAATCTTTGCAAGGATATCGGGCGATAAGTTTGTTATACTCACAAAACGTAACTTCTATGATACAGACAGCAACCTGTTCCTATATCAGCTTACAGACAGAATAAGCACAATACAGCCACTCTCTAAGTCTCACATACGGCTTGAAGTTCAAATGGGTGTATACAAGATAATGCCCGGCGATGTTGATAAGATGTCTATAAACGCTCTTTATGACAGATGTCTTGTCGCTCTGTACTCAATTGAACACGTTGATACCGGAATAGCTATTTATGATGCATCCATTCACAATGAGCAAATTGCTAAGAAGGATATAGAATCCAAAATGCATCAAGCATTGCAAAACGGCGAATTCAGAGTTTATGTGCAACCTAAGTACAGGACAAGCAACGGAAGACTTGCTGCGGGTGAAGCTCTGATAAGATGGGTTGATCCTGAAAAAGGAATTGTACCGCCTATCAAGTTTATACCGCTGTTTGAACAAAACAGGTTTGTGCATGACGTAGACCTCTATGTCATGGAGGTTGTAGCAAGATTCCTCAGAATGCGCCTTAATGACGGTCTACCGGTAGTTCCTATATCTCTCAACATCTCCCCTGTTGAGATAACACTCCCGGGATTCAGAAATTCTTACATTGCTATAAAGGAAAAATATGACATACCTGACAAGTTGATAGAGCTTGAGTTCACCGAAGGTATATTCTTTGAGAATGAAGAATTATTCAAAGAGGTTATACTTGATTTCCAAAATCATGGATTCACCTGTTCCATGGATGATTTCGGTTCGGGTTACTCTTCACTTAACATCTTGAAGGACTTACCGGTTGATACACTCAAACTGGACAAGCTCTTCTTCCGTGAGAGTGAAAACACTGAAAGGGATCGCTCTATCATCAGAAGTGTTGTCGCCATGGCGCGTTCCTTGAATATTAAGACTGTTGCAGAGGGTGTAGAGACACTCGATGTCGTAGAATTTTTGAAACTTATCGGTTGTACCCTCATTCAAGGATATATCTATTCAAAGCCCCTCCCACTCACAGAGTTTGAAGAGAGGCTCGACAATGAAAATATAGATAAATCCGGGGATGTAGAATTAGACTTTGACAAATTTGAACTTGTTCCTCTTGATATTCCGCTTTCCAACAGTGTTGATAATTCTCTCAGAAGGACATACGCCTCTATTATGGAGATCAACACGGGTGGTAACATCTTTCATGTATATCACCCCGGAGGAGGCAATGCGCGCTTTGAAGCCCTCCCGGAAAGGGGATTCTATACATCTTTCATTAACGATGTATTCCCTAATTACATACATCCGGATGACGTAGAAAAGGTTAAAAAGAACTTGAACTCCATTAGCCTCTCCAAGCATTTCAGTAAGAATACAGAGCTTGACTTTGAATATCGTCATATAAAGAAGGACGGTACTTATTCTTGGGTAAAGGTTCATGTCATACGTGCAAACGGAGGAAGGAATGACAGTCAAATCTATTTTGCCTATACTACAATAATTGATGATTATAAGGAAATAGAGGAAAATCTTGAATCCTTCAGCAACAGATTCACGGCGGCGTACTCAAGATTTAACGGTGCCGTATTCGAGCTTGAACTTTCAAGCGGCGAAGTATCTCTTATCGAAACCCATTCAAATCTGTTGTCCTCTGTAAAAGATATCAAAGACTACAATGTATTAAAGCAATTTATCTTAGATAATCTTGTACATCCCGACGATAAAGAAAAACTCTCGTCATTGTGTTCCAGGGAGTATCTTAAAAATTACTTCGCCAACATTGATACAATGCAAAGCCTTGTAGTTGAGATTTGGGCAAAACCGTCCAGAAAGGTTTCAACATACAATTATTACATTGCAACCTTTACCCTTCAGAAAACCAGAGATAAAGTACTTATCGCAATTGAGGATGCTACAGAAAAGAAGAAAGAAGAAATCGCATTAAATCTTCAGAATAAGATAAACGATGTGGCATTCTCCAATGTCTACGAAAAGATGACGAAAGTATATATTGAAAGGGACTTTTATCAAACAGTTTACTATCCGGGCAACAGTTCAAAGAACATGAAATCATCTGAAGGCAAATATTCTCTTCGTTTCAAAACTATGCTCCACGATACCATAAAAGATGAAGACAAGGAAACTGTAAGCCAGGTTCTTGACCTTCCCGGTCTTTCCACGTTCTATCACGACAATGATACCAGCCGGTTTAAGCTCAGCTTCCAGGAAAGAGCTTCAGACGGCTCTGAGGATTACGAATGGAAAGAGATTCTGGTCGTATCCGTGCCTCAAGAGTACGGTCAGGAGAAATTGGTTTATCTTTTTATGCGTTCAATAAACGAAGAGAGAGAAACCGAGCAGTCGCTCAATGAATATGCACACCGTTTGAGTTATTCCCTTGCAATGTTCGACTATGCCTACTCTGTTGATTGTGAAACCGAAAAGGTTGAAATTATCGGAGGACTCAGATTTGACAGTGATATTTTCAACGAAGAAAATATTGATTATTCGGCGCTTACAATGATGGTTAAAAACACTATAATAGCAGAAGATGATCGGTCCGCTTTCAGGAGATTCACATATCTTGATGAATTACTTAATTACTTTTCAAATCACTCTGCTACCGTCACAAAGTATTTTTCTGCAGCCGAAGATTCTGTTAAGTTTATCGAGGTCACAATCATTTACGGCGCAAGAGAAAACAAAATAACTATTTTCGTGCGAACACTTGACAAATCATTACTCAAAAATGAAAAGCTCTGGGAGATTTCTAATGATGAACACGAAAACGATATCCCGGAAGACAATCATAAAGAGGTGCAGAAAGAGGAGCAAGAAGAGTTAAGAGAAGAGATTAAAAACTCCGATGACTTACAGGAAAATAAAGCTGATAATGCAGAAACGGAAGAAAATCATGTTTCAAACTCAATGGCAGCTTTAAAAGATTTGTTATTCGGAGAGCACAACTAAAAAAAGATAACTAATAAAAAAGGGCTGAAGGTTAAATTAATCTTCAGCCCTTTTTTATTGCCTGACGGTGCGCATTTTAACTCGGTTTTCGGTACAAAGGACGACGCGACGGCCGGCTATATAAATAACCCTTGTATAAGAATGAATTATTTGTTAGAATATTGTCGTTAAAAATCAAAAAATAAAAAGGAGTTAATTGTCATGGAAGAAAAAAAGGGCTTTTTTGCAGAATTCAAAGAGTTTATCTCACGCGGTAATGTAATGGATATGGCAGTCGGCGTAGTTGTCGGCGGAGCTTTCACTGCAATTGTTAATGCACTTGTAGAAAGCATAATCAAACCTTTAATCATCCTTATCAGCGGTAAAGCGGGCGTTTCAGACGTTGCAGATGTTACGGTAGGCATATTCCCAATCGGATTGCTTATTAGTGCCATTATAAACTTCCTGCTTATCTCTTTCGTTGTTTTCCTTTTGGTAAAATCAATTAACGATCTTAAGGAAAAATCAAAGAAGAAAGAAGAGGAGAAGAAAGAAGAAGCTAAAGAGGAGGAGCCGGCAGGTCCTACTGAGGCAGAATTACTTTCAGAGATCAGAGATCTTCTTAAAGCCCAGCAAGATAATAAATAAAAATTGAAAGTGGTTAGTATATGAAAACACTTTACCTCGATTGCAGCAACGGCATAACAGAGGAGATGTTGGTAGATCTCCTTGAAAAGATGAGGGAATCAAACGAAGAAGTTTCAGTACGACTCATGCTTGACGATGATGCAGAAGAGGGTCTTGGGCATCATTTAGGCGATGCAAACCATGCGCATGTGTATCTTCATAAACACAACATGGATGACGATAACATCCGAAATCATGAGGACTCGCATTCGCATACTCATATTGAAGAACATCACATGCATGATGTGTATCACACAGAAGATCTGAAGAAGACTATTCTCAACCGTATATCCCGTGCCGGAGGCCACCTCGAATCAGTGCGGAGAATGGTTGAAGATAACCGTGATGCATCAGATGTTTTGATCCAGTTATCGGCCGTAGAATCATCTCTGAGAAGCACTTCCAGAGTTATAATCAAGGAGCACTTTAAGTACGCTATTGAGAATTCGGCTAAGGATGATGCCAGTGAAGAATCACTTGAGAAGGTATACGGACTTGTAGATAAGTTCCTGAAATAACCGTTATCACATCAAAAAGGAAGCAGAGTAAAGGTATTTGCCTTTACTCTGCTTTTTTATCTGATTCAGTCTTGAATTCTATAATTTCATTGTGTACAATTGATATAGCCTGACGGCGCGGATTTGAACTGTCAGGCTATATTTTCAAAAGGCGGAAATTAACATGTCAAACAAAGAAAAGCCAAAAGAAAAAAGCGGTATGTTGTCGGGTCTTACTCTCTCAGGACTGACCCTTTCAGCCATTCCCGATGAGGAATTCCAAAAGCTTGATAATCAAATTTGCTTTGCCCTGTATGTGAGTTCAAAAGAAATAATTAAAAAATATAAAACTCTATTGGCGCCCTACAATCTCACTTATACGGGTTATATAACATTGATGGCGCTTTGGGAAAAAGACGAAATCAATGTAAAAGAACTCGGGAAGAGATTATTTCTCGATTCCGGCACCCTGACCCCTCTTTTGAAAAAACTCGAAGTTCAAGGCTATGTGGAGAGAATCAAAAGTGAGACGGATGAGCGCAATATCATTATAAAACTCACAAAAAGAGGATCAGAATTAAAAAAAGAGATGTCGGGTATACCAAAAGAATTACTTACAAGTGTTCCTCTCGGCAATATGAAAGCATTGCTGCTTTTACAAACCCTTCATCAATTCATGGATGACTTAGTTGATGTACAGGAAGAAAAGCCGGTAGAAAAAAAGAAATCTGAATAAAAGGGAACTGAATAAAAGGGAACTGAATAAAAGGGAACTGAATAAAAGAGATCCTAATAAGAGAAATCTGTATAAAAGAGATATTAATAAAACAAAAAGGGTGAAAACTTTATGTTTTCACCCTTTTATAGTTTAGTTTCCTTTTATTTTTAACTTATTCCCTATCAAATTTGTCCCCTGTAAATTTATTCTCTATTAAAACTTACGTTTCATAGCTCCTGTCGGACAAGCCTCTACGCACTTGTTACAAGTTGCGCAATATGCAGCCGCCTCAGCTTTCGGGAACATAGGATTGATAGTTGTAGAGAAGCCTCTGTTGTAAAGACCGATAAACGTCTTCTTTGCCACTTCCTCACAAGTTCTGTAGCAAAGACCGCAAAGTACACACTTATCAGGATTGTGCTCGAT
>CAZIHW010000061.1:0-17672 GCA_964539045.1 uncultured Eubacteriales bacterium | reverse complement strand
TAAACATTCATACCGGCAAGATATCCGGTAGAAAATGCTATTTGTAAATTGAATCCGCCGGTATATGCGTCAACATCGATGACTTCTCCGGCAAAAAACAATCCGCTGACAAGCTTAGACTCCATTGTTCTCGGGTCTATTTCCTTTACATCAATACCGCCCGAGGTCACTATAGCTTCTTTTATCGGTCTGAAAGAAGACAATTCAATTTTAAAGTTCTTTATATTGTATACCAGGGTTCTTCTTTCCTGTCTCGAAATCTGATTCACCTTTTTCGCAGGATCTATACCCGTACGTTCTACGATAACGGGAATCATTTTCGACGGTAGCAACTTAAATAAAGAATTCTGAAAATCCTTGTTTTGAAGTTCCTCGAAGTCACGTCTTATTCTATAATCCAATCGCTCTTCATCAAGAGCCGGCTTCAAATCTATAAACAATGAATACTGACCCGGAACTATCTTCCTGATGTGAGAACTTGCGCTCAATATAACCGGACCGGATACACCGAAATGTGTAAACAGCATCTCACCGAAGTCCTTGTAAACAGCCTTACCGCTCTTATTATCAACTACCCTTATTTCGACATTCTTTAATGAAAGTCCCTGCATCTTCTTACAACAAGGATCAAGCGACTCTATCGGAACCAGTGACGGGCTCAGAGGGGTTATACTATGCCCCATTTTTTCGGCAAATTTATAACCATCTCCGTCAGAACCTGTAGATGGATAAGAAAGACCGCCGGTAGCTATAACAACCCGGCTGCAATCTACAGTCTTTCCGTTTTCGAACTTAACCCCGCATACAGCAGATCCGTCATCGGTCGTAAGTATCTCTGTTACTCTACCCTCTATCTGCTGTACACCGCATTGTTTTATGTAGCGCGCCAAAGCATCAACTATATCCACGGACTTATCTGAAACAGGAAATACTCTGTTTCCGCGCTCAGTCTTCAGAGGGACACCCAAGGTCTCAAACAGATTCATCGTATCGTATGTCATGAACTCGGAAAATGCACTGAACATAAATCTTCCGTTAACCGGGATCTGTTCTATAACCTCTTTGGGATCAAAACAATTATTAGTTACATTGCAACGGCCTTTTCCCGTAATCATGAGCTTTCTTCCGATTCTGGAATTGCGCTCCGCCAATATAACTTCATTTCCGTTTAAAGCAGCTGTACAGGCACATAGGACACCTGCAGGTCCCGCACCGACAACGACCACCTTACTCATTTATAATATCCCCATCATTCTCATAAACATCGTAGTTTTTCCAGACGTTTTCAAGTTCGTTGAATGTCGAGAGTACTTCATCTCTGTTCTCAAGAGTGGCTGCAACAGCAAGAGCATTTATGAGGCTCAGAGGGGCTACCAACGAATCCATGAATGAAGCCATATTGCTCTTTGCCGTAAGTACATAATTTGAAAGAGGCGCTATCGGAGAAGAATTGCTGTCAGTTATAGCAATTATATCTGCACCTTTATCCTTTACATATTCAAGTGTTTTTACCACCTGTTTTGAGTATCTCGGAAAACTTATAGCTATACAGATGTCGTCCTTGCTGATTTTGAAGATCTTTTCAAACATCTCACTTGCCGAAGCAGAATCAATCAGAATTACATTGTCATATATAAGCTTAAAGTAGAAGTACATATAACCGGCCAGAGGTGCAGAACTCCTTACTCCGAGTATATAAATCTTTTTCGCTTTATTGATTGCCTTTGCGGCACTGTCAAAGTCTTTCCGATTTACAGTCTCCAAAGTTTCCTTTATCGAAGCCCTGTCATTTGACAGCACCTTTTTCAATACATCTTCGTTAACCATCTTAAGACTTGCCACCTCCATACGCTGGAGGGTGGTAAGCTTACCTTTAATGGACTCCTGGAGAGCATCCTGAAATTCAGGATATCCCTCATATCCCATCTGGGTTGCAAAACGAACCACCGTAGACTCACTGATATCAGTTTCCTGACCCAGTTTTGCCGCCGTATAGAAAGCTGCCTTTTCATAGTTATTCAGAATATAGTCTGCTATCTTTTTATGACTCTTTGAAAGATCGGGATATACATTCTCAATCCGTACAAGAAGCGATCCACTCATTTTCATTTTCACCTTGATTATAATTAATCTTTTTATCAGTCGTCTACATCTACAACTTCATCAGATATATCTATTACGTCATCATCATTTTTGCCTGATGAGGAATTTCTCGGCGGCTCATTTTTCGAATTAAACCTCTTGTAGGTCTTCTTGGCAATTATATAAACGAGAGGTCCGAGAAGGAATCCGATAGGATTGGCACCGAATACAAAAAATCCTGCTACAGAAGATATAACTTCTTCTATCGGGCTCATTCCCAAAGACTTTCCTCTTATAAACGGTTCCATAAGCTCCTTAATTATCATTACAATTACAAAGAGGCCGAAGATATAAAATCCGGCTTTAAGTTCCCAAAACAGAGAATAAACCACTGCCATAGGTAAAAGGCAACTGCTTACGCCTATAACCGGCAGAGCATCCGCAATCGCGATTATAATGGCGAACAGCAAAAGAACCGGTATCCATCCGATATTTATAAGATAGTGGTCAATTATAACAAATCCTGCGAAGACCAATATAAATGTCACTAAAGAAAGTTTTATTTGTGACTTTAACCAGTCTATTCCGCTTGAATTAACGTCCTTAATAAATTCTAATATTGTCATTTTTTACTCCTTAAAAATTAAAAATTTTACTTATTCGTCTATGCCAGAATCTATCATAAAGAACAGACAGATTCTTAACTACTACATCATAAAATACAAAAGTTACATTGCCGAGAAGCAGCAGAACAAGGTTTGTATACTTTCCGAACTCCTCCATTTCCTCAATCGGGATAGCGAAGACATATATAATCAACAGATATCCCAAAACTACTGAGATATTAAATACCGCAAAATTTAAAACAGTCTTAAACACCTTATTCTTTACACGACCGTCTATAAAAACTCTGAATATCGGATAATATCCGAAGAAGAAAGTGTACATAACGGCGGCCTCTTTATCTGCTAATATCAGTAACGAGAGCAATGCAACAGTCACATAGATATAAACCGACCACTTCAAATCAACTTCCCTTATGGTGACGATCAGAAGAAGTCCTGCAAAAGCCGGAACGACATAAGTCATAAACGGCAAAAGCGCAGACAAAAACATAAAGATAACCGAAAGCGCGGCGATTATTCCACCGAGAGCAGTTATAGATGTACTTCTCACCGTATCGCCTCCGAAATTGCATAATGAAAAATAGCATAATATAGCATAATAACAATATATTAACTTATTTAAATTATATTTTCAATAAATTTTACTTAAATAAAATGTTTGTTTCTATTGCGTTTTGTCGAAAATCAATATAAAATTGTAGTATCTAGTTTTTCTGGAGGTTAAACTTTCATGGAAGAAATTAAAATGGATGCTTCTCAGTTTCAGGAATTGGGAGCTTTAAAAAGTGAAAATGAGAGATTAAAGGCGAAAAATGCAAAGCTTTATAAAGATTGTGTTTCCTTTGCGAAGAAAATAAAAGCTAATGAAAAAAACGAGCTCAAAATCCAGCAGCTTGAAAGTGAGATAGAGAGCTTGAAGTCTCAGTTAGAGGAAGCCCTGGCTTCAGGCAATCAGGCTGCGTCTGCGCCTTTAGACGTACCGGCTGCTCAAACTGCGGACAATGCGGAGGATGCCCCTTATGCAGAATTGTACGCAGGTCTCACTGCACCCATTGATTCAGGTGAGATAACATTTACCCCTGAACCGGCAGAGATGCCAATGAGCGAAAAGCCTAAAAACCATAAGACAGAAAAGAAAGCATCAGGACTAAGGATATTTGTCAGAACTATTCTATGGATATTCTTCATCATTTCACTGCTTGTATGCATAGGTTCAGGTATAACATATCTCTTCTCGACAACATACGAGGACTATGCCATAGCAGGATACAGATTTGCTTCTGTTACAAACAACGCTATGTCCCCATCTGTGGATAGGGACTCCGTAGTCCTTGTAAAATACGTAGACAGTTTTGACGGCATAGAGCTTGAAAGCCTCGTTTTGACAAGCAAAGACGGACGTTCCGTAGGTAAACTTACGGGGCTCAACGTAAGTGAAGGCAGCACAGAGGCCGCAATAACCGATGAAAAAGGTACATATACTATCAGTCAGGATCAATTTATCGGAAAAGTTCAGTTAAAGATACCTTTCATCGGAAAAATAGTACGATATGCCTCAGCTAACCAATACAACTACCTTTCGATCATTGTCTCTGTCACACTCGTGCTGCTGGCTCTTATCTTGCTGATTCCGTCAAAAAAGACGAAAAAGCCCAAATTTGGAAAAGACTATACAGTTGAAGACTTCACTATTTAGAGTCTGAAAAGTTGTTTCAAAAAAGAGACCTTATGTGAACAAAAATATTTTTGTTCATACTATTGAACTCGTACAACAATAATGTTAAAATGTAGGTGCATTTTGCGCAAAATTAAATGTTTTGGAGGAAAAACCAATGGCTAACAAAACCGCGTTTATTACCGGCGCTTCCGGTACTATGGGTTGGGCTGCTTTCAAGCAGATTCATGAAAACCGCCCTGACCTCAACATCGTTGTTCTTCTCCGTGATTCTAAGAAGAACAGAGATCTTTTTGCTCCATATCTCGGCGATCCTCGTGTTCGCATCGTTTGGGGCGACTTTAACGATTATGATAGCATCCTTGACTGTGTTACAGGTGCAGACTATGTTCTTCACATAGGCGGACTTGTATCTCCTGCTGCCGACTACTATCCTAAGAAGACTCTTAAGACAAACGTTCTCGCAGCTGAAAATATCATCAAGGCTATTAAGGCTCAGCCGAATCCTGATGAGATCACAGCTTGCTACATAGGTACAGTTGCTGAAACCGGTAACCGTCCTGTAGGTATCCATTGGGGACGTACAGGTGACCCTCTTAAGGTTTCTATCTATGACCACTATGCTATTTCAAAGATCCGTGCAGAGCGCGTATTCGCAGAGTCAGGTCTTAAAAAGTGGGTTTCAATGCGTCAGTCAGGTATTCTCTATCCTGAGATTCTTAAGAACATGGATCCTATCATGTTCCACGTTCCGATGCAGGAATGCCTTGAGTGGGCTACTGTAGATGATTCTGCTATCCTTATGGATCATCTCTGCAACGACGATATTCCTGATGAGTTCTACAGAAACTTCTACAACATCGGTTCAGGCCCTGATTACAGAATCACACTCTATCGTTTTGAAGACCTTCTTCTTAACGCTATCGGTATGGGTCACAACGCATCTCAGCTCGTATTCAAGCCGAACTGGTTCATCGACAGAAACTTCCACGGTCAGTGGTATGCAGACTCAGATGTTCTTGAGAACTATCTCCACTTCCGTCAGAACATTCCTGTTGAACAGTACTTCAAAGAGATGGCAAGCAAGGTACCTTGGTTCTATAAGCTTTCATTTGTTGTTAAGGCTCCGGGTATCAGCCAGATCGCACGTGAAGCTCTCGGCATGATAGCTAAGGACAAGCGTTTCGGTACAAGAACATGGATTGCAAACAACGATACAGATCGTATGGTTGCTTATTGGGGCGACAAGGATTCATTCGGAATGGATCACTACAAGAAGCTCTCTGATAAGTGGGAAGATTGGGATCTTACACCTCCGAACAATGATATATCAGAAGCCGACAAGTATAAGCTTGATCATGGTTATGATGAGAGCAAGAAGCTTGCAGATCTCACAGCTAAAGATCTTCAGGAAGCTGCTAAGTTCCGTGGCGGTGAGTATCTTGATTCCAAGAAGCCTGCAGACGTTTATGCTCCTTCTCATTGGAAGTGCGCATTCGGACATGAGTTCGATATGTCTGTTAACACAGTTCTCAAGGGCGGACATTGGTGCCCAGAGTGTGATCCTATGCCTTGGAACTACGACGCTATCGCTAAGGTTAACCCATTCTTCGCTCAGGTTTGGTATGCAGACCACGGCAAGAACGAGGATTATGTTCACACAGAGGACATTTACAGAGATTACGACGAGTACAAGAACAACTAATCGTACGTATAAAACACTTAAAGCCGTTGGAGGAAACTCCAACGGCTTTTTCTTTATCCTGTCAGACAACAATTTCACCTAAAACTTTGCCTACACTATCATGAATACACAAAGTCGCAAGCTCATCTGCCTGAGTTACATCTCTATTTATCAACACAAAATGTTTACCTCTGAAGTACCTTATAAAACCGGCGGCCGGATATACAGTGAGACTCGTTCCGGCAACTATAAGACAATCAGCCTCACTTATGGCTTTTAAAGCTCCGGAACAGGTATCATCATCAAGCCCTTCCTCGTACAATACAACGTCCGGCTTGATTATAGCTCCGCAATCCTCACATGTAGGCACACCCTGCGCCGACTTCATATAGTCAAAATCATAAAACTTGCCACAGCCTGTACAATAATTTTTCAGAGTAGATCCGTGCAATTCAAATACGTTTTTGCTTCCGGCCTTTTGATGTAACCCGTCTATATTCTGAGTGATAATCGCTTTAAGCTTGCCTGCCTTTTCCAGTTCCGCAAGCTTAAGATGTGCTGCGTTAGGCTCCACGCCTTCTATCAGCATCTTTTCATTATAGAACCTGAAAAACTCCTCCGTCATTTTTGTAAAAAATGTGTGTGAAAGTATGGTTTCAGGAGGATAATCGTATTTTTGATTATATAAACCGTCAACAGAGCGAAAGTCAGGTATACCACTTTCCGTTGAAACACCTGCACCGCCGAAAAAAACTATATTTTTACTCTCATCAATAATTTCCTGAAGCGTCATAATTTACTCCCCCAACAATCCCAGGCTGAATGCGCGAATTTTCGCCGCAAAGTTATTATAACATAAATGAACCCCCTGCCGCATCAATAATGCAGCAGAGGGTTATCTGATCTTTAAAGATCTATAGACGGAAGATTATCAAGTCTTCTCATTATATTGTACCAGAACAATGCATAAGCTTCACGGCTTTCACCTGTTCCGCAATATGACATATGATCCTTGTCTTCAACAGGCATGTCATACCAAATGCCCGGCTTCAAGTCATGTTCGCCATGCCATGGCTCCCAGTTTTCTCTCTTCGGAGCCTGCTCTGTAATGGTATTTACAAGACCGTCATTTTCCATCCACTCAGGTCCTACCTCGGCATGATTTGCATCTGCTTTGCAACCCTCAAACTTACCTACTATAGCAGCAGTCGGTTTCATAAAGAAAATGCAATCTTTCTTTGCATGCCAATGACCCTTGTCGTCTTTGTAGGTCTTGGTAGCAGAATATGAGAAATAATAAATATTCTCAAAAGCCTTCCAATCAGCCATTCTCTCTCTTGCCTTGTGTATATAGAGGTCATTAAGAACACAGTCATCAGAATCCCAATACTTGTTTATAGCGTCCCTGTCAACCTTAATCTGCCACTTTCTGTCGGCAGGTGCACAACCTATGCCGTGCTGCTCAAGCTGAGGATCGTAGATAGCTGCAAAAGGTACATTGCCCAAAACTGAAAGGAATGTAAGAAGTGCTTTTGCAATCTTCTCGGCAGGCTTTTCAATAGCATACAGGAATGAAATACCGTCATTTGCCGATGCGAGTGTTATACAGGAATGAATCCAGTTCTTATGTCCGCCCTTGAAAAATTCTGAAAGCTCTTCAGCAGGTGTTCCAAGGCGCTCCTCTTCTGAACCGCGAACAACCATGTTTACGAAGAATCTGACTGTAGGACCACCGAAAGAGTGACCTATAACATTAATCTTCTTAATCTTTCCCTCTTCGTCAAGGGAACCCCAATCTTTAAAGCAGCCCTCATATGTACGACCGTAACGGGCATGACCCATCTTCTCGGAATGAACCTTACCATAGTCAACCGTACCGCCGACTATTGCTGCCCACATCTCACAGGCTCTGTCCCACATTGAGGCGAAACCACTCATTGACGGGCAATAAAATTCCTTGTCATACTTTTCAAAGAACTTCTTGATATTTGTTGAAAAGAAACCTGCATAAGGTACATATCTGCTTGCGATTTCCTGATCACCAAATCCTGCAAATCCATGGAAAAGCACGATAGGATAATTGTTGAGTCTGTCAAACTCAAATTCCTTTTTCATAATGAAACCCCTTTTTTTGTTCTATTTTTTTGTCTTTGCCATTTTTGACTAAAGTCGATTTTTTGGCTAAAGTCGATTTTTGACTAAAGTATATTCTATTACAAAATGGCCTATTTGACAATATACTCCGGTCAAGTTTGTCACATGTAAAAGTTGCGTAGTTATAAGGTTTTTAGCAATTTACTTTTTCGCTTTTGTCTCGCAGTAAACACATCTGTAAGTTCCGTTTTGTCTGTCAGTAAGCTTAAAGCAATGCTTAAGTTCCTGCTCGACAGATGTGATGCACCTCGGATTGTTGCATTTAATAACTCCTGTTATTGTCTCAGGCAAAGCAGGATGTATCTTTTTTGTACGCTCTCCGTTAGTTACAATGTTTACGGTTATTCTGGGATCTATATATCCGAGTATTTCATAGTTTAAATCAATAAGCTCGTTGATTTTCAATATATCTTTCTTACCGCGCTTACTGCTCTGTGCATTCTTTATTAAGGCAACTTCACAATCAAGCTCGTCAAGTCCGAGATACTTGTATAATTCCATTCCCCTGCCTGCGGGTATATGATCAATTACAATTCCGTTTACAATGGTTCCTATGATCATTATTGCTACCTCCTTTAATCAATGCCGAGAAGCTTCATTATAAGTGCCATTCTTATATACTTTCCGTTCTTAACCTGCCTGAAATAGCAAGCCCGCGGATCAGCATCCACCTCGGTTGAAATCTCATTTACTCTCGGCAACGGATGTAAAATTGCCAGATCCTTCTTGGCATTTGTGAGCTTTTCGCTGTTAAGTATATATGTATCCTTAAGTCTTACATAATCAGCCTCGTTGAAGAATCTCTCCCTTTGAACCCTTGTCATATACAGTATGTCAAGCTCAGGCATTGCCTCTTCAAGGCCGGTAACCTCTTCATAAGGAATGTTATTCTTATCAAGTATCTCCGTGCGTACATGCTCGGGGATTTTTAATTCCTCCGGAGAGATAAGTATAAACTTAACATTGGCATATCTCGACATGGCGCCTATCAATGAATGTACGGTTCTTCCGAATTTAAGGTCTCCGCAGCATCCTATAACAAGATTATCAAGACGTCCCTTTTCCCTTTTTATCGTAAGCAAGTCAGTGAGTGTCTGGGTCGGATGATTATGACCGCCGTCACCGGCATTTATTACGGGTATATTTATATTTGATGCGGCAACAAAGGGAGCGCCCTCCTTTGGATGTCTCATAGCAATGATGTCCGCAAAGCACTCCACGGTTTTAGCAGTATCGGCAACGCTTTCACCCTTTGAAACAGAGCTGTCAGTCGCCGATGAGAATCCTATCACACTGCCGCCGAGTTCTATCATGGCGGCCTCAAAGCTCAGTCTTGTCCTTGTTGACGGCTCATAAAAGAGTGTGGCAATTTTCTTTCCGGCACACTTTTTTGAATACTTCTCAGGATCACTGATTATGTCCTCTGCTGTATCTATAAGATTCTCTATATCGCTCTCGCTCAAGTCCCTTATATCAATTAAATCTTTCATTATTTCACCCAGCTTTCATCAGACGGATTATTTCTGAATTTAATTAACCTCTCTATATCCTCTTCTTTAATGTATCCTTCCTGTGCTGCCACCTCGGCAATGCAATCGAAGTTTGTAAGGGATATATTGCGTACATTTGCCTCTTTAAGTCTCTCTATGCCCTTTTGCATTCCGTAGGTAAATATGGACACAACACCGAGAACATCTGCACCCGCATCTCTCAGGACGTTTACCACCTCGATAACGCTTCCCCCGGTTGAAATCAAATCCTCAACAACTACAACCTTTTGTCCGCTCTCAAGCTTGCCTTCTATTTGATTTTGTCTGCCATGGTCTTTGGCGCCTGAGCGAACGTATCCCATAGGAAGACCCATGATATGGCCTACAATTGCAGCATGTGCTATTCCCGCTGTTGAGGTACCCATAACAACTTCAACCTCGGGATACTCTTTCTTTATAATCTCAACCAATGAATTTTCCACATCATTTCGAACAGACGGAGCTGTGAGTGTAAGTCGGTTATCACAATAAACAGGGCTCTTAATTCCCGAAGCCCATGTAAAAGGTTCTTCCGGTCTGAAGAATACTGCCTTAATAGACAGCAAGTCTTTGGCTATAAGTTTTTCTGTCGCGGTCATAATCAGTCCTCCTGTCAATCTACAAATTCAGATACACAGCGCTCATATGCTGCAATCGGATCTTCTGCCTGTGTTATAGGCCTTCCCACAACTATATAGTCAGAACCTATTTCCTTAGCCTGAGCGGGAGTCATAACCCGTTTCTGATCTCCCTTTTCCCCGTCTGCGAAACGAACTCCCGGAGTCACGGTTAAAAATTTATCTCCGCAGCGGGAATGAACTTTTTCTGCCTCGAGAGGAGAGCATACTACACCATCAAGTCCGGAATTTTTCGCATTCTCCGCATATTGCATAACAACCTCATCAATAGGTTTTTCTATGAGTATATCTTTCTCCAGACTCTCCTGATCGGTTGAAGTCAATTGGGTAACAGCTATAAGCAAAGGTCTTGTTCCGTCTTCCCTTGTAAGCCCCAAAACAGCCGCCTCCATCATTTGCTTGGTTCCGGCCGCATGGAGATTGGTCATATCCACATCGAGCTTTGACAATACAGACATTGTCTTTTTCACTGTATTCGGTATATCATGAAGCTTCAAATCAAGAAAGATTTTGTGGCCCCTCTTCTTTATCTCCTTAACTATCTGAGGACCCTCCGCATAAAAGAGTTCCATGCCTATCTTCACAAAGGGCTTTCTCGATGAATTTTCAAACTTGTCAAGAAATGCAAAGGTTTCCTCAGCGCTCGAAAAGTCACAAGCTATTATTACGTCCTTACCCATTTATCTTGAGCCTCCTATTATCTCTTCCAAATTGTTAATACCGTACTTTTTCATAACATCCGGAAGAGCCTCTATTATTTCCTTGCACGCAAACGGATTCACCAAATTTGCCGCCCCGACTTCTACTGCCGTGGCACCGGCGAGCATCATCTCAATCACGTCTTCTGCACTTGAAACTCCGCCCATTCCCACAACCGGAATTTTAACAGCTTCCGAAACCTGGTATACCATTCTAAGGGCTATGGGAAAGATTGCGCTTCCCGAGAATCCACCCATTTTATTTGCTATAACAGGCTTTTTTGTCTTAAGATCTATTCTCATACCCAGAAGTGTGTTGATAAGGCTGATTCCGTCCGCACCGGCATCTTCACAGGCCTTAGCTATAGAAACAATATCCGTTACATTCGGCGAGAGTTTAATGATAACAGGCTTTGTTGTAACAGCCTTTACAGCTTTCGTAACTTCCGCAGCAGCCTTAGGATCGGTTCCGAAACTCATTCCGCCGCCGTGTACATTCGGACAGCTTACATTTACTTCAATCCAACCCACCTGTTCACAGGCATCGATCTTTTGGCAGGTATAGGCATATTCATCAACCGAGAAACCGCTTACATTTGCCATGACGGGCTTATGAAAAACTTTTTTCAACTTTTCAAGCTCGTCGCTTACAACTTTATCAACGCCCGGATTTTGAAGCCCTACAGCGTTTATCATACCTGCCGTGCACTCCGCTATCCTCGGAGTCGGATTTCCGAATCTCGGCTCTTTAGTCGTACCTTTGAATGAAAATGTACCCAGGATATTTATATCGTAAAGTTCGGCGAATTCGTAACCGAAACCGAATGTGCCCGAAGCGGGTATTACGGGATTATCAAGTTCTATACCGCAAAGATTTACTTTAGTACTTATATCTCCCACAATATCTCCTCCTTCTTCATAACCGGTCCCTCTTTACATATCCTCTTGTTTCCGGAGATTGTCTTACATGAACATCCCATGCACGCACCGAAGCCGCAGCCCATACGCTCTTCAAAACTCATCTGCCCCGATGTTTTCGAACAGTTATATATAGCTTTGAGCATCGGCTCAGGACCGCAAGTATAGAAGTATGTATAATCAATATCTTTAAGCGCGTCCGTAACAAAGCCCTTTATACCATAGCTTCCGTCAACCGTTGTCACAAAAACTTTCGCGCCGAGTTCTTTAAACTCTTTTTCCAAAAAGATCTCTTTTTCTGTATTAAATCCAAGGATTACCGTAACTTTTTTGCCTTGTTCCAAAAGCCTTTTTGCAAGCATATAAAGCGGCGGAACACCCACGCCTCCGCCTACAAGCACAGGAGAATCTCCTGCCGTCGTAAGGTCATAACCATTTCCGAGGCCAACCAATATATCAAGTTCTTCCCCACAGCACATTTTTGACATCAGACTTGTTCCTTTGCCTACAACCTTGTAGATAATTGTAAGGGTGCTTGCGGAATAATCTACATCGCAGACTGAAATCGGCCTCCTCAGAAAGAGTTCCTGTATTTTTATGTTAATAAATTGCCCCGGAGCTGTTATCTCATTTACATCGCCCTTCAGCACCATCTTGTAGATATCTGTGGCAATGTATTTGTTTTCTATAATCGTAAAAACTGCCTGTCTCATTTTATCTCCTTACTGCATTCGGCTTCTATATCCTTGTCAAAATAAACTGTTTCCCCGTTGAATACGGTCTTTACACATTTTCCGAAGAACTCCTCCCCCTCAAAAGGTGTAGCTCTTCCCTTTGTCAAAAACTCCTCGGGGTTTACAATAAATTTGGATTCGAGATCCCAGATTGTATAATCATTATCCCTGATCGGAATACCGAATCTTTTTCGCGGATTTACAGCCATGAGTTCAATAAGCTTTTCAATAGTGATAATTCCTGTTTTTACGAGCCTTGTATACAGTACAGGAAATGCTGTTTCAAGACCCACAACTCCGAAAGCACTTTTGCTGAGTCCACGGGATTTCTCCTCCGCCGAGTGGGGCGCGTGGTCAGTTGCTATCATATCAATCGTACCATCCTGTAACCCCTCAAGAAGCGCCTCCCTGTCTGCGGCGGATCTGAGAGGAGGATTCATTTTAAAACGTCCGTCTTCCTGTATGTCATTTTCATCGAGCACCAGATAATGCGGTGCAGTTTCGCAGGTTACGTCAATGCCGGCTGCCTTCGCTTTCCTGATTATATCAACACTCTCTTTAGTTGAGATGTGACAAACATGGTATGAACATCCTGTTTCCCCGGCAAGCCGCACATCTCTGACTATCTGCAAAAACTCGCTCTCACTGCATATGCCCGCATGTCCGTGTTTCTTTGCATATAAACCGTCGTGTATGTATCCGCCTTTGAGCAATTCATTCACTTCACAATGCGCAGCTATAACCTTTCCCATAGCCTTTGCACGTAACATAGCGCTTTTCATTATATCTTCATTTTGTACGCCGTGCCCGTCGTCAGAAAAAGCAACTGCCTCTGAGAGCTCTTCAAGTTTTGCTATTTCAGCCCCCGCCTCATTTACAGTTATTGAAGCATAAGGCAGAACTTCTATAAGCGCCGTGTTTTTGATTATATCAAGCTGTTCATGGAGATGTTCCTTAGTGTCCGGAACAGGATTTAAATTCGGCATGGTGCAAACTGTTGTATATCCACCGCGTGCCGCAGACAAAGAGCCCGTTCTTATTGTCTCTTTGTAAGAAAAACCCGGCTCGCGAAAATGCACATGCACATCGCAAAAACCGGGAAAGATAAAGTAATTTGAAGAAACAAAATCAGAAACATTGTTTAAGTTTTGAGAGCCTCCGATGTTTTTCATTTTTATCCTCCAACAATTCTTCACTAAGTTTTAACATGCTATTTTTAAAAAGGAAGTACACCGTAAAAGTGTACTTCCTTTATTTAATTTATTACTTTTCAGCTTTAGCATTCGGATTAACCGAAAGATCTGCGCCTACGTCCTTTGGATCATCTTCTTCAAAGTCGAAGTCTTTTCCGGGAAGTATAGCATTGAGAACTATACCTGCGATAGAAGCTACTGCCAAAGCAGAGAGTGTAATTGTAACACTTCCTACTGAGAAAGTAGCACCGCCTACAAGACCGAGAGATGTTACAAGGATAACAGCTGCAATTATAAGGTTTCTGTTGTTTGTGAAGTCAACCTGTGACTCAACAATGTTTCTTACACCTGCTGCTGAAATCATACCGTAAAGTATGAATGATATACCGCCTATAGTTGCTGCCGGGATTGTTTCGATAACTGCTGCGAACTTAGGAGAGAATGCAAGAACCGAAGCAAAGATAGCTGCAAGGCGTATTACTCTCGGATCGTAAACCTTTGTAAGAACAAGAACACCTGTGTTCTCACCGTAGGTTGTATTTGCCGGGCCTCCGAAGAGAGATGCAAGCGTTGTAGCAAGACCGTCTCCTACAAGAGTTCTATGAAGTCCCGGATCCTTTATGTAGTTCTTACCAACTGTTGCTGAGATAGCGGATATATCGCCGATGTGCTCCATCATTGTAGCAAGAGCTATCGGTACGATTGCTATGATTGCACTTATAACAAGTGATTTATTTGAGAAGTCAACACCGCCGAATACGGTAGCATCCCAATGAATAGGAAGTCCGAAAAGTTTTGCTTCCTTTATCGGTGCAAAATCTACGCCGCCACGAATGAGGGCCATAATATATGAAGCCGCAACACCGAGGATAATAGGAATAATTTTCATCATACCCTTACCCCAAATGTTGAATACGATAACTACTACAAGTGCAGTCAAAGCAACTACCCAGTCAGTTTTGCAGTTGTTTATGGCAGAACCTGCAAGTCCGAGTCCTATAGCTATAATGATAGGTCCTGTTACAACCGGTGGGAAGAAGCGCATTACCTTGTTTACACCTACAGCCTTGATCAGACCTGCAAGGATAAAGTAAACCATACCTGCGCATGCAACACCGAGGCATGCATAAGGAAGAAGCTTTGCGTTGTCAATCGCATTTCCTGCTGCATCAGCTGTAGGAGCTATAGCTGCATATCCGCCGAGGAAAGCAAAGGATGAGCCGAGGAATGCCGGTACTTTTCCTTTGGTAATGAAGTGGAAGAGAAGTGTTCCGAGTCCTGCGCAAAGAAGTGTTGTAGCCACGTCAAGACCTGTGATAAGAGGTACAAGAACTGTAGCACCGAACATTGCGAACATGTGCTGGAGACCGAGAATAAGCATCTTTGGAACACCAAGTGTTTTTGCGTCATAAACTGCCGTGTTTTCTGACATATTTCATTCTCCTTTTCTTTCAGGTTTTGCATTTAGTGCGGCACACTAAAAAAAAACAACTTCTCAAATAGAAAAGTTGTCAACAAAACCATCTTCAATTTTGAGGTGGGAAAAATAAAAGCACTTATCCAAGGAATTTTCAATCTTAAAATAAGATCTGATTTCCATGATAATGGCCCCTCCTACCCTAATTCTCGATTTCAATATTAACATGATATATTGCACCGTTTCAAGTAGAAATTTGTCGAAAATTAAAATTCGTAAAAAATGCATAACGTATCCGGTATTTTGTGTGTCATTTGTTATAAAAATCATAAGTATTGTGTTTTATGTAGTTTTGATGAAAGTAATAGAATATTGAAATACATATTGCTTTCCCCTGTCCCCAAAGGTATAATAAGTATGAAAAGTATAACTTGTACAATTTGTAAGTATAACAAGTATAACCTGGAGGTAGATAAAAATGGCAAAAGACAAGTTTGTAGGTATAAGCAAAGTCGGAGAGAAAGGACAAATTGTAATTCCTAAAGAAGCAAGGGATATGTTTGATATAAATCCCGGCGATTCAATTATTGTGCTCTGTGATAAAGCACAAGGTATTGCCCTATTAAAAGCAGATGCAATAGAAGATCTGACAAATAAAGTATTCCCAAAAGGAGGCAAATAAGAAGTGTTAGCTATAGAAACAAGTAAATTGACAAAAAAATTTAAAGATAAAACAGCAGTAAATGAAATTGATTTAAAAATAAACGAAGGCGAATTATTTGCTTTACTCGGTACAAACGGAGCAGGAAAAACTACGACTATAAAAATGCTTTCAACTCTGATATTACCGACAGACGGAGATATAAAGATATTGGGATTGGATATTATAAAAGACAGACAAAAAATAAAGGAGATACTGAATGTATCTCCGCAGGAAACAGCCATAGCCCCTAACCTTTCCGTAAAAGAAAACTTAGAATTTATGGCAGGCGTATATCAAATTCCGAATAAACAAGAGAAACTAAATGAATTAATCAAAATGTTTAAATTAGATGAAGTATTAAATCAAAAAGCAAAAACATTGTCCGGAGGATGGCAAAGAAAAGTATCTATAGCTATTTCATTGATAAACGAACCCAAAATACTGTTCTTAGATGAGCCGACACTCGGACTGGATGTAATTGCAAGAAAAGAGTTATGGTCGGTTATTGAAAAGTTAAAAGGTAAAATAACAATAATATTAACAACTCATTATATGGAAGAAGCAGAAAGTTTGTCGGATAGAATAGGTATAATGGCAAAAGGAAATTTGATAGATGTAGGAACTGCAAAAGAACTGATAGAGAAAACAAATGCTGAGAATTTTGAGGATGCATTCGTAAAAATAGCAACAGGAGGTGAATTATAATATGAGGACATTAAATTTTGCAAAAAGAAATTTTAAAGAAATCATCAGAGATCCGTTAAGTTTAATCTTTGCTATAATTTTACCTCTATTTTTACTGTTTATATTTCAGCAATTTGATATACCCAATAAAAGTTATGAATTAGAGAATTTTACACCCGGAATTATAGTCTTTGGATTTTCGTTCATAACATTGTTTACAGCAATGTTAATCAGTAAGGACAGAACCACATCCTTGCTGGTAAGACTCGGAATCAGTCCCATGAAATCAACAGATTACATATTGGGATATATGTTATCAATTATTCCAATTATTTTGATACAAAACGTATTGTTCTTTATTCTGGCAATAATTTTAGGTTTGAAATTCAGCATAAATATTATTTGGACAATACTTATGTCAATAATTATCGCAATTTTGTTCATAGCCATAGGAATAATAATAGGAAGTATTTCTTCTGAGAAGGCATCTTCCGGAATATCGAGTATTGTAGTTCAGCTTGTGTGTTTTACAAGCGGTATGTATTTCCCGAAAGAAACATTAGGCAATGTATTTGGTAAGATTTGCGAATACTTACCTTTTGAATCCTGTTTAACAATATTAAAAGGAATAATGAATGACAATTTAGAAAGCATTTCAATAAGAAATATTGTTATCTTTGTTATTTATACTATTGCCATTTTAGTTGCATCGGTAATAATATTCAAAAAGCAAATGATAAGCGACAATAAATAAGCAGTGAAAAGCGAATAGCAAATAAGTAAAAATCCCGAACGCATCAGCGTTCGGGATTTTTGTCAAAAGCGTGCCTTGCTTCCGGATTGCTGTCCCAGACCGCTCCTACAGTATGACAGCCGTTCCTTTCCGGGCACTCGCCGCATGTGGCAAGCCCTCTTTTCAAAACGCATTGGCGGATGG